>CANQKN010000026.1 GCA_947624515.1 uncultured Bacilli bacterium
ACCTTGGATACCTTGGATGCCTTGAATTCCTTGAGGTCCGGTTGCTCCAGGTGCTCCTGTTGCACCAGTTGGGCCGGTTGGTCCTCCAGATGGTCCTGCTGGTCCAGTTGGGCCGGTTGGACCTAATAAAAAACAACTAGGTGGTAAAAATTTACATTTTTTATCTTCCATATATTTTTTCCTTTCTTTTTTTATTATTTTTCTACCTAAAATAGTATATGGAAGAATATGAGTTTCTCTTATAATAAAAACACAAAAAGATAATCTCATTCGTTGTAACTTTTGTGAAAAATAAAATTATATATATTAAGAGCCAATGGAAAGAATAAAAACAAAAAAGTATACACTTTTTGATATAAACCCCATTTCTTTATCCAAGAAATGGGGTTCAGTTCATTTTTGTGTATACTTTTATCTTACAACTTAAATTTTATATCTACTTTTGTATTGTAACTTCATTGTTACCAATTACTTCACATTAGATTCTCTTATTTTTCATTATTAACATTATTTATTAATATTTTTCATAGATAGCTCTATATCTACTTACAAGTACACCTTCATATTCATTATTAGTAACAGTCTTATTAGCAGAAATTATTTCCCATTGTTTAAATCTATATCCAGGTTTTCCTTTAGGAGCTTCCATTGTATATTCTAAAACATCTCCTCTTCTTCCAATAAGAACTTTCTCTTTTAATGTGTCAGATCCAGAATCAGAGAAACCAACACATTCATTCATGTCACATGAAAATTCTACAAACCATATACAACCTGCACCATCTTTTCCACATTTAGACCAATAATCTTCATCCCCGTAACGATGGACTGTTATAGGATTCTTTGTATTAAAGAAATGAAATTCCACAGTATGTTTTTCTTCAGGTACTTTAAGACCTTTTTCTTCTAAAGCTTTCTCATAATTTTCTTGATCGATTTTCTCACCTTTTTTAGCTTGTTCTAACATATATTTAAGTTGTTCCTCAGTGAGAGATCTACTTGATTCTTCTTCAGCTTTTGTTTCAGTAGATTTTTTAGTTTCATTATTTGTGTTTTTGTTTACATTGGTAGCCTTTTTCTCAATTTCCGTTTCAGTAGTTTTTTTTGCTTCTTCAGCTTGTTTTACTACTTCTTCAGCTGTTTTTCTTGTTTCTTCAGCTTCTTTTACCCTTTTCTCAGCTTCTTTAACTTTGGCATTAGCTAATTCTCTTTCTTCTTCGGCTTTTTTAATTTCTTCTTCCATAGCTTTGACTTTCGCTTCAGCTACTTTTCTTTCTTCCTCAGATTTTGCTGCATTTACTTCAGCTTCTGCCACTTTTTTTGCTTCCTCAGCTTTCTTCACTGCTTCTTCTAAAGTCTTAACTTCTCTTGCTGCTTCTTCTTTGGTTTCTGTTGCTTTCGCAACTTCTTCATTAGCTGTTTCAGCCTTTGCTTTAGCTTCATCAATATTCTTTTCTGCTTCCACTAGCACCTTTGCTTTTTCAACTTCAATAGTTTTATTTTCAACAAAACTTAATGTCTCTTTATCACTTGATTCAAAAGAATTATTATTAATACTCATTGCAAGAGTACATACACCAGCTGTTACCACACCAGAAGCTAAAAATAATCCTTTTGTAGCCTTAACTGATAGTTTTTTCATATTCAACTTCCTTCCTAAATAATTTTATGCCGATATTATATAATAATTTTTGTTAAAAGTAAAGATTAATCAAACTTTTTTTTCAAAAATTATCTTTCTCAAATTTTTTTCATTATTAAAATTTTAAGTTTTTAAGTTTTTATTTTCCTTATCTTTGATTCTATATCTAATATAGTATATGAAAAAATATTATTTTTTCATATACTAAAAACACAAAAGAAAGAATTAATCATTTTCTTCCTTCTTTCTATTTTCATACTGTTCTTCTAATTGAACATAATAATTATATCGATCGATAGCATTGATTCGATTTTGTTCTAATAGTTCATGATATTTATCAGGATTAATCTTTTTTAACATCCGATAACGATCTTCACCAGCAATAAATTCAAAGTATCTACTAAAATCAGGTTTGGCATCTAATTTAAATTCTTTGGTTTCAGGATGATAGTGGAATAATGGATAGTAACCAGTTTCTACAGCCTTTTTTTCTTCTTGAATAGTAGATTCCATTCCCGTTAAAATTCCTTGACTAATACATGGTGCATAAGCTAAAACAATGGAAGGTCCATTATAGCTTTCTGCTTCTTTTAATACATTGATGGTATGTTGCATATTAGCTCCCATGGCAATACTACCAACATAAACATGTGGATAAGTAAGGGCAATTCTAGCTAAATCTTTTTTCGCAACTTCTTTTCCTTTTGCAGTAAATTTAGCGATACTTCCTACTTTACTTGATTTAGAAGATTGACCTCCGGTATTGGAATAAACTTCTGTATCCAATACTAATATATTTACATTTTCATAATTAGCTAAGACATGATCAATTCCTGAAAAACCAATATCATAAGCCCAACCATCACCACCAATAATCCAAATTGATTTTGGTTTTATATTTTCTTTTAATTCTTTTAATTCAGCAATAGGTGTATGATCAATTATTTCATATAATGCTTGAGCACTTTCTTCTGTAATATTTTCTAAATAAGCTTCATAAATTTTTTTCTCTTTTTTATCAATTGTATCCATATGATCATGGATCAAATTTTGAATTCTTTGTTTTATGGTCTTATCAGCAATTTTCATTCCATATCCATATTCAGCATTATCTTCAAATAGAGAGTTTGCCCATGGTACAGAATAGGCTGTTGTAGGTAATGATGCTGAATAAATAGAGGAACATCCCGTTGCATTACTAATCATTAATTTATCTCCAAATAACTGTGTTAATAGTTTCAAATATGGAGTTTCTCCACAACCTGCACAAGCCCCAGAAAATTCAAATTTGGGCTGTTTAAATTGACTTCCTTTTACGGTCGTAATTGGCATGACTTCTTTTTCGGTTACTTGATGGAATAAATATTCATATGCTTCTTTTTTGGTTTCTTTTAATTCTTCCATTTTTTCTAAGAATAATGCTTTTTCACCTTTTTTACCTGGGCAAATATTAATACATAATTTACATCCTGTACAATCTGGGAAGGATACACCAATAGCATATTTTAAGTTCTGTCCTTTGATATTAGCATCTAATAATTCTTCTTTTAAAGATTCCGGTGCTTTTTCTACTTCTTCTTCATTTAATAAGAAAGGACGAATCACAGCATGTGGACAAACAAAAGAACACATGTTACATTGAATACAATTTTCAGGAACCCATTTAGGACCAATATCTGAAATATTTCTTTTTTCTAATTTCGATAATCCTGGAGTATAGGTACCATCTTCATAAGCAATAAAATCACTTACTTTTAGACTATCTCCTCTACCGCTAGAGATGACACCAAATATATTATCATCTGTTTCATTTTCTATTTCTTCTTTTTCTTCTTCAGAAAGTTCTACTAAAGTTAAAAGTTCCAAAGCTTTATCAATTGCTTCTAGATTCTTTCCGACAATATCATTTCCTTTATTTTGAAATTTCATCTCAATATCTTTTTTTAATCTTGTTAAAGCAAAATCAAAATCCATGATATGTCCT
Organism: uncultured Bacilli bacterium; assembly: GCA_947624515.1. GTDB lineage: Bacteria > Bacillota_I > Bacilli_A > RF39 > UBA660 > Alloscybalousia. The sequence continues at coordinate 3,627 of CANQKN010000026.1, forward strand.
ACTTTAAATAAAACAGTTTCCATAATGGAACTAATTTTATGATCTAATCCTACTTCCTTTGCTAATTTGAAAGCATCGATGATATAAAATTTAATTTTTCTATCTACTAAGATATTATAATCATGATTTGATAATTCTTTGATTACTTCTTCTTGATTTTTTTCTGTATTTAAAATAAAGATTCCATTTTTCTTAATACCATCTAGCATCTTAAAAGTTTTTAGATAAGATTCTTTGGTACACATAACTAAACTTGGTTTTTCTACATAATAAGTAGAATGAATTGGATTTTTTCCGAACCGTAAATGTGATTTGGTAACCCCTCCTGATTTTTTAGAATCGTATTGGAAGTACCCTTGAACATAAGCATTGGTACAATCTCCTGTAATTTTCATTACATCTTTACAAGCACTAACCATACCATCTGAACCATATCCATAGATTAAAAATTCAACACTGTTATTAGGAATCGTAATAGGTACTGGTTCAATACTTTTATTGGTAACATCATCGATAATACCTATTGTAAAATCGTGTTTACATTCTTTTTGTTTTAAATATTCAAAAACTCCATTAATATCACTAGGGGTTGTATTTTTACTAGATAAACCGTATCTTCCACCAATTACTTGAATATTTCGTTCTGTACTATTTATAACACTAGCAACATCTAGATAAAGAGGCTCCCCTAAAGAACCTGGTTCTTTGGTACGATCTAATACTGCTATTTTTTCTACAGTAATTGGAAGAACATTTAGGAAATATTTTGTTGAGAAAGGACGATATAAATGTACTTCTATTAATCCTACTTCTTCTTGTTTTTCATTTAAAGTATCTACTACTTCTCTAATCGTTTCACAAACAGAACCCATGGCAACAATAATACGAGTAGCAGTTTTACTACCATAATAATTAAATGGATGATACTCTTCCCCTGTTATCTTATTAATCTCTTTCATATAATCTTCAACAATATCAGGTAAAGCTTCGTAATATCTATTTCTTACTTCTGATGCTTGAAAATAAATATCATCATTTTGAGTTGTTCCTCTTGTTACTGGATGATTGGGATTTAATGCCTTTTTTCTAAATTCTTCTAAAGCATCCATATCTATTAGTTCCTTTAATTTATCTGTATCCATTAATCTAACTTTCTGTAATTCATGGCTCGTTCTAAAACCATCAAAAAAGTTAATAAAAGGAACCCGACCTTTAATAGCTGATAAATGACTAATTCCTGTTAAATCCATTACTTGTTGAACAGATGAAGATGCTAATAAAGCAAACCCAGTCATACGAGTTGCATAAATATCTTGATGATCACCTAAAATAGATAGAGCATGGGTTGCTATACTTCTTGCTGCTACATTAATTACACAAGGAAGAAGTTCTCCTGCTATTTTATACATATTAGGAATCATTAATAATAAACCTTGACTAGCTGTATAGGTTGTTGTTAGACATCCTGCCTGCAAAGAACCATGAATCATTCCTGCCGCTCCTGCTTCTGATTGCATTTCTACTACTTTCACAGGGTTACCAAAATAATTCTTTTTTCCACTAGATGCCCAACTATCAGCAAGTTCTGCCATTGGAGAAGAAGGGGTAATTGGATAAATTCCTGCTACTTCCGTAAAGTTATAGGATACATAACTACAAGCTTCATTTCCATCCATAATTTTATATTTCATATTTTCACGCTTCTTTCATACTCTTTACATTATACTTTCATTATATCACAAACAACACAAAAAAAAGAAAATATATATCTATTTTCCTTTTAAAAATTATTTTTTATTCTGTAACAATCCAAGCTGTTGCAATTCTTCTTAATACACCACTTGGTCCATTCATCGTAGAACGAGGATGATTTACTAATTCTTGTCCTTCAAATAATACAGAAGAGGTACCACCATCTAAATTAGCAGCATTAACAGCTCCATAGTTTTGCATTAATTTCGTTAATCCTACCATATCAATTCCTAAAGAACTAGTACTTCTACCATCAATTACTACAAATAAAACAATTCCATCTGCCCTTTGACCAATTGCACTACGAGGAGCAATTCCCCAACCACCATCACCATCAGAAAAGGCTGGATTTCCATTTATGATTAGGTAAGGACCAAATTCAATAGCATCTCGTAATCCCTTAGCAATTGCTTGTTCTTTGGTCATTCTACCAAGAATTAGTTTATTGTCTTTATCAAATCCAATAAATCCTCCACCAACTTGAGCATCTACATAATCATAGATAATTCTTCCATCTTTAATAACTGTTCCATGAGGAATACCACCATTACCATTCCATGTAGGATCAAAAAAGCCTCCACCGTTCATCGCAATCAAAGCATTGTTTTTTTGAGCCATAGTCTTAACAGTTTCTCCTTCTGTACCTAATTTAGAACTTACTGCTAGTTTTACTTTTTCTGGTTTGTAAATCGCAACTACATAGCCTTTATATCCTTTTCCTTCTACATCAATGATTTTATAAATAGTATTTTCATCAACACCTTCGAAGATATCTTTTTCATATTTAGAAGCATATTTTTTATCATTTTCAAAATCAGGCATTTCGATAATATCAGGATTTGTTTCACCATCTGGTTCAATTAAAACATTACTTGCTAGTATTTTATTAATATATTCATCAGAGAAAAACCAGCGTGCTAAATACTGGTGACTCATCGTAGTCATTGCTGTTGTAATAAGAGTTTCTCTTACCCAAGTATAGGGTCCATATAATATAAATAATCCTGATGATAATCCCATAATTCCAATGGAAAATAATAACAAAAATATTCTTTTGATTTTTAAATTTATTTTCTTTTTTTTCTGACTCTGCTCTGTTTTCATATGAATACCTCTTTACTAATCTTTTCCTACAAAATTACCGTCTGCATTAATATCGGTATAATTATATTTTAATTCATATTCTTTCATGTTTTCATTACTATTAGTAACAGTAGTATGATACTGTTTTATCGTTTCATTAAAAGCCATAATATCTTTCGTATAATAATTCATTGTTGTTTCATAAGCAATCACAAAAGATTGACATTTATTTTTAATATCTTCATTAGAATAATAGTGATTTACACATAGATCTTTTAGATTACTAGAAGAATTTTCAACATCATCTACAGAACTTGTATATTCCTCTAGGATAGGAAGCCATTTTTCATAATCAGATTCTACTGTTTCTGTAAATAAATTTACGATCACATTATCATGATAAGTAGTTCTACTTTGAGTAAAGGCATCTACCTTTTCTCGAAATACTTCATAATCTTTTATAATGGAATTCTCCATATTTTTATTAGCTTCATTTTTTTGATGAAGATTATCATATACAAAGTAAGTTACACCACTTACTACTAATAAAAAACCAATTATCGAAATTATGATTGCTAAAGTTTTTCTTTTCATTTCACTATCACCTATTCTTATGACAGTATATCAAAAAAAATGATATTTGTCTAATAAAAAAAAAGAAAGTTATTACTTTCTATAAAAACAGGATATTACTCTAGAAAATTGAAATAAAATTGGTGTACTTTTATTGATGGCTGTTGCTTTTCCAATAGCTTTTCCTCCTATTGTTAAAGCAGCAATTATTGCTGTAATCAATAAGCCAACAACAAATAAATTTAAATTTAGAGTACTTGCTAAGATAGTTGCTAAAGCAACACCAGCTGAACCACTAATAATACCACAGATATCACCAATGACATCGTTACAGAAACTAGATGCTTTTTCATTATTTTTGATTAATTTTACAGCAAGATGAGCTCCTCTTACCTGTTTCGTCGCCATAGAGTTAAAGATTTTGATATCTGCTACAGTAATTGCTATTCCAATCATATCAAATAAGATACCAATACCAATAAATAATAAGATTACAATAATAGCTATTATACTATTTACATTAGGAATAATAGTTTCTGAAAAAAAAGAAAAAATAAGTGAAATACAAAAGGCTAATATTGTTACTATCATAATCCATTTATAATCTACTAATTTTTTATTTTTTACTGGTTTTTTCGTTACTTTTTTAGAATATTTTTCTTTGAATGTTTTTACTTTCATTTATTATTAAACCTCAACTTTATTATAAAAAAAATAAGAAATGGTTATCAATATAGTAAACTTTGTATCTTAGGTCAAGTTGGATTTCCCTACTTTCTACTTACCGTTACCAGTAAGCGGTTCCCCTTGAAAGAAAGCAATAGATTGTTACCAATTCTATGACTTGATTGCCACTTAGTATACACTGCAATCCTATATTAACAGTACACCCTAGGAGATTTCCTCAAACACTTTACTTATTATTACTATGCTTTTTTGCAGTATATGTTTCAAGTAGCAATACCTATTAAAAAGATGTACACCTTTTGATAAGTTGTCTCTATTCCCATATACCACGCAAGCCAAGCTACTCTATCCATAGATTTCTCCACAAGATAGGTTTAATCCTAAGTCGTAAAGCAATTGCTTCACAAGATTAGGTCTCCGCGAGAAAATGGGACGTTCCTCATATGCCATTATAAGCGCCCATAGACTCTTTCCATTCAGCACCCACCCAATACTGGGCGTACTAAGCAAGCACCAAATGCTTCATAGATGTGCTCTTTAACGAATTTTTAGGCTCGTCTTCGTAATAACTAAAGTGACTAGAATAATGCACCACTTCTTATTTTCATTATATTATATTTAACTCTATTTTTCAATATGATTATTGAATCGTTTTACTTTTTGTAAAGAATCTTTTCCATAATAACAGCCAGTATAAAATCTACCTGCTTTCTTCTGATCAACATAACTACGATTATTAGAATAAAATCTTGGATCAGTAATCGTATCTAATTTACTTGAATAAATCGTTTCTAAAGAAATTTTTCTTTTAACCAGTTGATTGATGATTGCTTTATCCATATTGATATGAATTAGTCCATTTTCTTCTGTTAGACATCCTTCCCAATTTTTTTCGTTTTTAATAAATTTAGGAAAACAATCATAAGTATAGTGCTCTTTTTGAGCATGAGGTCCAATATACACAGCAATATCATAAGGTTTACTATTACATTCTTCCAATAATGAATCCACTATTTGACCAGGTAATTCTCTATCAATATATTCTCCACCACAATGTGCCATTGCAATGACTTCATTTTTAGTATCTTCTAAAAAAACTACAGGACAATCAGCTACTGGATATGCTAAAGCTACATTTGGTACTTTGCTATCAATCATTAAAATATCAGCATAGATATCTAGATCATATAAATCTTCATATGGTTCTATCATTTCTTTTGTGATTCTAACATAGTGTCCATCTTGGTATTTACTATGATATTTTTCCATTAATTGCTTTTGTTCTTCTTCGGTTTTTCCTATTAGATTAGGTCTTGATTTTTGAATAGGAGTTAATACTTTTAAACCGGGATAACCTTTTTCTTTTCCTAGTTTAATTCTTCTTTCATTAAAATCTTTTCTAATTTCTTCTTTGGTCATACCTTCAGGATAAAAATTCTTATTAGTGTTCATATTTCCATTTGCAATTGTACTAAAAAAATAATTTGCATTTATATTCAACAAAAATCCCCCCTCATTAAATTGTTTCTAATTATACCACATTTCATAAAAAAAAGCAAAAAAAATCTTTCTATGAGAAAGATTTTTCATTAATATGTAATTTTTCCACAAATTGTACAACGATACTTTGGCATTTTCATTTTCATTGTTTTTAATTTTCCACTTGGAATGTTTCTTATATCGCGGCCATCTTGCATCAATAATTGCTGATTGATTTGTTCAACTTCTCCTACATATTTAAAATTATGTGGTTGATTTTTTATGCACCAACCATTTTTAGCAATATTTAATAAATCATCATAAGTATATAAATTTTCCATTTTTTTCTCCCCTTTCATAAAGTAGTATCTATTATACACAAATTAGGGAAAAAGTCAATTTTTAATATTTTTCAAAGTACTCTTGCATAATTTGCTTGATTGTTTCTATTTCTTTTTGTAGTTCTGTAAAATGTTCTTCTACATAATTGATATCATTTTCTTTGCTTTTTAATTCATGATTTAAAGATACTTCGGCTAATTTCATAAAACCTAAATATTTCGAATCACTTTTCAAAGAATGAACTTCGATTGCATAATTTGACATATCTTTTGCTTCTTTTAAAGAGGTAATTTTTTGTATCCTTGAATCTAAATTTTGATAGAAATCATTTAAAGTATCTAAATACATTTCTTTATCTCCTAATAAGGAAATTCCATTATCAACATCAATTCCCTTTTGTTTTAGAAAATCTAGGTTGCTAAGCCCTGATTCTTGTTCTTTTAACATTTCTTGAATATCCTTTTGATTTCCAACTTCATAAAATTCTTTAGGTAATTCTTGAAACTCTACTTTTGGTTTTATAGAAGATAAAGCATTATTATCAGGTGCTATCATAGTTGGTGTTGGATTACTGTTTTCCTTTCCCATTTCTTTCTTTTGTGATGTAAAAATAGCATCTAATTTTATTTTGATTTGATCTTTATTAAATGGTTTTGCTATATAATCAATAAAGCCTTCACTTAAATATTTTTCTTTGGCACCGGCAATCGCATCTGCTGTTAAAGCAATTACTGGTGTATGAAAATTTGCCATTTCCTTGAGTTTTAACATGGCTGTTTCTCCACTCATAACAGGCATCATAATATCCATTAAGATTAAGTCATAAGTCTTACCACTTTGAATTAAATTTAGGCATTCTTCTCCATTATAACATTCGTCAATTACTTCAAAAGAAAATGGTTCTAGACTACGCCTTGCTACTTTAATATTTAATTTATTATCATCAACAATTAATATTTTTTTAGATCTTAAATCTAATTCTTTATTTTTTAAATTAATTTCGGTAGTGTTAATAATTTGAGTATTCGTTAAATCAGGATTCATTTTACTTATTTTTTGAGGAATGGTAACCATAAAGATAGATCCTTGTCCATAAGTACTTTCAACATTGATTTTTCCACCCATCATTTCTACTAATTTTTTAGTAATGGCAAGTCCTAACCCTGTTCCTTCGGTAGTCGTATTTCTTTCTACATCTAATCTTTCAAATTTAGTAAATAATTTATTAATATTTTCTGCTTTAATTCCACGACCTGAATCTTTTACTGTAATAAATAAAGTACAGATACCATTTTCATTAATACATTTTACTTGTAATTCAATAAAACCTTTTTCCGTATATTTAATAGCATTCGAAAGTAAGTTATTGACAATTTCTTTTACATGACCACGATCTCCTATTAATTCATAAGGAATATCATCTGCTAAATTAATTTTATATTCAATTTGTTTATCTCCAATTCTAGTTCCATTTACTCTAGCAAGTGTAGCTATTTCTTCTTTAAAATTATATGGTATTTGAATAATTTCCATCTTATCACTTTCGATTTTACTAATATCCATAATATTACCAACAATTTCTAGTAATGTATGAGAAGCAGAAACAATGTCTTTTAGATCTTCTTTCATATCTTCTGGACAACTATTACGAGATTCCATATCCTCTGATAAACCAACAATGGCATTTAATGGTGTTCTAATTTCATGAGACATACTACTTAAGAAATCACTCTTAGCACGATTGGCTTTTTCCGCATTTTCTTTAGCCATATTTAACTCTGCAATCATTTTAAGATCGGGATTTTCGATAGTAAAGTACATAATGACACAAATTAAAGTTTCCACATAAGTCATTATCAACATTTCTGGATATATGCTTTGTATTGCAATAGCTATTCCACCTAAAATGAGAAATATAAATACTGGAAGATATTTTTTATTTTTTATATTTTTAAAATTTATTAACATTGATAATATAATTATAAATATCGCAATCCCTGAAATTAAATAACAAAAATCTACACTTAATCCCGTTGTATATCTAATTCGGAAATTATCTTTTATTACAACTTTTATTGGTAAAATTGTAAGTATCATAATTACAAAAATATAATAAATAAATATCGGTATATACCTTTCTTTTTTTATTTTATTCTCATTTTCTCTAGAAATACTAAATATATAGTAAGCAAAGGTAGAAATCCATGCAATTATATAAAATAAATACATTTTATAAATTATGATACTAATCAGTGGATATACATCATATATTTTAGAAGCTATAGTACAAAATATTTCAATTAACAAGCCTATTAAATTTGAGATAATTAACACTTTATATATGATTGTTTCTTTATTTTTAATATATCCTTTAGTATAAAATAAAATAATCACTATTAAACTAAAAGGAATAGCACATAATGGAAAATAAATACCGCTTCCCATATTACCAACTCCTATCTTAATATTATTATACATGAAAAAAGATAATATTTCATTATAATATTATCTTTTTCAGAGTGTAGACAAACCCTTAGTTTTTTCTAAGGGTTTTCGTATATATAAATTTTTTTTCTAAAATTTATAAA
>CANQKN010000027.1 GCA_947624515.1 uncultured Bacilli bacterium
GCAGAAGTTTATGTTCTTAGTAAAGAAGAAGGTGGACGTCATACTCCATTCTTTGCAAACTATCGTCCTCAATTCTATTTCAGAACTACAGACGTAACTGGAGTTATTACACTTCCAGCTGGTGTTGAAATGGTTATGCCAGGTGATAACGTTAGCATGACAGTTGAATTAATTCACCCAATTGCTCTAGAACAAGGTACTAAGTTCTCTATCCGTGAAGGTGGACGTACTGTTGGTGCTGGATCAGTTAGCAAAATTGATGCTTAATTCATAAGTTAGTTTTAAAACTCTTAGGATATCCTAGGAGTTTTTTATTTATAAAAAAAACTAGGAATTAATTTTTCTTTTTTCCTAGTTTCTTTTTATATATATTATAAATAGTATTATTGATAATTAAAATAAATTCTCCAATATACTCAACTGCATTCGCATTAAATCCTAATTTCATTTCATTTAATCCAGAATATTTATTTTTTTCTTTAAATTCTCCAACAATACCATTTAAATCAAAAGAATGAAATCCTTCTTGATTAAATTTTTTAATTAGTTCCCATTTTAATAAATAATTGGGATTAAAGTTTTTATACTTTTTATGAAATCCTTCTACAATTAAATGAGCTTCCTGTTGATATTCTATTACTAAACATCCACCTATGGTTAATCCTTCAGGATATTTACTAAAAAGTTTCGTTGCATAGATTAAGTTCTTTTGGTAGAGAGATAAATTTTGATCAGATTCCATTTTTCTATTAATAATCGTTATTGTGTTTTTACCTTGTCTACTCAGTTCTTGTAGCTTTTGATTTAAAATTTCATTTTGATCTAATTCTTTTTCATATAGGCCCTTACTTTGCATAATAAATTTTTGTGTATTAATTTTAGCTAAATAAATTTTAATTTTATCTTTAAATTCATTACATAAGTTTTTATAATGCTCAATATTTTTTATTTTTTTTCTTTTTATAAATTCATATAAAGTATCTAAATCCTCTTGAGTTCCTTCATGAATTTCAATTCCTAGTCGATTTGCTTTATTAATCTTATTTCTAGTTTGTTTTTTTAAATGGTGATATAACTTATCATTAGAAGCAGTTAGTTTTAAAATAGCCAACCAACGAGGTTTATCATTTTCAAAATATTGATTAAATCCAGTATGGACATATCCATTTTTTTGAAGAATTTCTAAAATATCATTCATTTCTGGATTATAAGAAATAATATTTCCTTTTTGATCTCTTTCAGAACAAGAAATATTAGGATTCATTTTAAAATAAATAAATTTTTGCTTTGTTAAGAATTTCTTTAATTCTAAAGTAAGTTCTTCTACAAAATCGTAATTTGAGAAATCAATTAAAATACCATAAGGAGCATAAGCTATTTTATAGTTTAATAATACTTTTTTAGTTAAAATCATTGTTGCACCAACTAAATCTTGATTGCTGTTAATAAAACCAAGCAAATTATAGTCATAACCTTCTTTTTTCATAACTTTAGCATAATTAACTGTTTGATAGTAGTTACTATATTTATGATTACTAGCAAATTCTGTAAATTCTGTTTCAGATAAAGTAATGATTTTCATAATGCCCCTCCTTTCTTAACAAGGATAATTATTATAACATGATTTTATTAAATTCGCAATTATTTAGTAAATTACGATTTGATTTATAGTATAATAGTATCAAGGTGATAATATGTTTGAAAATAAGAAGGTATTAATACTTGGATTTGCTAGGAGTGGATATGATGCTGCTAAAGTATTGTCTTCTAGAAATAATAAAGTAATAGTGAATGACCTAAAAGAAGTAAATCCTAAGGATCAATTAAAGAAAGAGGAACTTGAAAACCTAGGAGTAGAATTTGTTTTGGGATCACATCCAGAAGATTTATTAGATGAAAGCTTTGATTATTTGATAAAAAATCCTGGAATTGCGATTGACCACCCATATGTCTTAAAGGCACGAGAATTAAAGATTGAAGTCATGAATGAGACGGAGATGGCCTATAGACTCATTCCCAAAGATAAAAATATCAAATTAATTGGAATTACTGGTACAAATGGGAAAACAACTACTACAACACTTATTTATAATTTTATAAAACAAGATGGGAAAAGAGTTCATTTAGCAGGAAATATTGGATATCCTCTATGTAGTTTTTTAAGTGAATTAGAGGAAAATGATATTATTGTGGATGAGATTAGCTGTCAACAATTAGAAAATGTAGAAATGTATCATCCAAATATTGCGATACTAACCAATATTAGTGAAGCTCATATTGAATTTATGAAGACCTATGATCATTATAAAGAAGTAAAGAAAAGAGTTTTTCAGAATCAAACTAGTAGTGATATTGCCATTACCAATATGGAAAATCAAGAAGCTCTTTCTTTAGTAAAAGATATCAAATCGACTGTGAAATATTTTTCTAGTAAGAATGAAATTAATGGAGCATATATCAAAGAGAATGCAATTTATTATTATGATGAAAAGATTATTTCCTTAGATGAAATTAAATTAATTGGAAATCATAATTATGAAAATATTATGGCAGCCATTTTAGCAGTAAAAGAAATAGGTGTTAGTAATGAATCCATCCAAAAGGTACTAAATACTTTTGGTGGAGTAGAACATCGTTTAGAATTTGTATGTGAGGTAAAGGGAAGAAAATTTTATAATGATACCGAAGCAACTAATATTAAATGTTGTCAGATAGCACTATCTAGTTTTCAAAATCCTACAATTTTATTCTTGGGTGGTTATGAAAGAGGACAGGATTTTAATGAATTAAGTGATTATGTTGGTCATGTAAAGGCTATTTTTGCGATAGGAAGTTGTAGAAATCGTGTCAAAGAATTTGGAGATAAAATGAAGATTCCAACATATCAGTATGAATTTTTAAAAGATGCTTTTCCGATTGCTTGGAATATTAGTCAAAATGGTGATATCATATTATTAAGTCCTGCTAGTGCTTCTTGGGATCAGTATAAAGAATGTGAAGAGCGTGGTGCAGAATTTAAAAAATATGCTATTGAATTGGAGAAAAAATAATGAAAAATACGAAGGTAAAGAATATACAGGTAAATAAGAAAATTTTAAGTAATGTTGCTACAGAAAATAGTATACCTTTTGCCATGCAAGCTAGAGAGAAACGTGGTGTTGTATTTGAAGGTACAGAAGAAGAAATATTTCAATATTTAAAGAAAAAGAGAATCATAGAAGAATGGAAAATGAAAGCTAAATTTAAATAGGAAAGGAAATATTTGCTATGAAAATAGTTAAAAATATTAGGTTAAATGAGAAGTTATTAAACATTTTATCTACTAATGTTACAATGAAAGAATCTATACCACGAACTTATAAAAACTGGCATCATAAAACGTATAAACGATTTGGTTCTTCTATGGATGATCTAAAGCTTAGAGCACTAGCTGTTGCAAATCGTGAAGGTGCACAGGAATTACTAGATAAGAAAAAAAGAATACTTAGTAAAAATAGAAAGGAAAAAATTTATGAAAATTATTGATGTAAAAGGAAGAGAAATATTAGATTCTAGGGGAAATCCTACTGTAGAAGTAGATGTTATTTTAGAAGATGGAACTTTAGGTAGAGCTGCTGTACCAAGTGGAGCATCTACTGGAGAAAGAGAAGCTTTAGAAATGCGTGATGGTGGTACTCGTTTTATGGGAAAAGGCGTTTTAAATGCTGTAGCAAATGTAAATGGACCACTCCGTGATTTGGTAATTGGAATGGATGCAGAAAATCAAAGAGAACTTGATTATGCAATGATTCAGGCAGATGGAACCAAAACGAAATCTAAATATGGTGCAAATGCCATTCTAGGAATTAGTATGGCAGCTATGAAAGCCAGTGCTCTTCAAAAAAAATTACCACTTTATCGTTATGTAGGAAATGGCACTACTTTACCAGTACCTATGATGAATATTCTTAATGGTGGTGCTCATGCTGACAATAAACTTGATTTTCAAGAATTTATGATTATACCTCAAGCCGATACCATTTGCGATCGTGTTAGAATTGGTGCTGAAGTTTTCCATAATCTAAAAAAAGTATTAAATAGTAAAAATTTAGCTACTGGTGTTGGTGATGAAGGTGGTTTTGCGCCTGACTTGAATTCTAATACGGAAGGATTCGAATTAATCATGGAAGCCATTCAAAAAGCCGGATATGTACCAGGTAAGGATGTATGTATCGCCATTGATGTTGCTGCTAGCGAATTCTATGATAAAGAAACGGGTAAATATAATTTAGTGGGAGAAAATAGGAGTTTAACAACAGATGAATTAATAGCATTTTATCAAGAATTAGTAAATAAATATCCAATTATTTCGATAGAAGATCCAGTCGATGAAAATGATTGGGAAGGTTTTACCAAAATTACTAGTATCCTTGGTGATAAAATTCAATTAGTTGGTGATGATTTATTTGTAACCAATAAAGAGTGTTTACAAATGGGAATTGATAAACATGCGGGAAATGCTATTCTTTTAAAAGTAAATCAAATTGGTACGATTACGGAAACTTTGGAAACTATTGAACTTGCTAAAAGTCATGGTTATAAAACGATTATTTCTCATAGAAGTGGTGAAACAGAAGATACGACAATTGCTGATCTAGCTGTAGGACTTGATTTAGGACAAATAAAAACTGGATCGATGTCTAGAACTGATCGTATTTGTAAGTATAATCAATTAATGAGGATAGAAGAAGAATTAAACAAATAAAAGTCATCACATGACTTTTTTTGGTGAGATAATATTTGTAACCAAAAACGGAGAATCTATGATAGAATAAAAAAGTAGTAGGTGATTTCATGTCAAAATTAAAAGAAAGTATGAAAGAGACAAAAACAAACCTAAAAATGTCCTGGTATTTTATCAAAAAGAAAAAGAAAAATCTGATTATCATGAGTATTTTGTCTATCTTAATATCAGGAAGTAGTATCATTTTACCTATTTTGTCTGCTCAATTACTACTCAAACTTACCAATGGTTTATTAGAAGAATTATTAGGAGTATCTCTATTCATCTTTGGTATTGAAATCAGTAGAAATTTAATCTTTTTTTTCTTTCAAAAAATAACTCAAAAATACATGATCGAAACAGTAACAGATGTACAAATGGAAATGTTCCAAGAAATTCTACAAATTGAAATTTCTGAAATGGATAAAAATAGTAGTGGGACATTCATAGATCGAATGAAAGATGATACTCAAGATATTATTAATATCTTCTCCGATTTAATTAACTATTTTATCGATTTTCTTTCTAATGTCGGAATATTAGTTGCTTCTTTTTTTGTCAGTATTCCAATGTTTTTCTACTTCTTAATAACCTCTTGTATCATTGGATATATTAATAGAAAACAAAGAAATATTTATTATGAAAGAAATAAAATCTATCGAAGAATTAAAGAAAGGACAACCGGTTTAGCTTCAGAATTTATTAGAGGACTTCGTGATGTAAAATTATTAAATGGAAAAGCAGGAATCTTAAAACAAACTAAAAAAGAAATAGATATGGTTAATCAAGAACGAATTTCTATGGAAAAAACAAGTTGGAAATTTCGTTTTCTAGCAAATAATGTAAGAGATTTTTTTGATGTTATTTTTATATTTTTAGGAATAATTCTAGTATATCGTGAAAGTCTAACCATCTCTAGCTTTTTAGTTTTACACATGTATCGAGGAAGAATTGAAAACTTATTAGAGTTTTATAACCGTTTTATAGATTTAATAAAAAAGTATAATTTAAGTGCAACTAGAGTATATGAAGTACTAGGAACCTACTTTAAAAAGGAACCAAAAACAGGAAAACAATTGCCATCTGTCATAGGTAAAATAGAATTTCAAAAAGTAAGTTTTGCTTATACAGAAGAAGAGGTATTAAAAAATATTAGCTTCACAATTAACCCTGGAGAAAGAGTAGGTTTTGTTGGAGCTAGTGGAAGTGGAAAAAGTACCATCTTTTATTTATTAACGAAGTTATATCCATTAGAAAAAGGAAAAATATTAATAGATGGGATAGATATTCAAGAAATATCAAATAATTCTTTAAGAAGTAATATTTCTCTGATTACTCAAAACCCTTATATTTTCAATTTTACAGTATTAGAAAATTTAAAGATAGCAAATCCAAATCTAACGAAAGAAGAGATAATAGAAGCATGTAAGAAAGCAGAAATTTATGATAAAATTAGTGAGTTAGAACAAGGATTTGATACCATAGTAGGAGAAGGAGGGGTAACATTATCAGGAGGAGAAAAACAACGTTTAGCCATTGCTAGAAGTCTACTGAAAAAAAGTAACATTTTACTTTTTGACGAAGCAACTAGTTCTCTGGATAATATGACCCAGGACAAAGTACAAAAGGCAATCTATGGATTAGATCATAATAAGACAATTTTAATTATTGCACATCGTTTATCAACGGTTGTACATTGTGATAAAATAGTAATGCTAGAAAAAGGTAAAATAATAGATATTGGAACACATCAAGAATTACTAAAAAGATGCAAGAAATACCAAAACTTATTTCAATATGAAGAAGTAAAAAATTATGAAAAAAATGGAATAAGGTGAAAGAAAAAGTGTTGTTCATCCTAAGAATAACTCTTTTTCATTTTTCATACACTAAAATAGGTGATGAAATGAAAATCGATTTAAAAAAATTACTTTATCATATTTTTATTCCTGTATTTTTAGGAAGTCTCATTGGCTTTATTACAGCTCCTGCTAATAATTATGCAAATTTAAACCAGCCGGCATTTGCTCCACCAGGAATCATCTTTCCAATTGTATGGACTATTCTTTATATCTTAATGGGAATATCTAGTTATTTAATTTCTCAATCTGATTCTAATCAAAAAGAAGAAGCATTAGCTATTTATGGAATTCAATTATTTGTAAATCTATTATGGAGTATTTGGTTCTTTTTATGTAAATGGTATTTATTCTCTTTCTTCTGGATTTTACTTTTAATCGCTTTAGTAGTTTGGATGATCATTAAATTTTATCAAATTTCGAAAGTTAGTGCTTATCTTCAAATACCTTATTTGTTGTGGCTTATCTTTGCTTCTATATTAAATATTTCTATTTATCTCTTAAATTAATATGGTTCATTTTCTCATTTTTTTAATAAAAGTTGATTTCTAAACGGTTCTATGCTAAAATAATTAACAGTTATGGAGGAATATTATGCAAACTATATTATTAATTATATCCATTTTATTAATTGTGATTGTGTTATTACAGAGTAATAAAGCAGAGAGTGGTGCACAAATTATTTCTGGAGGAAATTCTGATTTATTTTCTAACCGTAAAGAAAGAGGTAGTGAATTAGTTATTACACGAATTACTTTTATTTTAGGAATGACTTTCTTTATTATCAGTTTAGTAATGGAATTTATTTAATATCACATATTATTATGAAGAGCATCAGCTCTTTTTTTTATATTGTGTAAATTGTAAAACTAGCCTATAATATAATTAGAAAGAATCAGGTGATTTTCTTGGAAGAAAGGATATTAGATTTATTAAATCGTAAGAATAAAGCATTAAGTATAGAAGATCTTGATCATTTACTAGAATTAAAAACAGTAGATGAATTTCGTGAATTAGAAGATACTGTTAATAAAATGTGTTGTGAATATACAATTTATCGTACGAATAAAAATAGATATATGACATTTGATAGAAGTCCATTAAAAAAGGGCGTCTTAAGAGTTAATAAAAAGGGCTATGGTTTTGTAGAGATACCAGATAGTGAGGATATTTATATTGAATCTAGTAATATGAATGGTGCTTTACATAACGATTTAGTAGTCGCTGAAGTAACAGGACATAAAGAGAAAAATAAGTTGGAAGGTAGAATTTTAAAAATATTAGAGAGAAATTTAAATTTTGTGATTGGCGAATTTTATTTAGAGGATAATTGTGGTCATTTAATTTTAGATGAAGAGAATTTGAAGATGAATGTTATTATTGAACCACAATATATTCATGGTGCTGTTGATGGACATAAAGTTCAGGTTCGTTTATTAGAACAGAAAACAGATACTACTTACTATGGAGAAGTTATAAAAATTCTAGGACATAAAAATGATCCAGGTGTAGATATTTTATCTATTGTTTATAAATATGAAATTAATGATACTTTTCCAGAAGAAGTAGAGGAAGAGTTAAAAAAAATACCAAGTGAAGTATCCGAAGAAGATAAAAAAAATCGAAGAGATTTGACTAATCAAGTTATCTTTACAATCGATGGAGCAGATACGAAAGATATTGATGATGCTGTATCTATTCAAAAATTAGAAAATGGTAATTATCAATTAGGAGTTCACATCGCTGATGTTAGTTATTATGTAAAAGAAGGAACGGCTTTAGATATTAATGCTATGGATCGAGGAACCAGTGTTTATTTAGTGGATCGTGTAATTCCTATGTTACCTCATCAATTATCAAATGGTATCTGTTCCTTAAATGAAGGAGTAGAAAGACTTACTATTTCTTGTGTAATGGAAATCGATCAGACAGGTAAAATTATCGATTATGATATTTTTGAAAGTTATATTAAATCTCGTAAAAAGATGACCTATACTGCTGTTAATAGTATTTTAGAAGAAAATATAGTTCCAGAGGGATATGAAGACTTTGTAGAAGATTTAAAAATGATGGCAGATTTAGCTAAAATATTAAGAAAAAGTAAACTTGCTCGTGGATATTTAGATTTTGATGTTGATGAAGCAAAAATTTTAGTAGATGAAAAATGTCATCCTACTGATATTGTTTTAAGAGAAAGAGGAGTAGGTGAAAACTTAATTGAGGACTTTATGATTATTGCCAATGAATGTGTAGCTACTCATATTTTCTATATGGAACTACCATTTATTTATCGTGTTCATGAAATACCAAAAGAAGAAAGAATTCATGATTTCTTATCTTATATTGGTACTTTAGGATATGTTTATCATGGTAATATGAAAGATAATAGTCCAAAAGAAATACAAGGATTATTAAATTATTTAAAAGATAAAAAAGAGTTTAAAATTTTATCTAGTCTTCTTCTTCGTAGTATGCAAAAAGCAGTTTATAAGGCTGAAAATTTAGGACACTATGGTTTAGCTAGTAAGTGTTATACACATTTTACTTCTCCTATTCGAAGATATCCAGATACTACTGTTCATCGTTTATTACGTACGTATTTATTTCAACATGATTTGAGCAATGATACATTACATCATTGGGAAGAAAAATTACCGGTAGTTGCTGAAATTGCTTCCAGTCGCGAGAAAGCTTCTGTTAATTGTGAAAGAGAAGTAGAAGATATGAAAATGGCAGAGTATATGGAAGATCATATTGGAGAAGAATATGAAGGAATGATATCTGGTATTATGAATTTTGGAATCTTTATTCAATTGGATAATTTGGTTGAAGGGTTATGCCGTTTATCTGATTTAAATGAATTTTTCCATTATGATGAAAAAAATATGTGTGTAATTGGTGAAAAAACAAAAACTAAATATAGTTTAGGAGATAGAGTTCTAATTAAAGTAGTAAGAGCTTCTAAAGAAGAACAAACCATTGACTTTGAAATTATTAAAAAACTAGAAGAAAACGAGGAAAAGTGAGTTGAGTAGTATGAAAAGAGTAATTATTAGAAATAGTTTATTCATTATTATTACTCTTTTATTGGCTATTTTTCTTCTTTATCAAAATCGTAATTTTATCATTTTAAAAGAAGTAGATCAAACCAAAGAAGAAGTAGAACAAGTAGCCAAAGATAAAAAGTTATCATTGATTATGGTTGGTGACGGATTAATTCATGATACTGTTTATCAGGATGCTAAAACAGAAACAGGATACGATTTTAAACCAATGTTGGAAAAGATAAAGCCTATTGTATCATCTTATGATTTAGCATTTTATAATCAAGAGTCAATTTTAGGAGGAGTAGAATTAGGTCTTTCTAATTATCCAGCTTTCAATTCTCCTTATGAAGTTGGGGATGCATTTTTAGATGCGGGTTTTAATTTAGTTTCCTTGGCTAATAATCATACTTTAGATCGTGGAGAAAAAGCAATTTTAAATTCAATTAATTATTGGAAAGATAAAGATGCCTATGTAGTGGGTTCTTATGATTCTTATGAAAATCGAAATCAAGTAGTAATTAAAGAAATCAATGGTATTACCTATGGTTTATTATCTTATACTTGTTGGACCAATGGCTTACATGTTCCAAGTGGAAAGAATTATTTATTAAATCAGTATGAAGAAGAAATCGTAAAACAAGATATTGAAAAGATCCGTAATCAAGTAGATTTACTAATGGTATCTATGCACTATGGAACCGAATATACTCATATTCCAGATGACCAACAAAGACAAATTTCTAATTATTTAGCTAGTTTAGGAGTAGATATTATTATAGGACATCATCCTCATGTAGTACAGCCTATTGAATTTATTGGTGATACTTTAGTAATTTATTCACTAGGTAACTTTTTATCTGGTCAACAAGGAATTGAAAGGTTA
Source organism: uncultured Bacilli bacterium (assembly GCA_947624515.1). GTDB lineage: Bacteria > Bacillota_I > Bacilli_A > RF39 > UBA660 > Alloscybalousia. The sequence goes on from CANQKN010000027.1 coordinate 10,552, forward strand.
ATTGGTTTAATGGTATCAGTAGATGTAGTAAAAGACATTACAACAAATAAAATTCATTTGGAAAATGTAGAAGCAGAATTAACTTATACTTATAGTGATTACCAAAAGGGTCGTAGAGGTAATTATAAAGTGTATCCTTTTACTCAATTAACTGAAGATATTTTACAGGATTATGCAATGTATTATAATAAGTATATGGATATTGTGGTGCATGGAGATTACAGAATAGGAAAGAGTGATTACAGTGGAAATTATTAATAGAGTAGCAAGACATGATTATTTTATTGAAGAAGAATATGAATGTGGAATTGTATTAACAGGAACCGAAATTAAATCTATTCGTGATGGTAAGGCTAATATTAAAGATAGTTATGGTATTGTTAGGAAAGGAGAAGTCTTTCTATTAAATATGTTTATTAGCCATTATAAAGAAGGCAATATTTTTAATCATAATGAGACGAGAACCAGAAAGTTACTTTTACATAAAACAGAGATTCGTAAATTAAGTGATAAAATTAAATTAGAAGGTTATACGCTAATTCCATTAAAAATCTATTTTGTGAAAAATAAAGCTAAAGTATTACTAGGATTATGTAAAGGTAAACATAATTTTGATAAAAGGGAAAGCATGAAAGAGCAGGATATCAAAAGACAAGTGGCAAAAGCTCAGAAAAATCTTTATTAATGGTAATATTATCCATTGAAATATAAACGTAATTATGTTATAATTACGACACAACTTGGGGCTGCTTTGGTTTCGACAGGATTAGTGGAACAGGAATGGCAAGTAGATGGCAATCTTAAAATGCATCAGTTAAATATAACTGGAAACAATTATTCAATGGCTTACGCTGCTTAATAAAGCATATAGCGTAGCGCTTCTATAAAGATCTTACCTGTGGATTTTCTTAGAGGCTCGATTTTAGCAGGTTATATTACTATGATGTCTATGGTAGTAATGAATTTTATAGACTGGTTATATCAACATTCGTTAACTAGTTTTTGATATAACGAGATTGTGTAGTTAACTAAACTTGTAGATATTCTTGAAGATCTAGTTTTGGACAGGAGTTCGATTCTCCTCAGCTCCACCA
>CANQKN010000028.1 GCA_947624515.1 uncultured Bacilli bacterium
CTTGTAAAAGTGCTGCTCTTTCCATAGCTCCTTGGCTTTGTGCAGCTTGTTCTGCAGCTTGTTTTTCTTCTTCTGGTGTAGATGCTGCATAATCATATTCTGTTGATTCCATAGCATCTTGTTGTCTTGCTTCGGCCATTGCTTGTTCTGCAGGCTTACCATCTATAACCTGAGCATTAGATAATTGCTCTTGAGTAACTGTTACGGTTTCTTGAGATACTGTAACAGTATCACCTTTTTTCCCTTGAGTTACACCATGAGTATCTTTATATTGAATTGACATTTCTGTAATTTTATGATTAGTGAAATAATCTACTTGTTGTGGATATATAGCATTTTCTTTTAGATAATTATTAAGCATTTCTAAAAGCATAGTTGAATTATAAGTACCAAAAGTTATTTCATCTAGTTTACTATATTGATTTACTTTATAGGTAGCTGATTCATCTGAAACTTTAATACTTCTTTCACTTGCAAATTCCTCACTAGCAGAATCTAATTTAATAGAATCCATATAATCATTTGCTTGATTTAATCTTTCTACTTGTGCTCCACATGATTGATCAGCGATACTTGCTGGTACATCATCGTAAAGTAAATTGTATCTAGATTGTGAAATATTATGTTCTTCTAAGAATGCTTCTGGATCAAATACTGAAGTATTTTCAGTAGCACTATAACCAAGAACAAGACTTCTCATTGTAATTTCATCAAATAATGCTGTCTTAATTTCTTTTACCACATTCTTATCAGCTTTAGTATCATATAAATTTATACTGATATTATCTTGATATTGATGTATTTGTGAAATAACGCTAGCAGCTGGAAGGAAAGTTCTTAAAACATATGATTTAGCATCTTCTTGCTCATAATCTACGCTTCTAGCATAAGTTAAAAGCCAACTTTTAATTTCATGCATTTTTTCTTCTGCTTCTTTTTCTTTTCCCTCTGTACTATCTAATTCATGGTAATCTCTAAATAAATTTTCAATTTCATCGATTGCTGCAACTTCTTTATCATTAAAGTTAATTAATTTTTCAATATTTAAATCACAATCGCTACTATTAATATAGTAAGAAATAATATTATTAATAGCTTTGTTACTATCACTATGAGCATTACTCATAACATCAACTACATTGATTTGTTCTCCACCTGTGATAGCAGCATATTGATCATTTGTATAATTACCAAATCTTAAAACTAATGAATATGCTTCTTCAGCAGTAAATCCATATAATGATTCTGAATAACTATAACCGTAATTTTTCATTTCTTCTTCAGTTAAAGTTACTTTTTCCCAGCTTTCTTTACCATTTACTATTGAAAGCCATTCTGTTATTGCATCTTTAAACACTTTACTTTGCTCATTGTCCATAGCATTTTCTAAATAATAGTTCCAATCTTGACCATCCATACTTGGTACTATATCATCTGTTTGGTCAGATAATTTTTTCGTCATATTGTTATCTTCTTGTTCTATATTACTATTATTTTCTTTTGATCCCATTGCTTCTGAAATTTTATAGGCACCTGCACCAACAATTCCAGCAGTTGCAATAATTCCTGCAGCAGCTAAAGCTGTTTTTACTTTACTTCCTTGTTTTTTTCCTTGTGCTTGATTTAAATATTTTTGAAAAGTTGGATTTTCAGTGAAATATGCTTTATATTTGTTAGTTGATTTTAATTGTTTTAAGTTAAATTGACTGTTTAAATAATCTACATAGGCTATTCTTTCTTCAAGACTTTTGTCAGCAAAATCATCAATAATTTCGCTTGTACCATCTTTATAAAAGAATATCATTGCACTAGCAGCACCTGCAACTCTTTGTTGTTGTTTCTTTAAATCACGATATAATTCGCTATCGTACCCTAAAACGGCTGCTTTAATAGGTACTGAAACATCTAAATTTGGTTCCATATTTTTCACCTCTTATCGTTTTATTTATTTTTTGTTTTTCCAGTATATGTCCAACCTTGGTTAGCTAATGTCTTATCATCACAATCTACCCATTGATAATCTGTATAAGCATCTTTTAATAAAGTACGAGTTCTTACTCTATAATATCTTACATAAGCATAATAAGGTTTTTGTACTGTATGTAATTCAGAAATAATTCTTGTTCCATATAATGGAATTGATCTTTCTTCGATATTAGTACAATTTGCTGTAACATTAGAATAGTCAGTATAAGCAGTTACTTGTCTAGTCTGTTGTCTATAAACTACATATGGGTGATCTGTACAAGTTTCTCCACATTGTGAAAAATCTACACCTTGGAATATCCAACGAGAAGAAACAGTATCAGCTGGTGGATTATATCCACTATACCAATTATCTACATATGCCCAATCAGAATTAATTTGGTAAACTGTAGTTGCATCTGCTTCATAAGTATAGCTAGTACATACTTTATACTTATAAGTTCCCATTTGATAAGTTACTGGTTTTGTTACTTGTACATTAACATTTTGTACTCCTACTCTAGTATACTCAGTACCTAAATCTTCTACTTCTTTTGTATTAGTTTTTTCAAAAACTACACCATCATTTGTTTTCTTAACATTTTTTGTCCATGCAGACCAATTACTATACTGTGCACTATAATCCTTTTTGTACTCACATAATTTATCTTCTTTAGGTGTTGCTGTAGGCGTTGTTGTTGGTGTCGGAGTTACTGTAGGAGTTGCTGTTGGAGTCGGAGTTGGTTTAGGACTAGTTGTTGGAGTTGGACTAGATGTAGGTTTTTGACTAGGTGTTGGTTTATTAGTAGGTTTAGGCGTTGTTGTAGATTTTTCTGTATTACCAGGTTTTGCTTCACAAATATCAGTAGTACAGTATGAATAACATCCTAAATGTACTAAAATATAATCTTCTTCTTCTCCACATTTTAAGTTTACTTTCATTAGATACTCAGTATCTTTTTTCTCTAATGAAACATATGATGCTGTTACATCACAAGAATCTCCATTTTTATCAGTAAATGGAACTAATAATTTTAGGTCTAACATCTTTTGAAGTGTTAAAGTAGTTTTATCTCCTACTTTTTCTGGTAATCTCTCGGTTGTAAAGTAGCTAATACCAGCTTCTTTCATGGTCTGTAAATTTGCATTAAAGATTTGATCCTTTAATGGATTTAAAGAATCCATATTTGGCCATGGTACTAACCAAATTAATAATAAAACAAAAATAATAATTAAGATAAGTTTTAAGATAAAGTCTTTTAATAGACTACCTTTTTTTCTTTCTTCCGTATACATAATAATTCCCCCTTTGTTTTATGCCGTATATTATAGCATAAACAAACTTATGTGTCAAATATTTTTTTCATTTTTTTTAAATTCCACTATTGTACAACCAACATTAAAAAAGTCGATATAATATTTTTCTATTCTTTTATCCTGTTTTAGTACCTCGTGAACTTGTTTTTTGAGAATACCTGTACCAATTCCATGAATAATAATTACTGTTTCGGTTCTTAACTTCCAATGATCATTCAGAAACTGTTTCACAAGTATTTCAGCAGATTTCCTATCTTCTCCATGCAAATCTATGGTTGGTAAGTTGCTTTTTAGTGGCATAGTACCATGATCTTTATCTAACTTCATTTTACCACCTGTATTTATTATATCAGAAAAGATAGGAAGAGCAAAGCAATTTTTTAAAAAATCCAACTAGATAGCCATTTTAAGCTATCGATATATTCGCTAGAAGTTATCATACCAGAAATTACTGGATAGAATAAGATAAATAATAAAATTACTACTGCTATATAGAAAATGTAAAAACTATTACTTTTTATTTTGTCTGTAATCCATTTTACAAAAGCAACAATTGCTAACATGACAAATGGTAAAGTTGGGAAGTAATGGTACATAAACATAGCTCTGTCAATGAAAGCATATGGTAACCAAGTACAAAGAATAAATGTTAAAATAAACAATAACTCTTTTTTTCTTTTAGATAGAGCAGTAAATAATACATAGATAGATGCAATTACTCCACCCCACCAAATGGCAGGATTTCCAATTCCAACAATTGTTGATTTAATATTTCCACCATAATAACCTACATAATACCATACTGGTTTTATCATCATAGGCCATGTATACCATTTTGATGCAAAATCATGTCCTTCTGTTAAATTAGCATGATAACTATACATTTCTTTAATTTGATTGATAATTCCAGAAATACTATTTTCAGTATAATAAGAAACATTTGGGAATAATAAATAACTTGTTACATAAATTATGACTGGTACTAGGATAAAGAATAAGAAACAAAATGCTATTAATTTCCAAGCTTGTTTATCAATCTTTATGCAGTAATAAAGTAATCCAATTACTACTAATAATGCATAGTATAAAACGGTAAGTAATAATGCAAGTGATAAATTACTTGTAAACATAACGGTTAGATAATAAATTCCAACCGGAATCATACATCCAAATCCTAAAATCACTAATACTAACTTATCCATCTGGATCTTTTTATTAGAAACTTGTCTATATTTTTTGTAGAATAAATCTGCAAAGAATACTAATGCTAATGCTAACCCTGCATATAATCCAGTCCATTTCGTACAAATTGCACATCCAATAAATAAACCAGATAGGAATAAATATTTTAATTTTGTTTTGAATTTAGCTTTTTTATCTAAATCAATATATTGATACATGAATAATGCTGATAGCATGATGAATAAAACTAGAAAACTATCTACTGTTCCCATTCTTGTTTGGGCAAAATGAAAGCAATCAAAAGTCATTAAAATTCCTGCTAAAGTAGCCCATTTACGGTTTTTAAAGATTCGTTTTGCTAGTGCATAAATTACAGGAATCATAATTGCTCCAGCAAGTACACCCATTAATCGATATGCAAAAGTGTTCATTCCTAATAATATAATAGGAATTGTCATAATTAATTTTCCTAATGGTGGATGAACCCATTCCATTGTATTAATACCATGAACATATTCATAAGCACTACGTGCAAAATAAATTTCATCAAAATAAGTACTATTTCTATAACTAATCTGTGATGGTACTGTTTCTGCTTCGTCAATAATTAAAGCACTTTGATCATCATTAGCAACAGCTAATAACTTTTCTCCATATTTGTTATAAAGTTGAACTTCTCCTAAATAACTACCTGGAGTTTTAGCAATAAATTTGATGTATTTAAAACTGTCATTAAGTTCTACATCTTCCCAAGCAAATGCAGAATGTGTTTCAAAAGTTTGTAAATCTTTGTAGATTTCTCCATCCGTAGATACTTTAATCACAAATTCTCCTGTTTCTGGTCCTGTGTAGTAACGGATTTTTGAAATATCTTGACTAACTCCTGCTAATTCAATTCCTACTTCTTCGTCACTATAAGTAAATTGATAATATGTCTGTGGATTTTGTAAAGTTCCTAAGTGATAAAAAGATAGAATTAAGTAAATAACTACTAGTACTCCAATAATTAGCCAATCTTTCTTTTTTAACTTTGGTGTTAAATCCGTAAAACTTTTCCAAAGTTTTTTTGTTTTTGAAGTTTTCCCTGATACTTCTGTTTGGTTTTTTCTTTTCACCATAATTCTATAGCCTCCTATGTTAACATTATAAAACATAAGATAAAAAATTTCAATTGAAATCGAAAGAAAAAACACAGAATGATATCTGTGTTTAAAATTACATTTTTTCTTTGACAGCGGCTTGTGCAGCAGCTAGACGAGCAAGTGGTACTCTAAATGGACTACATGATACATAAGTTAATCCTATACTATGGCAGAATTCAACGGTAGATGGATCTCCTCCATGTTCTCCACAAATACCAAGTTTAATATTTGGTCTTACTTTCTTTCCTTTTTCGATCGCAATTTTCATAAGTTCTCCAACACCAGTTTGATCTACTTTAGCAAATGGATCGCTTTCAAAAATATTTTTCTTATAGTAATCCTCTAAGAATTTACCAGCATCATCTCTAGAGAATCCATAAGTCATTTGTGTTAAATCATTCGTTCCAAATGAGAAGAATTCAGCTTCTTCAGCAATTTGATCAGCAGTAAGAGCTGCTCTTGGAATTTCAATCATTGTACCAACTGAGTATTTTAAATCAACTCCAGCTTCTTTAATAATGGCATCTGCTGTTTCACAAACAACATTTTTCACATATTTTAATTCTTTTACATCTCCAACAAGTGGAATCATGATTTCAGGTTCCACATTTAATCCTTCTTTATTAACATTAATAGCTGCTTCAATAACAGCACGAGTTTGCATCTTAGCAATTTCAGGATAAGTAATTGCTAAACGGCATCCACGATGTCCCATCATAGGATTAAATTCTTTTAAAGATTCCACTCTAGCCTTTAATGCTTCAAAAGTCATACCTAGACTTTCGGCTAAAGGTCTAATTTCTTCATCTGTATGTGGTAAGAATTCATGTAGAGGTGGATCTAAGAAACGAATTGTTACTCCATAGCCTTTCATTACTTTAAATAAATCTTCAAAATCTTGTCTTTGGTAAGGTAAGATTTTCTCTAATGCTTCTTCCCTAGCTTCTACAGTTTCCGCTGTAATCATACGACGGAAATTAAAGATTCTTTCTTCTTCAAAGAACATATGTTCTGTACGGCAAAGTCCAATTCCTTCAGCTCCAAAGTTACGAGCTACACTAGCATCTTTCGGATTATCAGCATTTGTTCTTACTTTTAATCTACGAACACTATCGGCCCAACTCATAAATGTTTCAAAATCTCCTACGATTTCTGGATCAACAGTTTTAATTTGTTCTCCATAAACATTACCAGTAGAACCATCTAAACTCATCCAATCTCCTTCATGGAATACTTTTCCATCTTTGGTAGTTAATTCTTTTTTCTCTTCATCAATTCTTAATTCTCCACAACCAGATACACAACAAGTACCCATTCCACGAGCAACAACAGCAGCATGTGATGTCATTCCTCCACGAATTGTTAAAATACCATGAGCAAGGTTCATTCCCTCAATATCTTCTGGTGAAGTTTCAAGTCTTACTAATAATAAATCCTTTTCTCCTGCTTCATGTGCTTTCATAACATCTTCAGCTGTAAAATAAATTTTACCAGTTGCTGCACCAGGAGATGCTGCTAAACCTTTGGCAATTACGGTTGCTGCTTTTAAACTTTCTTGATCAAAATTAGGATGTAATAACTGATCTAATTGCTTTGGTTCTACTTTTAGTAAAGCTTCTTCTTTGGTAAGCATTCCCTCATTTACTAAATCCACAGCAATTTTTAAGGCAGCAGATGCAGTTCTTTTTCCATTACGAGTTTGAAGCATAAATAATTTTCCATCTTCAATCGTAAATTCCATATCCTGCATATCTTTGTAATGTTTTTCTAGAATATCACAAATACGAACGAATTCATTATAACATTCTGGCATTGTTTCTTTTAAAGTATTGATGTTTTGTGGCGTACGAATTCCGGCAACAACATCTTCTCCTTGTGCATTCATTAAGTATTCACCAAATAATGCTTTTTCTCCAGTGGCAGGGTTACGAGTAAAAGCAACACCAGTACCAGAGGTATCTCCGCGGTTACCATAAACCATTTCTTGAACATTAACAGCAGTACCCCAACTAGATGGAATATCATTTAATCTTCGATAAGTAATTGCACGATCATTATTCCAACTTCTAAATACAGCTTTAATAGCTTCCATCATTTGAACGATTGGATCTTGTGGGAATTCTACTCCGGCATGTTTTTTATATTCTTCCTTATAAATTGCTACTACTTCCTGTAAATCTTCAGCTGTTAATTCTGTATCATAAGTCACATTTTTTTCTTCTTTAATTTTATCAAATAATCTTTCAAATGAACTCTTAGGGAATCCCATTACAACATCTGCAAACATTTGAATAAACCTACGGTATGAATCATAAACAAATCTAGGATTTTTAGTAACTTCACTAAATCCTTCAGCTACTTCATCATTTAATCCTAAGTTTAGAACTGTATCCATCATACCTGGCATAGATGCTCTCGCACCACTTCTTACAGATACTAATAAAGGATTGGTTTTATCACCTAATTTTTTTCCGGTAATTTTTTGAAGTTCCTCTACTTTTTCTTTAATTTCTGTAACGATTTCAGGAGCTATTTCCTTTCCATCTTCGTAATATCTAGTACAAGCTTCTGTAGTTACTGTAAATCCTCTTGGTACAGGAAGTCCAATTCCTGTCATTTCAGCTAAATTTGCTCCTTTGCCTCCAAGAAGATTACGCATATCTTTGTTTCCTTCGCTAAACAAATAAACATATTTCATATAATCATCCTTTCATAAATATAATGAGCAGATTAAGTATAACAAAAAAACAACTGTAAAACAATGCGCTTTACAGTTTTATTTATGAATTTGACATTTTATTTTCTACTATTAACTATTATTTTTTTACTTTTTGTTTTGCTTCCTCATTGATCATACTAACAATTTGTTCATTATCATAATCAGGATTTTCTTGTTTCAATTTTTTAAAAATATCAAATGCTAATTGGGACTTTTCCTCATAAGTAAGACCTGATAAATTTTCAAAATGAATAAATTGTCTGGTAGGACATTTTTCATATAAAATAAATTGATCTGGAAAAAGTCGATTACATATTAAACAATAATAAGGATTATCTGTTGTTTCGTTATCATATGGTTTTAATTGAACCAAAAGATCATGTCTACAATTATCTTGTACACTTTTTAATTTTTTAGCAAGTTCTTCTCTTTTTTTGTCTATCTCTACAAGTGCATTTTTCAATAAAGCTGTATTTTGTCTAATAATTCTCATTTTTTCTACATCTGTTTTAACAACTATTTTTACAGTCTGATTATAAGAAATTTTTACTTTATATCCATTATAACCGCCTAAATCTGTAAAAATAATGGAATCAAAATTAGCGTTTTTTATTCCCATTTTTTCTAATTTCTCTTCTACATGTTTTCTAGCAGCTTGTGGGGAAGACACACAAACATCGAATTCTTTTTCAACTAGCATTTACATCAGCTCCTACTACTTTCTTTTTTCTGCTTTTTTTGATTGCTTTGTATTATAACACAAAATTTTTTAAATACCAAACTTTTTTTATTTTTTTGAACGAGGATGTGTTTTTAAATAAACATCTTTTATTCTATCATTCGTAATATGAGTGTAAATGTTTGTTGCTGATAAGGATTCATGGCCTAATAATTCTTGAACGCTTAATAAGTCACAGCCTTCATTTAGTAGATGTGTCGCAAAACTATGTCTTAACATATGTGGTGTAATATGCTTGATTAGAGAAGTTTGTTTGATTATTTTATTTAAGATATCTTCCACTCCTCTTGTTGTCAATTGCCCTCCTAAATGGTTTAAAAACAAATAATCATTATCTTTTTGATTTAGTAATTTCCTTCCACTATTTAAATATAACTGCAATTTTTTTTCGGTAATAGAATTATAATAAACAATTCGTTCTTTGTTTCCTTTTCCTAATATTTTTATTGTTTTCTGTTCATGATTAATATCCTTTAATCGAATTTGAACTAATTCTCCAACACGTATTCCTGTTGCATATAGCATTTCCAAGATTACTGCATTTCTTTCACCAAGTGGTGTACTTAAATCTGGTATTTGAAACAGTTCTTCTAATTCATTGTATTCAAAATATTTAGGAAGTCTTTTTCCTTTCTTAGGTAATTTTAATAAGTGAAAAGAATAATTTTCTATATTTGAATTTGCTAAAAAACGATAAAAACTACGAATAGAGGAAATTTTACGACTAACGGAACTAGGTTTTTCTACTTTTTCTGTATATAAGTAACTTACATAAGTTCTTGCTTGAGAATATGTGATTGTCTGATAAAATATATCCTTATCCTTACAATATTGTAAAAATTGTTCCAAATCTAATTGATAATTTTTGATTGTATATTGTGAATAATTTTTTTCTACTTCTAAATGAGTCATAAACTCTTGTAATTCTTTCATCATGTTTTGCCTCTGTTACTGAAAATATTTATTATTAGAAGAATCCTCTCCCAACATCTGTTCATATTCTTCTGGTTCTAAAAATTCTTCATATTTTTGATTAAAAGTAATGACTGCATCTTTGATGGTTTCTTCTTTTACAGGTTGAATAGAATAATGATTTATAGTTGCATAATTAGTTATTTTTAAATTTTTTGTATGCTGTTGATTTTCTTTCTTTTGAATATTTCTCTTTATCGTTTCTTCATTTCTTTTACGAGCAATACTTAAACTTCTAAAATTTTGATAAATACTCAACTCTACAGAAATAATTCTTTCTAATTCTTTTAAATTTCTATCATCTTCTTCTGATAAAACTCCTTGTTGATAGATAAGTTGATATTGAGATAATAAATCATGAAATTGATTTTGATAATCATATACTTCTGTTAAAAAATAAGCACCTTTTGTTTTTAAATTGGTAAATAAATATTTTTTCATTTCTAAATATGTCGGATCATTTTTAGGAACTAAAATAGCATCAATTAGATAATTGCGGTTACTAGATATTTTTTGTGGATATAATTTAGATACAATTGGTAGTATGTATTGATTATTTGATATTAAAGAAAATTCTCTTTCTTTTTTAAGGTAGTCAATGGTGATTTTATTAATTTGATAAGAAGCAACAGATAATTCTTGACTTAAGATTTCACATAATCCAAAAAAACCACCTTTATTAATAGAAAACAAATCAAAATCTTGTAAATCCATATTATTCATTTCTTTTGGAACGATTTTTTTAGTTTCTCCATTTCGTAAATATACTTTAAAACAATATTTTGTGGCATTTGTCATATCTTACACCTCTATTTAAATAGTAGCATAAAAAAAAAAGTGCATCAATCAAAAGTTTCAAATTTGACAACCACTTTTTTTATTTAATTATTACTTGTATTTGGTGCTAAGACAATACGATAAGTCATATTAGAAAGTGCACCTCCAGTACTACCAGTACCATTGAATGCAAAAATTCCTGCAAAAACACCACTGTTATAATAACCGCTACGTCCAAACCAAGGTGAAGATGAATCTATAAAGGCAGCATAATCTTTATACCAACTATTTGTGGTACGTCGGGTATTCTCTGAATCTGTTTCTTTATCAAATGGTCCCATCTCTCCTGTTGCATCTCCTAAAATACGATTATTATAATCTGTATAAGTTCCTGATGAATAGGTATCATAATATTTTTTCCACTGATTATCTGTAAAAAATTTTGGATATAAGGTAGTAATACCACTTTTTTCTTCTTCTTTTGAAGCACTTGTTGTATATCCCATTACATAATCCCATGCTCCTCCATTCATATCATAGACTCCTGTTTTATTTCCTGTTGTTGAAGCTACATCTGCTTTATTATTTTTATAATTTACTGTATAAGGTCCATCTTTTCCTAATTCTGTTTTCTCATATCTATTTCCTTCTATGCTTGTAGAACTTCTTCCTTTTGTTGGAGCTATCGTTGCTGCATATCCAGTAATATATGCTTCATTATTATTAATCCTTACCTCACTGCATTTTCCATTAGTACAGGTTCCATACTTGGAATGACTTAAATATGCTACTGCTCCCCATTCGGTATTCTTCATCAT
>CANQKN010000029.1 GCA_947624515.1 uncultured Bacilli bacterium
TGGGGCATTAGCTCAGCTGGGAGAGCGCCACGTTTGCACCGTGGAGGTCAGCGGTTCGATCCCGCTATGCTCCACCATATTTGTATTGGTCTCGAATGAAAATTCGAGTTTTCTTTTTTTCATTGAGATAAAGTATATAAATACTCATTGAAAATTTATTTTAGGGGGATTTTATGTTTGATTTAGATTTGATAGAAAAGGATTGGCAGAAACATTCTTTTTGTTTAAGTGAAGAAGATATTATCGAAATATTTCGCTCTGAAGGTGTAACATTAAATAAATATTGGGCAGAAATAGATGAACATAGGCAAAAAACACATGTGGAGATAGGAATATCACCGGAAGAACGATTGTTAGCAAATATTTTTGGTGATTCAAAAATCCAGAAAAAAATAGAAGATGCTGACCAACTTCGTCAAAAATTAGAAAAAGAATTTCCATTTCCAATTAAAAAACATCTAAGCAAAGAAAACCAAAAAAGAATAGTGGAAGGATGTCTAGATGTTGTGTTTGATTCTACTAGAGAATGGTATAATTTTTTTAATGGTAATCTATCTATGGAAAAAATTTATTATGTTTGTCTAGAAGCACTTATGAATAGTGTAAAATATGCTGTTCATTGTGAAAAACCTGTTTTTCGATTATATATTTCTAAGAGCATTACAAGAAGTATTATCAAACATATTGCGAAATGGGAACATCTTTCTTATCGAAAGGTTTACGAAATAGTTTTTAATATTAATGATGATTATTTTTTCTTCTCCGAGAGAAAAAATCTATCTTTTAACTATGGAAATATTGAAGAACCTCAAAAACCATCAAAAATATTTCATTATCTAAAAAATCAGTGGGATGAATTTAACTATGTAGGTCAAGTATCTTCTAATGAATTTATGAAAGATTATAATCAAGTTTTAAGTACTTTAGATGATGATTCTAAAATAATTATGCAATTATCTTTTGATCAAAATGGTTATCGAGGATTAGCGATTCGTGAGATCGCAGACTATTTAGGAATTGATTGTGACAGAGTTTCAAATATTAGAAGGAAAGCGATTAAGACACTTCGAAAAGAACCTGTATTAAATAGTTATTTGTCTAAATAATAGATTAATGAGCAAAAAAAATTGAAATTTTTGAAAAAATATGATATAATATGGCTACTTTTAAAGAAGTGGGGGATTTTATGAAAAATATTAAATTTAATTTTAAATTAATGGGACTTGCACTTGCTTTAGGAATTAGCATGACTAATATGAGTGGTTGTGGTGCTAAAGATAGAACAACTATTTCCGAAATGTTACAAAATGAAGATGAGTTCAATTTAAAAGGTGATCCAAAAACGATCATTGAAACTGTTGATGTAAAAGGAAACTATGATGTACATATTGTAGAAAATTTTAGTCTATATGAAATCGAATCTGTAAATATTTGGTATCAATACAATAACTGTTCTTTGGAAAAATCAGATGTAGAGTATTATAGGAACTATTTCAGAAATAATGCTACAACACCTAATACTATTTTTTATATAGATATATTAACTGGAGAGTTAGTTTCTGTAAAATATATTGAGCAGGATAAAAATGTATTTAAGGATGATGTTATAAAAACTTCTTACCTTATAGCAGATATTGTTGATGAAGAAGATGCTTATAATTATGCTTATCAATATTTAGGAAATAAGGATAGTTATACTAAGGATGATCTTACATATATGATTAATGAAATAAAAAAAGATAAAAGTATTATTAGTAGTTCTAATAAAGTAATGGTAAAATAATATCGGTAGTCCTAGAAAATTAAAATAAAGGTGATTATTGTGGAAAAAACATATTATGAAATACTGGAAATTTCTATTACAGCAACACAGGATGACATTAAAAAGGCTTATAAAACTTTAGCAAGAAAATATCATCCGGATAATAATATTGAAAAAGATACCACTAAAGAAATGCAACAGATTACTGAAGCCTATCTTGTACTATCTGATTTAAATCAAAGAATAGATTATGATCATAAATTAAAATGTCAAGGAAGGTATTTTGATCAAACAATTAAAGAAGAGAAAGAAGAGGTTTCAGAAGAAGATTCTTCTACTCATTCTGATTATCAATATCATTCTTATACAAAAGTAAGACAAGAAAGTGAATCCGACTTTGATGAGAGTATTTTAAGATATTTGCAAAAATATAAAAAACACTTATATTATGCGAAAAAAATATTCAAAAATGAGTTATCTGATGAAGATTTACTTGATATTGATTTGAATTTTATAAAGCAAATATTAAATAATTTAATGGTTAAAGAATTTTATAATACAGCAGATTCGTTTGAAAAAGAAGAAATTATAGATAAACCAAAAATATTGCAAAGACGTAGATAAAAATTGTCAGTTAAGATTGAAAAACAATTGAAACTATGCTAATATAGATAGTGTTATTGCCCCATAGCCAAGTGGTAAGGCAGTAGACTCTGAATCTATTATGCGTTAGTTCGAATCTAACTGGGGCAGCCAATAGAAATAAATCCTTAGAGATAAGGATTTTCTTTTTTTTTGATTGTGTTCTTTCTCAAAATAGTATAAAATAAGATAGAAAAAGGATGTGTTACTATGACCAATAAAGAATTAGCAGATATCATGTTTCCTGATGTCGTTCATGATGTTAGTTATTATGAAAATTTATATCCAGAAAGAAATTTGCCAGAGGGTGCTGTCGTTTCGCGTTTTGCACCAAGTCCAACTGGATTTGTTCATATGGGAAGTTTATTAGCTGCTTTTATTGCCAGTAAAGTTCCAAAAGAAACGAATGGTGTCTTTTATTTAAGAATTGAAGATACGGATGGTAAACGAAGTGTAGAAAACGGAGTACAGGGAATCATCGATGACTTAAGAAACTTCGATATTGAAATTGATGAAGGTGTCATTTCTGAAACGGAACAGAAAGGTGCTTATGGTCCATATATTCAAAGCGAAAGAAAAGAAATTTATCATACTTATGCAAAGCATTTAGTAGAAGAAGGACTTGCTTATCCATGCTTTTGTACCCAAGAAGAAATTGATGATGTACGTAAAATGCAGGAACTTAATAAAGAAAGAATTGGAATTTATGGTAGTTATGCAAAATGCCGTTTTTTAACGAATGAGGAAAGAGTAGAAAAAATAAAAAATGGAGAACCTTATATTGTAAGATTGAAATCTCCTGGTGATTTTAATAAGAAAATAATTTTAAATGATTTGGTCCGTGGTAAAATTGAATTTCCAGAAAATGATATGGATGTTGTCTTAATTAAAAGTGATGGTCTTCCTTTATATCATTTTGCACATGTTATTGATGATCATTTAATGCGAACTACTCATATTTTAAGAGGAGAAGAGTGGATTTCTTCTACACCAGTTCACCTACAATTATTTCAAGTATTAGGATTCCAAGCACCAAAATATGCACACCTTGGTGTTATTATGAAAATAGATGAAGATGGAACGAGAAGAAAATTATCTAAAAGAAAAGATCCAGAGGCTGCTGTTAGTTTTTATCATGAAAAAGGAATACCAGTGGAAGCAGTTAAACTTTATTTAATGACGATTGCTAACTCTAATTTTGAAGGTTGGTGGGATCAAAATCCAACTCTTGGAATTGATGATTTCAAATTTGATTTCAAAAAAATGAGTTTGAGTGGATCATTGTTTGATTTAGAAAAATTATTAAATATTTCTAGAAGTTATATTAGTCGTCTAACAGCGAAAGAAGTTTATGAAAAAGCGTTTGTTTGGGCAAAAGAATTCGATTTGGAATTTGCTTCTATTTTAGAACAATATAAAGATTATTCAATTTCTGTTTTTAATATTGAAAGAGAGCAGAAAAAGCCAAGAAAAGACTTTGAATCATTTTCTACCATTAAGAAAAATATCTGGTATATGTATGATGAATACTTTACTGGTGATTTAACTTATGATTTTGGGAAAATAACCGATAAAGAAGAAATTAAGACGATTCTTTCTACTTATCTTAATCAATATTTTAATGAAAATGATGATAAAGATACTTGGTTTTCTAAAATTAAAGAGTTATCTACTGAACTTGGGTATTGTAGTGATATGAAAGAATACAAATTAAATCCAGATGCCTATAAAGGTAGTGTTGCTGATGTTTCTACTGTGATTCGTGTTGCTGTGACTACTAGTTCTATGACTCCTGATTTATATGAAATTTTAAAATTACTTGGAAAGAGTCGAGTAGAGAAGAGATTACAAAGATTTATATAGAAGAGTTTTTCTCTTCTTTTTTCTTTTAAAATGAAAAAAATCATTATATAATATTATTAGTATTGGAGGTAATCGTTATGAATAAGAAAACATTGATCACTATTTTTATGATTGTATTTGTGATAATTGTTATTGTTGCTAGTATTTTCTTAATTCATTTAAATCATAGGAATCAGGAAAATACAGATGCCCAGAAATTTAGTGAAGAGTATACCCAAGTAGATAAAAATAATGTATATGTTTATCGCACAATAGATGAAATTATTAATATTTTAGAAAAGGGTACTGGTATTGTATATTTAGGATTTCCTGAATGTCAATGGTGTCAGAGATATACGAAATATTTGAATGAAGTAGCTCAAGATATGGGATTAACTAAAATTTATTATTATAATATTAGAGAAGATCGTGCTAATAATAGTGAAAATTATTTAAAGATTGTGGAAATTTTAAAAAATTACTTACAATTTGATGAAGAAGGCAATTCTAGAATTTATGTACCAAGTGTAA
Organism: uncultured Bacilli bacterium; assembly: GCA_947624515.1. Lineage (GTDB taxonomy): Bacteria > Bacillota_I > Bacilli_A > RF39 > UBA660 > Alloscybalousia. Next base: position 4,778 of record CANQKN010000029.1, read on the forward strand.
TTGCTTTAAAAAAAGGTGAAATTGTTGGTTTTGATGATGAAACAGCTTGGGATACCAAAGGTTTTTCTACACCAGATGAATATTGGAATGATAATGAAGTTCAAGAATTAAAAACAAAATTGGAAATCATGATTTCTGATACAGATAGTAATATGTGTACAGAATGTGAATAAGGATTTGAAAGAGAATTTATTATGACTGTGGAAGAAGAATTTAGATTATTAGTAAGTGGTTATTATGGTATCTATGAAATGGATGAATATGAATTAAAAGTTTATATTTTAAAGCAGCTGGAAAATTATATTAAAGAGTTTATTTCTGAAAATTCAAATTCTTCCATTTCTTATCATGAAATAGCACAGGAATTAGAAAAATTACCTATTAAAACAAAATTACAAGATAGTCTTTTAATATTAAATCGGATTCAAGCACCATTAGAGTTAAGCTTATTGATTAGAAAAAGATTAAATGAAATGAAGAAATCATGATTTTTTAATAAGCTTTCTTTTCTATAAAAAATAAGAAATAGGTTGCTTTTTTCAATATATTTATGCTAAACTAAAAAAGTCATATTAGTGACTTTTCTGGTCTGTTGGTGAAGTGGCTTAACACACCACCCTCTCAAGGTGGCATACACGGGTCCGAATCCCGTACAGATCACCATTTAATTGATAAATTATGGTTGTTTTTAATATATAAGGAGTTAATAATGAGAAAGGGAAAAATAAGGATTAATATGCTTTCTATGGCTGATTCAGTAGATGGTCAGGGTGTTGGGAGCGCCTATTTAGAACTAATAAAACTTTTACAAGAAGATGGAAAAGATGACTTCGAAATTTATTTAAATAAGGGAACTAACTTTGATATTATTCATGCTCATACTATTGAACCTAGAAATTATTTCAAATTAAAATTTAGTAAAAATCCAACTGTTGCTTATGTACATTTTTTACCTGATACTTTAGATGGCTCTATTAAATTACCAAAATTCATTTTTAAAATTTTTAAAAAATATGTCATCAGTTTTTATAAAAGTGCTGATTATTTAGTAGTAGTAAATCCTATTTTTAAAAAAGATATGGTAAAAGCAGGATTAGATATTGATAAAATTACTTATATTCCAAATTTTGTATCAAAAGAAAAATTTTTTCCTAAAACAAAAAAAGAAATTATAGAAATTAGAAAAAAATATCAATTAAAAGATGATGATTTTGTAGTATTAGGTGCAGGTCAAGTCCAAAATAGAAAAGGAGTACTAGATTTTGTAGAGGTCGCAAAAACATTACCAGATGTTACTTTTATTTGGGCTGGAGGATTTTCTTTTGGAAAGATTACTGATGGACATCATGAATTAAAACAGTTAATGGATCATCCACCAAAGAATGTAAAATTTTTAGGAATTATTCCTAGAGAAGAAATGAATGATTTATATAATGCTGCTGATTTATTGTTTGTTCCATCTTATAATGAATTGTTTCCAATGACTATTTTAGAAGCTGTTAATACAGGAACTCCTATTTTATTAAGAGATTTAGAATTATATGAAGATATTTTATTTAAAAAGTATTTGAAGGCAGATAATAATCAAGATTTTTCTACTTTAATTCAAACTTTGTCAAAAGATAAACAATTATATCAACAACAAATTAAAAATGCTCAATCTATTGCTGAATTTTATAGTAAAGAGCATGTTTATCAGTTGTGGAAAGATTTTTATGAATCCATTTTAGAAAAGAAAAAGAAATAGAGATCTAGTGATAGATTTCTATTTTAATTTATTGTTTTATGGCTATCATGATGGATATTTAATAACATTCCAAAGATAATCATATAAGAAAGTAAAGAGGAACCACCATAGCTGATAAATGGTAAAGTAATTCCAGTAATTGGTAAAATACCAAGAGTCATACCAATATTTTGTATTTGTTGATATAAAAGCATTCCTAAAATACCAATTACTATATATTTATCGGTATCATTATTTGTTTTTCTTGCTATCTTAATTAAAGAAATATTAAAATATAGAATCAATAATAATAAAAAGATACTTCCTATTAATCCAAAATTAGATGTATAGACAGCAAAAATAAAATCTGTTCCTGATTCTGGAAAATAAATAGGAGTATGATTATAACCATGACCAAATAGACCACTAGATCCAATCGCAATTAAAGAATTTTCAAGTTGCATACCTGTTCCATTTTTCCAATCTAATAATCGATCAATTCGATAAAATAAATTAGTTCCAAAAATATCAACGAATATTTCTTGTTTCCAAAAATATAATCCTAAAAAACTACTAATCAAAATACCGATTAATAAAAATCCAAATATAAACCATCTTTTGCGAAGAGGGGAAATCCATAGAATAGAGATTGTAATGATAACATAAATAAAAACAGCACCTGTATCAGGTTCTAAAAATGTTAATAAAGTGGGAATTAAAAAAATAAAAAAGACTTTAAATAATAAAATGCTTTCTTCTTTTATCGTTAGCTTTTTTTTACTTGTTTCCATCCAATGACTTACGATCACACTATTCATAATAATTAGGGAAATTTTCATAAATTCACTGGGTTGAAAAGAACCAATTCCGGGAATTATAAACCAACATTTACTACCATTGATAGGTTGTCCAATTATCAAAAGTAAGAATAAAAGTAAAATATTAGTAATATAAATATACCAAGCATAGCGATAAAGTGTTTGATTTGATATTTGAATCAGAATAAAAACAATCATAAAACCTAGAATATACCATATGAATTGTTTTAATGCTAAATTTCCTAAATAATTTGGTAAATAGGTCATTGCACTATAGATTGTGATTGTACTAATTACCATAAATAATAAGATACAGAAAATAAGTGGTAGGTTAAATTTAAATTTTTTAATTCTTATCATAATATCCCTCATAATTAGTATGGAAAAAAGTTTTAAAAATATTTACTAAGAATAAAATAGAATGAAAGGAAAAGATGAGTATGAAAAAGGAATTGCCTCAAATTTTTAAAAATAAAATAGATGCTAGTCATAATCACAATAAAAAAGTATATTATACTTCGGAAAATCAGAATATTATTTCTTCTAATAATGTGCGAACAACATCGTTATCTGAATTCAATGATTCTATGTCTGTAGAAGATAAAATTAAAAGATTATTTAAAAGTAGTCGTTATATTTTTAATATTCAGGTTTTGATTAAAACAGATAAAAAAGATTATGATACTAAGATTGCAGGCAAAATAAAAAATAGTTTAGTTACAGTAGATAATGATATCATTCCTATTGTTGAAATTAATGATATTATAATAAAAGACCGCATTTAGCGGTCCTTTTTAACTACAGGCAATAAAAGTATCAGGTAAACATCTTAATGCTCCTACACAGTTTAAATTGATTGTGAAGAATGAATCTGTTGGAACATATGGAGTAGTTGCTACAGTAGTTGGATCTGGATTCTCAGCAAGTACACGGCAAGTTGCACAACATCCTTCTACATGCTCACATCTAAATGCTGTACTGCTTCCTACAGTTCCATTTAAAGTATATGGGAATGCCCATAGTTCTCCATCACTGCAACGGTAGAAAGTTACAGGTCTTGTATTATAGCAGATTGTAGATGGAGTAGGTCCTAAGAATGGTCTATCACATCCATCCCCTAAACAATCAAATTTTTCACTACGGTCTTGTAGTTTTACAATCATTTCTAGAATATTTGCTAAGCAACAAGTATCATTGTTTGGATTATTGTTTTCTGGACACATGAAAATACCTCCTTTCATAGATAATTGATAATTACATCCGGCAGGCATTTATAGTAAATTTTTATGATTGCTATATGAATTGTCCGTTCGTCAAATAACATGTACTCCTTTATAATTATCTAATATAAGATATTCGAAAAATAGTTTTTTGGTGTATTATTATTACCTAACTAATTTGAAAGAAAAACTTTTCTTTTTTTCATAACTATAGTATAATGAATACGGTGATAAAAGTGAATTATATGCAATATATTATAATTATTTTAGTATTTATAGTCATTCTACTTGCAATTTTAAAATCTATGCGAAAAGATGCTCATATTGAATTAAATAAATTGGTAGAATATTTAGGGGGAAAAGATAATATTATTTCTACAGAATCTAGTTTATCTCGTTTTAAAGTAACTTGTAAGGATGTTAGTATTGTAAATAAAGAGGCTATTCAAAAATTAGGGGCTAAAGGAATCGTAGAAATTGATAATCAATTAAAAATTATTTTAGGTTCCGATAGTAAACAATTAAAAAAGTATATTGACAACTTAAAATAACAAAAAACAAATTATTTTGACAAAAATCGACATTTATCGACATTAAAAATACATATAATAGTGTTAGAAAGAAGGCTATTGTATGTATTTTTTTCGTTCTATTCTATTGATTTTAATGATTATTATGGCAAGTTTTATGGGGTATCAATATATATCCGAAAAAACAGAATCAACGATAAGTAAAAAGACAATCACATTATTTTATTTGATTTTTATGCAAATTTTATTTTTATTATTTCAAACCGATCTGCTTTTTTTAATTTTTTTGGATTTTTCCTGTTTTTTAGGATATCAATTAAAAAAAAGAAAAGAAGCATTGATTTTATCTATAATTAATATAATTTACTGTTATTTTCGATTACCTATGATTCCTTGGTATACTTATATTATTTATTTGGGATACTTCTTGTTAGATTGTTTGGTGATGAAAAATCGTAAAAACTCTATTAATTATCTTGTTGTTTGTAAAACTTTTTTTACTAGTTTTCTTTACTTTTTATATTTTGACCATAGTATTTTAGGTATTTTTTCTTTGATTTTTATCTTTTTCTATTTTGCTTTTTTATTAGAAATGACTTACTCTTATTTAAGAAATTATGAAATTAAAAAACATGATGATACTGTTATCTTTCAGATTGCACATGAAGTAAAAAATCCTATTTCTGTGTGTAAGGGATATTTAGATATGCTTGATTCTAAACAACAAGAGAAAGTTGATAAATATATTCCTATTATTCGAAGTGAGATGAATCGAGCTTTAACGATTATGGATGATTTTTTAAATCTTAAACGATTGACTCTACATAAAGATATTATGGATTTATATTTGTTATTAGATGATATTGAAAGTACGGTAGAATCTATTTTGGGTAATAAAAATGTAACACTAAAGTTACCGAAAATGGAAGAAGATGAGTTATTATTAGAGGGGGATTACGATCGCTTAAAACAGGTTTTTATGAATTTGATTAAAAATGCCTATGAAGCAAATGCTAAAACAATAAGAATAGAACTTTTTAGTAAAAAGGATCAAATAGAAGTTCATATTATTGATGATGGAGATGGTATTAGTAAACAAGATTTAAGTAAGATTGGTCAGATTTTTTATACTACTAAAATTAAAGGAACAGGAATTGGAATTAGTATGTCTAAAGAAATTATAAAACTTCATCAAGGAACTATTCGATATGCTTCTTCTTTAGGAAAGGGGACGAAGGTAACACTTACTCTTCCTAGTAAATTACTTTATTAAATAAAAAAAGATACCAAAGTATCTTAAATAGGACGATATTTATCAATATCTTTATATGGATTTTTTGGATCAATTTTATCTACAAATAAAATACCATTCAAATGATCAATTTCATGTTGAAATGCAATTGCTAATTCCTCACGAGCTCGAATTTTTATTTTATTACCGTCTATGTCATATCCTTCTACAGTAACTCTAGCATATCTTGGTACAATACCTTCACATTCACGATTGATACTTAAACATCCTTCACCATCTTCTACATAGATCATTTCTGTAGAGTTAGAAATAATTTTGGGATTAATAACAATATAGGAATCAAAACCTTTTTCTACTTCTTGTACAATTACGATATATCTTTTTGCTACACCAATTTGAATGGCTGCCATTCCCATACCAGGTCTTAAATGATATTTTTCAGCTTTTTCTTCAATTTGACTATTTACTAAATATTCTTCCATTAATTCTATATTTTTAATATCTTCTTTGCTTAATGGAAAGATAACTTCTTTACTAATTTGTCTTAATCTTTTATCTTTTTCATCTAATATATCTTTGGTTCTTAGCATGATATCACCACTTCTACTGTATTTTATCATTTTTTATGGTATTTGTGAAGAAGAAATTGACAAAATAGTTAGGAAAAAGGTAGAATAAAGATAGAAAATAGTAGTGCGGAGGATACCATGAAGAAGAAAGAGAATAAAAATAAAAAGAAGGAATTGATAATTACTATTATGGCTTTAATTAGTTTAGTAGTAATAACTGTAGGAATTAGTTATGCTT
>CANQKN010000030.1 GCA_947624515.1 uncultured Bacilli bacterium
TTGGCATATGATTCTCATTTTCTCCCATTGGGATATTTATACCAGGAAGCCCTGCCATATTGACTGGAATTACTAGTACATCATCCATAAACGATTTCCTAGGATCATCTAAATTTTCTTCTTGACAATATGCAACGGTTGTTGTTGTAGGGCCAAGAATAAAATCATATTTCTCAAATACCCTATCAAATTCTTCTTTCATTGCGTTTCGAATAGTAAGTGCTTTATCATAATAAATTTTAGCATTTTCTCCACTTAATAAATAGCTACCTACCATAATTCTTCGTTTTACTTCTTTACCAAATCCCTCGCATCTTGTATTTTCATACATTTCTTCAACAGAATCCGAATGACTACTACGATATCCAAATTTAACACCATCAAATCTAGCTAAATTACTACTTGCTTCACCCATTGCGATAATTTGATATAAAGTAACTGCTTGATCTAAATATTTCATATCAATATAATCGACTATAGCATCATTACTTCTTAATATTTCTACAACATGATCTAGTTTTTTGATAATCTCATCAGATACAATATTACTTACAAAATAGTTGGGAATTGCGATTTTCATTCCTTTAATATCTTTGCCAATCAATCTTGTGAAATCTTCTACTTCACAATCTCTGCTGGTTAAGTCTTTTGGATCTTTTCCAACAATTTCATTTAATAATAAAGCATTTTCATATACATTTCTTGTCATTGGACCAATCTGATCTAAACTTGATGCAAAAGCAATTAATCCATAGCGTGAAACTCTTCCATAAGTAGGCTTCATTCCCACAATTCCTGTATAACTTGCAGGTTGGCGAATGGATCCACCTGTATCTGTTCCTAGTGCCAATGGTACTAAATTACCAGCAATACATGCAGCTGATCCACCAGATGATCCACCCGTAATCTTTGTTTTATCAATTGGATTTTTAGGTGCTCCAAAGTAACTAGTACGACTTGTAGATCCCATTGCAAATTCATCCATATTTGTTTTGCCAATAATAATCATTTTTTTCTTCTTTATTTTTTCAATAACTGTAGCATCATAGATAGGAATGTAGTTTTCTAACATTTTAGAAGCACAGGTAGTTCGTAGATTTTTAGTAGAAATATTATCCTTGATAGCTATAGGAAGACCCCATAAAAGATTATTTTCTTCTACTTTTTCTTCACTTAATTTTTTAGCATATTCTAAAGCTTCACTTTTATTTAGTGTAATAAAGCAGTTTAAATCACTATTTTCTTCAATTCTATGATAACATTCCTCTACTAAGTCATAAGGTGTAATTTTTTGATCTACTAATAGTTCATGTATTTTTAAAATACTTAAATCTAGATATTTATTCATTTACCATCACCGGAACCTCTACAAAATTACCATTTGTTGCTGGTACATTTTTTTTAATTTCATTAAATTCAACTTTTCTAGTATTAGAATCTTTTCTTAAGATTGTTTCATGTTCTACTGGAGTTACCAATAATTCATTACTTTCCACTTGAATTTCTTTAATTTGATCAACATCATCTAAAAGTTGCTTTAATTCAATCGCATATTTTTCAATCTCACTATCTTCTACTTTAATTCTTGCTAGATGAGCTACATGTAATACTTCTTCTTTGGTTAGTTTGTTCATAAATTCCTCCATAAAAAAATTATACATAGTATTATAACAAATAACTATGTATAATTATAGCACGAATTTAATGATTTTAGTTACTTTTAAATGTAATTGAGCGAATTAATGTATTTTCAGTAATTTCATCATCTTCATTAAAATCTTTTAATACTTCTAAAATATCTGCACCATTTTCTAGTGATCCTATTACAGTATTTAATAAAATGGAATTTTTTTCTTTTTCAGAATCAATTTCTTCTTTTTGCAAATATTGGTTATAAACATAATCTAGGCTACCAAAATTTTCTTTTGATAATAATAATTTTCTTAATTCGTTTCTTCCTTCTAGAGATAGATCTTTAACAGTTGATAGTTTTAAAATCTTTATCATTTTTTGACAAATATCAACTGGTAACTTACATAATTCTTCCAACCAAATACCATAATAAGTTACTTCTTCTTCCGTTAATGATTCTGTTTTTAGGCAATCAGTAAATTCTCTATATATAATGTTACGAGTATCAAGATTTTCTTTCGTAATTACCATTTTGTCTAGTATTTCTAGAATAGGCATTTTTTCTATAAAAGTAGTAATATGAGTAGTATCTCCATCTATTTTCTGGGTCGTTTCTAATATTTTTAATATACTCTTTATTATACGTTCGTCATCCAAATGGATAGAAATAATATTTTTATCCAATAATTCTAATAATGATTTTCTACGAGAAATATTTAGATCACTTAATAAAATTTCTGAATAATAAAGACGCATAGTAGGATTACTTATTCTTTTAAATTTTAATACTTTATTAAATAATTCTTGATCTTTTTGTGTTTCTATTCTTCTTAAAAAGCCAAGAATATTATCATATTGAGTAATATTTGATTGATTAAAAATACCAATTAAATTTGTTTTATCATCCGTATAATTATTATTTTTTAAATACTCATATGTCTGTTCTGCTAATTTTCCATAGGATTCCATTCCATTTTCTAATTCATAGTTGCGATTCTTAAAAAACTTTGCAACTTCTATTATTGGATAGCCTAAATTTAATAGGCAAAGTATTTCTTTTAGATATTTTTTTATAACCATAGGACTCATATAGGTATTGATAGTTTGACTAGCAAATTCTTTATTTTGGGAATATTTCATAACTTCTTTAATTAATTCCTGTTTATCAAATACTGCATTCTTTAACACAAGGGCTACATTTTCTTGAGTACAATCATTCATGTTTTCGTTTATACATTCTATATAAGTTTTCCAATCTTCGACTGTTGAAAATAATTTTAAATATTCTTCTGTTCCAAAATAAAATAAGATTTTCTTTGCTTTTTCTATGGAAGAAGCATTTAAAATCTGGTGTACTAAATAATTTCTAATATCGATTTTTTCAATATTACAAAGGGAAGAAAATCTTTCTTGCCAACTAGGATTATTTAATTCCCATGCGAAAAAGGCCATTAATATTTTAATATTCTGGTTTTTCTCTTTGATTTTTTCAGTAATTAGATGAATATCATTTTCTTGATATTGGGTCAATTTACTATAATTTAATTCAAAGTTGTGTTCTAAAGCATATTCATAAATGATTTTCAAATCTTTTACTGTCATAAAACCCCCTCCACCTGTACTTTTATATTATACACTTTTTTTCGATTTTGTCCAGAGTTTTATGACTTTTTTCTTATTTTGAAGGGAATTTTATTTCATTTGATTTTCAATTTTATTTCTTTCCAAATAGATATTTATCAACTCTAAGGGAGTTTCATGATCAAAACTTCTAATCATTTTGGAATCTAAAATTCCCGTATCGATTGATAAATCATAGTTAATTATGATATCAAAATCATTTATTTCTGTAGTAAATTTTTTTAAACTCTCAATTTGTGCTGACGATAATTGATCAGGTACCATAAGCATTCCCATCTTCCCATATTTTTTTAAATTATTAGAATCATATTTAGTCATATTAAAAAAAACAGTGATTCCTAATTTTGTTAGAAAATAAGCTACTATTTCTGGTTGATGTCTAATTGTTAGCATATCAAATATTTTCATTTCCGGAAATTTTGTTTTGGCATAATCTAATAAATATGCAATATGCAAAGCATCGCTATTCATACTACCATAAAATTCGATTTTCCCATCTACCATTCCTTTTGATTCGTCATTATTACCATAAATAAATGCTATTTTATATTCATTCATGAAACTTTTCCTCCAATTCTTCTTCACTCCAGATTGGAATATTTAATTTTAAAGCTTTTTCATATTTACTTCCCGGATTTTCTCCTACAATAACGGCGGTTGTTTTGCTACTTACTGAAGAAGAGGTTTTTCCACCTAAATTTTCTATTTTTTCCTCTATTTCATCTCTCGTATATCTCTTTAATGTTCCTGTAATGACAAATGTTTTTTGATAAAAATTTTCATTAATTTCTACTTTTGGTCCCGTATAGGTCATATTTAATCCTAAATCCTTTAATTGCCTTATCATTTCTTGATTCTTTTCATTATGAAAGAAGTCTATAATACTTTGGGCAATAATTTCTCCAATATCAGGAATACTATTTAATTCTTCAAAACTAGCATTCATGAAATTATCTAAACTTTCATAACGCATTGCTAAGATTTTGGAAGTTTTTTCTCCCACATTAGGAATTCCTAAGCCAAATAATAATCTTTCTAAAGAATTCTTTTTACTATTTTCAATAGCTGTTAGTAGATTATCAATCGATTTATTGCCATAGCCTTCTAATTCTGTTAATTCATCACGATAATGGTCAAGACGATAAATATCAGGAATTTCTTTAATATATTTCATATTATAAAAATCTTCTATAATACGATCTCCTAAACCATCAATATTCATTGCCTTTCGAGATACAAAATGACATAATCCTTCAATATTTCGTGCTGGACAATGAGGATTTAGGCAAAAGTAATCTACTTGTCCTTCTTTTTTATAAATAAATTCTCCACACATTGGACAAGTTGTAATCATCACAAAATCTTTTTCATTTCCAGTACGGCGTTCTTTTTTTACTTCCCCTACTTCTGGAATAACATCTCCTGCTTTATGGATTGATACAACATCCCCTATTTTTAAATCCTTTGCTTTTACATAATCTTCATTATGTAAAGTAGCACGAGAAATCATACTACCAGCTACAATTACAGGTTCTAATACCGCATTAGGAGTAATTTGACCCGTTCTTCCAACTGTAAAAATAATATCTTTTAACTTTGTTAAAACTTCTTCAGCAGGAAATTTATAAGCTGTTGCCCATTTAGGATGATGTGCTGTAAATCCTAATTTTTTTTGTTGTTCAATATTATTTACTTTAATTACAACACCATCAATATCATAAGCTAAGGTTGGTCTTTCCTTTCCTTTATGGGAAATATAATCCAAAATACCCTCAATATCTGTTACTAGTAAGTTATTAGGATTTGTTTTAAAACCTAGTTTTTTCATATACTCTAAGGCTTCCCAATGAGTCTTAATTCCATAATCTTCGGGATTTGGTAAATGATATATCCAACAATCTAACTTACGAGATGCAGCAATTTTAGAATCTAATTGACGAATGGATCCTGCTGCTGCATTACGACAATTTTGTAAAAGAGGTTGTCCTTTTGCTTTTCTTTCTTCATTTAACTTTTTTAAAGTATCTTTACTCATATAGATTTCTCCACGGACTTCTATATCTACTTCTTCTTTTAAAACAAGAGGTACCGTTTTAATTGTTTTTACATTATTCGTAATATCTTCTCCAACAGTTCCATCCCCACGAGTAGCAGCTGTTACAAGTTTTCCTTTTTCATAATGAAGAGAAACACTTAATCCATCAATTTTTAACTCACAAACATATTGGGGATGAATTCCTTCCTTTTGAATTCTATTATCAAAAGCCCTAATTTCTTCCTCATTAAAAACATTTCCTAACGACATCATTGGAATGGCGTGAGTTACTTTTTGAAATTCTTCTAGGATAGTCCCACCAACACGATGTGTAGGAGAATCACTTCTAACAAATTCAGGATACTTTTCTTCTAAGATAAATAATTCTCTTAGCATGGTATCAAATTCTTGATCTGTAATAGTTGGTTGATCTAATACGTGATAATTATAATTTGCTTCATTTAATATTTCTACTAACTCATCGATTCTTTCTTTCATAGAATTCATCTCTTTCTTTATTATTTATTTACTGCTCCTTGTGGTATTTTTATTGTTTCTATCCAATCACTTAACTCTTCATCCACAATCTTTTCTTTTACACTTTCATATGTTTCTTCATCTTGATAAGGGCCATAAATATAATCTTGTTTCGTATCAACAATATAAAAAATTACCTGAATGTTATTTTCCTTTTCAACTAAACATTTCAAAGCAATGATGTTTTTCCCATAACTAAATTCTGCTATATAGTCCTCTATTCCCATCTGTTTTCCATCTTTTTCTACTTCAAATAAACCATCAATATATTTACCCAAAACAACTTGCGTACTAGATGTCTTTTTAATCGCATAATCGTTTGGTAAATCATAGGTCCATTTTTCTATTTTAGGATTCGTAAATAAACAAATTAGAATAAGACCAACAACAAAAACAATTAATATCCACAATAATCTTTTCTTCATATTATTTTATCCACAAATTTTGTGGATAAACTCCTTCATCAATTAACTTTTGGATTGCTTTTACTACTTGTTCCTTATCTTCTTTATAAGTAACCCCTTCCCATTTAGCTGTTGTAGGCAATACCTTTGTTTTGGCATAATTTTCTTTCGTTGCTTGTAATAAAATGTCAGGAATCAAATATTCACATTTTAAAATATCGTTTTGATTTTCCTTTAAAAATACTGAAAAATTCTTTTCAATATAGGGAAATAGATTGGGTCTAAATCCTAGCATATTCATAGAAACACAAGTATCAGCAGCAATCGTAAAAGAAGGAGTTCCGTTTAATGGAGTAGCTGTTATGATATTATTTTCTTCTATTACACTACTTTCTACAATTTCCTGTAAATAATTACCATCTATCTTACAAATTCCTCTTTTTACAGAACCATTTTCGGTTAATGTATTTTTTGCCTGATATCCTACCAATCCATATTCATGTTGGCTATTTTGATCATTCAAAAAATTACTCATTACAAAATAGGCATCTCGACCATAGAAATCATCAGAATTAATTACAGCAAAAGATTCTTGAATATGATCCTTAGCTGATAAAATAGCATGTGCTGTACCCCATGGTTTTTCTCTACCTTCTGGTTTTTCAAATCCATCTGGTAAATCTTCTAAACGCTGAAAAGCATATTCTACTTGAATTTTATCTTCTATTCTACTACCAATTGTTTCTTTAAAAATTTCATAATTTTCTTCTTTAATGACAAAAACTACTTTGTTGAATCCTGCTTGAATAGCATCGTAAATCGAATAATCAATGATAAATTCTCCATTAGGACCAATTGGTTCAATTTGTTTTAAACCTCCAAAACGACTTCCCATACCTGCTGCCATAATTAAAAGTGTTAAATTTTCTTGTTTCATATTCTCTCCTTTTCTTAATTACTATGACACTAATTTCTTTTGGTGTCCTTGTTTTGATTCTAAATATTGGCTAGCTATTTTAGTATCTAATTCCATTATACTACTAATAAAATCTTTATGAAAGACTTGATAATCATTTACAATTTCGTCTTGCTTTAAAATTTTTCTTTTCAACTTTTTATCTGGTTTTATAATGGTACTTAAATAATTTTTTGTTCTAAACTATAACTTCCATAATAGGAATAACCAGCATCTAATTGTTTTTTTATATTTGGAAGTTGATCTATTATAGAATCTAGATCAATTAAAGAAATATCTTTAAAAATACTACCATCATATTTTAATAAATATCCATCATAAAGCAAATAATTCTTTTTTATCATAATATCAAAACCAGATGTTAAATTGGCAATCGCTTGAACAAAACTTTTCATATCTTTACTCCTATATTTCTATTACTTATTTTATTGATTATGTAAGTCTTTTTATACTTTTTTTAGACTTTTATGATTTTTCATTAATTTTTTAATACCATAAGGGCTTTTAAAAGCAATACTTACCAAAGTATTAGTAACTTCTACAACTCGACCAGCACCAAAGACATCATGATAAGCATAATCTCCAATATTCCAATCGATATCTTCGCTATAGAAGTTATCTTCTTTATTTATTTTAACTTCTGGCTGTTCTTCTTTTTGATTGGTAGTAATCAGTTCTTTATCAATTTCTCCAATAAATCTACTAGGTGGATTGACCTGATCTTTTCCATATAACATTCTTCTTCTAGCATTAACAAAGTATAATCTTTCTTTAGCACGAGTAATTGCTACATAAGCAAGTCTTCTTTCTTCTTCTAGTTCTTGGTTATCCATTAAAGAGTTCATATGAGGAAATATTCCTTCTTCTAATCCAATCACAAAAACATCATTAAATTCTAGTCCTTTTACAGAGTGAACTGTCATTAAACTAACTTTATCTTTACTATCTTTATATTCTTCTCGATCACTAACTAGGCTAATTTCAAATAAGAAATCTTCTAATGAAATAACTCCATCTCGATCTTCAAATGCCTTCGTAATAGATTTAAATTCTTCTAAGTTTTCTAAGCGAATATCGGCATCTAAGGTTTTTTCACTTTCTAATTCATGACGATATCCTGTTGCATCTAAAATTTTATCAACTAATTCTGTTAAAGTGATATTTTCAGAAACTTTTTTTAAATCTTCAATTGTCTTCTTAAATTCTAATTCTTTTCCAGAAGTAATGACTTCATACATACTTTTTCCTTCAATATCAGCTAAGGTAGCAAGATTGGTAATTGTTTTAAGTCCAATTCCCCGTTTAGGTACATTAATCACTCTTTGTAGAGAAACATTATCTTTTTCATTGTGAATTAATCTTAAATAAGCAATTAAATCTTTAATTTCTTTTCGACTATAGAAATAGAAACTTCCTACTACTCGGTAAGGAATATTTTCTTTTAACATTTCTTCTTCTACTGTACGGGATTGAGCATTGGTTCGATAAAGAACTGCTATTTCATCTGGATTTTTTCCTTCTTCTATTAGTTTTTTTATTGTATGTGCGACATAATATGCTTCATCTTTTTCATCATAACTGCGATAATAAGTAATTTTTTCGCCTTCGCCTTTATCACTCCATAAATTTTTATCTTTTCTACTTTGATTATTTTGAATCACTTGATTAGCTGCATTTAAAATTGTTTGAGTAGAGCGATAATTTTGTTCTAGTTTAATAGTTTTTGCTTCTTTATAATCTTTTTCAAAATTTAAAATATTTCTATAATTTGCTCCACGGAAGGAATAAATAGATTGGTTTTCATCCCCTACTACACAGATATTTCTATATTTGGCACCTAGTAATTTACTTAATATATATTGAGCTTCATTAGTATCTTGGTATTCATCAATTAAAATATAACGAAAGCGATCTTGGTAGTGATCTAAAATATCTGCATGTTCTTTAAATAATTTGATGGGTAAGATTAATAAATCATCAAAATCGATCGAATTATTGGTTTTTAACTTTTGTTCATACTTTTCATAGACTTTTAGTACCACTTTTTCAAATTCTGTAGTTGCGTAAATTTCATACTGTTTAGGAGACATTAGTTCATTCTTACATCCACTAATTTTATTGCGAATGGCATTAGGATTATATTGTTTAGGATCTAAATCTAATTCTTTTAAAATCCGTTTAACTACTGTTAGGGAATCATCACTATCCATAATCACAAAATTTCTATCATATCCTAATACTTCATAATTTTCTCTTAGTATTTTTAAACCAAACGAGTGAAAGGTGGAAACTTGAATATTTCTAGCACCTTCTCCTATTAATTTAAATAGTCTTTCTTGCATTTCTTTAGCTGCCTTATTGGTGAAAGTAATTGCTAAAATATGAAAAGGACTAACATTTTTTTCTTCAATTAAATAAGCAATTCTAGTAGTTAATACTTTTGTTTTTCCACTACCTGCTCCAGCCAATACTAATAAAGGGCCTTCGGTTTCTAATACTGCTTCTTTTTGTTTTTCATTTAAATTCGTAATATCTATCATGTTATCTACTCCCTATTATCATTATACAATAGGTAATTTTTGAAAGAAAGTAATTAGGCAAATTTTTACAAAAGAAAAAGACCATTAAGGTCTATCCAACAACTGTTAAATATAAAGCTGTTCCAATAACAAACATTACTACTGTAGCAATGGCACTTACTATTGTTAAATTATATGCCATTGAAAATCCTTGTTCATCATTTACAATGTTATCTTTTTCAAGTTCATCAATGTTTATTACTTCTTTTTGTTCTTCCATTCCTACCATCCTTTCTTACTACTATTAATTTTATTATACATGAATTTTATATTTTTGTATAGTAAATTATCGATTTATTATTATTTTTAACATATTTTACTTTTTTATACGTAAATCAGAAGAAATCTAATTATTCTGATGGTGCTAGGACGATGCGGAAAGAAGTGTAAGAAGCTGCATCGCCAGTGTAGTAGCCGAAAGAGAACACACCGGCAAGCGAACCGTGGTTCAAATGACCACCACGGTAGAACCAAGGTTTAGATGAGTATACAAAGTAAGCATTATCTTTGTACCAACTACTTTTAAGACGTGTATTATCATCTGGATCTATGTCTTTTCCAAATGATCCCATCTCTCCGGTTGCATCTCCTAAGATTCTTTGATTGTAATCTGTATTTTTGGTAGATTCATAAGTATCATAATATTTGGAGTTATATTTTGCTGAACTGAATCCTGACATATTATTATCTCCTCCTGTTGTGGTATATCCCATTACATAATCCCATGCTCCTCCATTCATATCATAGATTCCTGTCTTATTTCCTGTTGTTGATGCTAATTGATTGATTTCTTGTTTATTAGAAAAATAACCAATGGTATATTCTCCATCTTTTCCTAAATTGGTTGATTCAAATCTATTTTCATCTATACTTGTAACGCTAAGTCCTTTTGTTGGTTCTTCTGTTCCAGCATATCCAGTAATATATGCTTCATTATTATTGATTCTTATCTCACTACATT
>CANQKN010000031.1 GCA_947624515.1 uncultured Bacilli bacterium
TTAATTATCATTTTTACTATATCATATCACTTTAATTTTTTTACTTTTTTGGTCTCACATCATTTACAACTATACAAATCCGAATTCGAGTTAAATAATAATCATATCAAATTAATTATTTTTCTTCTTTTTTGGCAACCGCAATTCCATCACCAATATTTAAAAAATCTACTTGGTAATTTGAGTTATTTACTAAAAAAGTACGATAATCTCTAATTTTACGAACCAAAGCTCTTAAATTCTTACTTTCAATCTCTGCATCTACTTTATCTACCAAACCATGAAAATTCATATTATCTGTAAGAATATATCCGCCAGCATTTAAATTATTCTCATATTTTTCAAAAAATTTGATATTTTGTCCTTTAGCAGCATCAATAAAAATCATGTCAAATTTTCCCTCAATATTAGCATCTAAAGCATCATGAAATACTAAAGTAATTTGTTTTTCTAAATCAAATTCCTTAATATTTTTTAAAGCTTCTAAATAGCGATCACGATCCTTTTCAATAGTAGTAATCTTTAAATTAGGATCTGCTAAAGCCATCATAATAGCAGAATAACCAATAGCACTTCCTATTTCTAATACACTGCGAATCTGTTTTTTAATAATAAATGTAGTTAAAAAATCGATTCCTTCATCTTGCATAATAGGAACATTATTTTCCAATGCATATTTTTTTATATTTTTAATCATAGTATTGATATTTTCTATCATGTTTACACCTCTTTTACTATCGATACCATTTTCCTTCTTGAATTAATGATTGTTGCTTTTTCTGATGTTCTGAATATGTAGAAAAGAAATAAGTTACCCCCTGATTATCAGAAAGAAAATATAAATAATCAGTAGTATTTGGCTTTAAAGCAGCTTCGATTGCATCTTTACCAGGAAGAGAAATTGGCCCAATTGGAAAACCCTTTTTCTTATATGTATTATAATCATTTACTGGAGTAATTACTTCGTAGTTAGCAATTCCTAGCTCATTAAATTCCAATCCAACTCCATAGTATGCAGTAGCACAACTTTCTAAATTCATACCAATACTCATTCGATTATAGAATACAGAAGAAATATTCTGAAAATCATTTTTCTTTCCTTCCTTTTCAATAATAGAAGCTAATGTTAAAATTTGATGAAGACTAAGATTACTATGATCAATTTCATCCCGATAAGAAGATAAAACTTCATCCATTTTTGTTAACATTTTGGTAATAATATCTTTTACAGAAACATTTTGATCAGTAAAATAATAAGTATCGGGAAATAAATAACCCTCTAGTGAATAATATAACTGATCATTTTTAATATCCTCTGTTAAAAACCAATACTTTTCAATTAATTCATCTAAATAGTCTTTATCCTTTAAAAGTTCTAAAACACTATCATAAGTATTTGTTGTATTTTCATTCACAATGGTAGCAAAAGTTCTAATGTTAATTCCCTCTTTAAAAGTAATTTTAATCTGATTAGGATTTTTTTTAGAACCATCTTGTAATACAGAAACAATATCTTCTACACCCATACTGCTTGATAAATCATAATAACCTGCTTTCATATCTGTAATTTTCATCAGTTTAATATAAATCAAGAAAATTCTTTCATCACGAATTAAGTTATTTTGTTTTAAAATAGAGGCAATTCCACGAACCGTTGTATTACTAGGAATTTCTACTTCTATAGTTTCAGCAGAATCATTTACTGGACTCAATTGATATTTATAAAAGAAGCAACAACCTACAATGATAATAGCTGTACTAATTAAAAGACAAAGTGCAATGTTACGAAACTTCTGCATAACAATTACCAATAAATAACGAGCTATTGCTCGCTAGTTTCCCCATCAGGAGCTTCATTAGTTGGATTCGTTTCACCTTGTGACATTTTATTACGAACTTCTTCTTGAATAGTTTGTAAAATAGTTTCTACTACTTTCCATTCTTTTTCTGTTTCAATTGGTTCAAATCCTTTATTTAAATCTTCTGGATGATAAACAGCAGCATAAGCTTTAATACTACCATCCGCTTCATAAGTATTATCAGTATAAGCAATATAACTCTTTTGAGTTTCTTCACTATCAAATGTAAATAACACATTACAAGTAACTTCTTGTCCATCTTCAGTAATCATTTTAAATGTATTTTCTTTCATATTTATCTATTATCCTTTCTATCTAAATAACTCTGCAAAATAATAGTTGCAGCCAAACTATCTATTACTTTTTTTCTTTTCTTTCTACTCATATCATTTTCTATCAGCAAATTTTCAGCTTGTTTTGTAGTTAATCTTTCATCTTGCATATAAACAGGAAGATGAAATTTATCTTCTAATTTTTTTTGAAAAGAAAGGGCAATCTCACCACGTTCTCCTATAGAATTATCCATATTTTTAGGAAATCCCAACACAATAGCTGTTACATGATTCTTTTCAATTTCTTCTTCTAATAAGAGTAATAATCCATCATAATCTTCATGATGTCTTAAAACTTTATAACTATTAGCAATCAATCCTAAAGAATCAGATAAAGCTAATCCTAATGTTTTTGTTCCTAAATCTAAACCTAAATATTTCACTAATTTCCACCTAATTAAGCTAATGTTTTACGAAGTAAAAAGTCTAAAATTCTACTACGATCAATACTTACTATTTTTTTACGGGCATCTTTGTAAGAGGAAATATATCCTGGATCTCCACTCATTAAATATCCTGCCATCTGAGTAATTGGGTCATATCCCCTTTCTTGTAAAGCAGAAAATACTTCTTTTAGAATAGCTTCTACTAAAGCTTGATCAAATTCTTCTATAGAATATAATGTAGTATCGTAATTCATAGTATCACCCCATATTTATATTTTATCACGAAGTATTATTTTTGACTAGTATTTCAAGAGGATTCTAATATCTAAAAGCCACAAATTGGAATGGTAGTACAACTAGAATCATTACATACTTTATCCCCTACAACAGGATTAATCGTTTGTTTAGTATTACCATTAACACCAGTTTTTGAACAAGAATAACTTAAATAAGATGTTCTAGTACAAGAATTATTAGTAGTAGATTGGCAAGCGTTCCAAACCGAATCACAACCGTATTGACAAGTATTTTCTGTAGTAGCACAATCATCATGTTTCGTACCATATTGAGCACATCCATGATCAACATGATTACACCATTGATAGTAGCATCCTTCAAGCTTACGACAATTGTTACTAGCAGTAGAACTTGTACCTGGAACACGCTCGTAACCAGATGGACAATAACCACTAGTACCACCAGCAGTTACATAGGAATATCTATTTTGACAAGGTCCGCAACTAGCAGATTGAGCATAGTTACCTAAAACACAATTATTATAATCTATTACGTCGCCACCTTTACATGCATTAGGACTGCCCGTATGGCAATTACTACAATTTGTATTATCATATCCTCCATGACAAGTAGTTCCACAAACACTAGCATTGGAAGTAAAGCTACATGCATTATTATTGACTAAAGTTCCACTACTACAACTTCCTGTTGCGGTATAAGAATGAGAAAGAATGACTGAGGTTGTAGCTGTCAATGTATTAACACCAGTAGCTGTACAAGTAAGAGTATTTAATCCAAACTCTAATTGATTAATGTTTGTGATAACGGTATCTTCTAACTTACATACCGTAGTACCTCCTAATGGACTATAGGTTACATTATAATAATTACTAATATCATTAGATTGTCCTTGGGTAATATATTGTTTACTTGCTTTGGCGGCAATAGTTGGTGTTACTCTATCAATTCCAGTAATTGATACATCATTACATGAAATATTTTCTAATTGATCTTTTACACAAACCTTTACCGTTTTATTTTCTACATATTCTTGACTTGTTCCCTTTACCCAAGTACTTCCTCCATCAAAAGAATATGGATTTTCGGATAAACTTCCAATCTGTTTATCTGTAGCATTCGTAATAGTTAGTTTTTTACTTAAATAATCCCCAGTAATACTAGTTTTAAATTCAGGTCCTGTATTATCCATTTTTACTGGTATTTCTTCACTACTACTTTCATTTCCATCTGAATCAATTGCTCTTACATAAATGATTCCTGTATAATTCTTAAGATCTTCTATACTTCCTAAGTTACTTCCTGTTGGAATTGTTTTCCATGTTCCATCTAATTTTGTTGTATATTCATAACGCGCAATAGATGCTTGATATGGACTTACACTGTTAAAATATACATAAGCATCTTTTACATAGTAACTTCCATCATAACTTGTTTTCTTTTGATTATCTACATAAATTTCATACTGCATATTGAATTTTCCATTAAATCCCCTACATCCTGATGGTACCTTTGCACTTGTAGTTAATGATTTTTGATTATTATCTACACAAGTTAAATAATACTCTGGTTCCATTCCAGTATTTACTTTTCTTAGAATAATATTTCCATTACATATTACTTCTGCTTCTTTAATTAATCCATCACTAATTAATGTTTGATAATTAATATTAAAGCAAGTAGTATCCTCATTTGCTAGTTCTCCTTTATACTGATCTACATATAAATCTACTGCAGGGTCAACTACTACATCCATATGAGTTTCATATTTCTTTTGATTACTTCTATTTTTAAATACTGATACATTAGGAAATACAATGATCAATATAATTCCTATAATAACGATAACTACTAACATTTCCATTAAAGTAAATCCCTTTTCTTTTCTCATATGTATACCTCCTATTATCAATTTCATTTTACTCTAAAAAAGCATTTCTGTAAAGAAAAAAAGAATAGTAAAAACTATCCTCTCATCATAAATGCCATATAAATCATAAAGCAAGTAAAAATACTTGTAATAATAATTCCATTAATTCTATCTTGAATGCTACTCTTATAACGAACACCAACAGCCATCGTAATAATAATTCCACCAATAAGACCACCAATATGAGCAAAATTATCGATTCCTGTAACAAAGAATCCGTATAATAAATTAATAATAATTAAAGGAAGAATTTGGCTTTTAAGAGTATTTCCTAAATAAACACGATAGTAATATCCGAAATATAATAAACTTCCCATTAATCCAAAGATAGCACCACTAGCACCAATACTTGGATTATCGTTAAAAGTAATAGACATGATACTTCCTAACAACAAAGAAAAGAAATAAATTATAATATACTTACCTTTTCCCATAAAACTTTCTAATTGACTACCAATAATATATAATGCATAACAGTTAAAAGCTAAATGGAAAATATTAGCATGTAAAAAGCCACTAGTAATTAAACGATAATATTCTTGATATTCTCTAATATATGGTCCATATAAACAAAAACGATCTAATAAATAATTATAATTTCCAAAAATAGTAGTAACTAAGAAAACAAAAATATTAATTGCTAATAATGAATAAGTAACAACTGGTTTTTTTCTCTTAAAAATTTGTTCTGCTTTTTCTGCTTCTATTTTATTTTTTTGGTTAATATCGTTTGTAATCTTAATAAATAATTGTACTCCCTCTTCACTAAAAATCAATTTTTTAGACATATCGGGGAAATGTTTTTCAATAAAGGGATATTTAGATAAATCTTTTTCATCATATAAATAAGCACAATCCATTTTATGAATATCATTAATATGAGCATTATCACCAATGTCTGTATAAATGGTTAATACATCCATATGAAAAGAAAATATCTTTTTTCTAATTTTAGAAACAATTCTTTTTGTCTTAAATAAATCAAAATTCAATTGTTCATCATTATGAATATAATTAGATACAATTCGAACAATTTGATAATCACTATCTAAATTTTCTAACCAAATTTCATCTTCTGCCCCTTGTAATAAAATGGGACTATAATTCTTTTCAGTTATAAAATAATGAAGTAATTTCATTACAATCAAGTCTTTACGATTCATAGTTTCATTCATTATTTTAACTCAACTCCTTATCACATATTATATCTTAAAATTCTATTCTTGTATATCAATTTTATCTAAATAACTTTGAAACTCTTTAGGCAATGGTGCTTCTTTTTCAATCAGTTTCCCAGTAATAGGATGAATAAATTGAATTTTTTGAGAATGTAAAAATTGTCCAAAAGCAGTAACTGTTTTTCGTTTCCCATAAACAGGATCATTGTAAATAGGATAGCCAATATAGGCCATATGAACACGTATTTGATGGGTTCTTCCTGTTTCTAGTTCACATTCAATCAATGTTTGATTTGCATTAGGAAATCTTTTTAATACTTTAAAATGGGTAATAGCATCCTTACTGTTGACATCGGTAACTTTCATTTTTTGACGATTATCAATATCTCTTCCAATAGGAGCATCAATTGTTCCTGTTTCATGAGGAATAATACCATCTACTAAAGCAATATAAATTCGTTTTACTTTTTTCTCCTTAATCATTTCACTTAATAATTCATGTGTTTTATCATCTTTAGCTACTACTAATAAACCACTGGTATCTTTATCAATTCGATGAACAATTCCAGGACGAATAGAATCTAAGTTTGATAATGAAAAATGATATAGTAGTGCATTAACCATTGTACCATGATAATTACCAGGAGCTGGATGAACTACCATTCCAGATTCTTTATTAATAATTAATAAATATTCATCTTCATATACTACATCAAGAAGAATATTTTCTTTTTCCAAAGTAATAGAAAAATCTAAATCATCTTCAATAGTAATGATTTCTCCAGCTTTTACAGAATAACTACTAGGAATTACTTTTCCATTCACAGATACCTTTTCTTGTTTGATTAATTTTTGAATCTTGCTGCGACTAATATCTAATTCTTCTGATAGAAATTGATCAATTCGAATATTATTTTTAGTAACTTCTAATTCCATTCTTCTCACCTCTTACTTCTTTAAAAAAGAATAAACATCCTCCAACAACAATCAAAATATCTGCTAAATTAAAAATAGGAAAATGATAATTTCCAAAAATAAATCCTAGATAATCAATAACGCCATGATAGAAAATACGATCTGTAAAATTACCTAAAATTCCTCCGAACAAAAAACTAAAGATAATAATTTCTAAAAAAGAAAAGGTATTTTTCTTTTTTAAATAATAAAATAAAGCAACTAAACAAAAGAAACCTATAAGGAGTAAGAACCAAATATTTCCTGTTAAAATACTCCAAGCCCCTCCGGTATTTTTGACAGAAGTAAGATAAAAAAAATTAGGGATAACCATTACGATTTCATGATAGGAAATATTCATAATGATTAATTGTTTCAATAATTGATCTATGAAATATAAAAGAAAACCAAAAATAAAAATTTTTCTTTTCATGGTATCACCTAACCTGTACTGGTTATTATAGCATATTTTTATACAAAAGAAAAGGCGTAAAACGCCTATTCACAAACATAACCTTGAGAAATTAAATTTGTTTTTACAGTATCAACATCTTGTTGATAAGTAGCATTCGCTTGAATATTAGTAGTACCATCTATAATAGGTGTAAAAAATTCTAAGTTAAAAGTATGACCAATTTCAACACCAACATCACTATAACTACAATTCATAGTATATCCAGGATGTTCTACATATTTTAAGCTATTTTCATCACATTCTTTTTTTAAAGATTGATAAGTTTCATCAGGAGTAGTAAAAGTATATTTGGAATTAGAAGAACTGGTTAGAATTAAATTTTTTTCAGTATAAGAAAATGTTTCAGTTTTTATGACATTATAATGATCTTCTGTTATTTCCTTTGTACAAACTAATTCTTTTGTTTCCTCTTCAATAGTTAAGTGAGGTTGATTTTTTTCCATTTCTTGTTTTTGTTTTTCTTCTTCCTCTTTAGCTTTCTTTTCAATTTCTGATAATCCATTATTTGCTTTTAATCCACTCACAAATTTTTGAATATTAGGCATTTCCATAATAAAAAGAAAAAAGAAAAGAAATAATAAAATTAAAAGAATAGTTGATTTTTTACTATTTTTTGGTGGTGGAGTTATAGATGATTGTTTTTCAGTTCCATTTCCATTATTGATCGTAGAAATATTTTCAATTGGAGTTTCTACCTTTTTTTCAACCATTTGCACTTCTGGTATTGGTGCAACAGGAGAAGGATTTTGTGGCATAGGGCCTATATTGGATTGATTATTTAATGGTGTTGATGGATTAACTACATTTTGATTTGTTGGCATATTATTTTGTCCATTTTCATTCATATTTTTCATCCCCTTATTATTATGATTTCATTATAACAGAAAAAAAGTACTATGAAAAGTACTTTAATTTGATTTTCTAGCATCGAATTTTTTTCTAGCCTCAGTATCTAGAATTCTTTTACGAAGGCGAATATTAAGAGGAGTAACTTCTACTAATTCATCACTATTGATGTAATCAAGTGCTCCTTCCAAAGTAATAGGACGTGGTCGTTTTAGTACCACTGTTTTATCAGCACTAGCTGCACGAGTATTGGTTAATTGTTTTCCTTTTACAACATTAACTGCTAAATCATTATCACGATTACATTCACCAACGATCATACCTTCATATACTTCACAACCAGGTTCAATAAACATAATGCCACGATCTTCCAACTGACCTAAAGCATAAGCAGAAGATTTACCTGCTTCTGTAGAAACCAAAACACCTAATTTTCTTTCCCCAATATTAACACTTTCTAAAGGACGATATTCCTTAAAAGTATGATTAATAATACCATAACCTTTTGTCATAGTCATAAAATCTGTAGTAAAACCAATTAATCCACGAGATGGAATAATATAATTAAGTCTTACTTGATTTTCAAAATTAGTCATATTTTCCATTATACCACCACGAGTACCAAGTTGCTCAATAACGGATCCTACAGACTCTTCTGGAACTTCAATTTGCAAGTCTTCAAAAGGTTCCATTTTAATACCATTTACTTCTTTAATAATGACTTGAGGTTTTGATACTTGAAGTTCATATCCTTCACGACGCATATTTTCAATTAAAATAGATAAATGTAACTCACCACGACCAGATACCAAAAAGCTTTCTCCATCTAATTGACTAACTCTTAAACTAACATCTCTTTGTAGTTCACGATTTAATCTATCTTCTATCTGTCTTGCAGTTAAAAACTTTCCTTCTTTTCCCACAAAAGGAGAATTATTAGTAGCAAAAGTCATCTGTAAAGTTGGTTCATCAATATGTAAAACAGGTAAAGGTAAATTTTCTCCTAAATCACAAAGAGTTTCACCAACAGAAATATCGGCAAGTCCAGCAACAGCTACAATATCACCGGCTTCTGCTTCTTCAATTTCTAAACGTTTCATTCCCAAAAATCCAAATAATTTTTGAATTCTAAAATTCTTAACACTACCATCTAATCGAAGACAAGAAACCATTTGTCCTACTTTAATTTTTCCATTATGAACTCTACCAATTCCAATTCTTCCTACAAATTCGTTATAATCTAATAAAGCTGGTTGAAACTGTAGTTTTTCACTACTACTTCCAGATGGAGCAGGAATTTCTTCAATAATTAAATCTAATAATTCATCAAAACCTGGAGTTTGCGTACTAATATCAGGATCTAAACTACAAGTACCATTAATTGCAGATGCATAAACTACTTTAAAATCTAATTGATCATCATCTGCCCCTAATTCAATAAATAAGTCTAATACCTCATCTACTACTTGTTTTACTCTGGCACTTGGTTTATCTACTTTATTAATCACCACTAATGGTTTAACACCTGCTTCTAAAGCTTTTTTTAAAACGAATCTTGTTTGTGGCATCGTTCCTTCGTAAGCATCTACAACCAAAAGAACTCCATCTACCATATTCATAATACGTTCTACTTCTCCACCAAAGTCAGCATGTCCAGGAGTATCCATAATGTTAATACGATAATCCTTATAGTTAATAGCCGTAGTTTTAGCTAAAATAGTAATTCCTCTTTCTTTTTCTAATTGATTAGAATCCATTGAAATTTGGGAAACATCTTCATTTTCTCTAAAAGTTCCACTTGATTTTAATATTTCATCTACTAATGTTGTTTTTCCATGGTCAACATGGGCAATAATCGCAATATTTCTTTTTTTCATTATATTCACTTCCTACATAAGTTCCTTGGAAATTATAGCATAGAAATCGTTATTTGAGAATACCTTTTTTTATAATTAAAAAATAAATAAAAGAAAATAACTTTAAAATACAAAAGTTATTTCCCATAAAACCAAAATAATTCAGCTATCAATCTAATTTATTTCTGAATAGATTCTATTTCTTCTATTGATAATCCTGTTGCATTAGCAATATCTTGAGGTATCATTTTCATCTTTAATAAGTTTTTAGCAATTTCTACTTTTTCTTGATGAGATCCTTCCTCTATTCCTTTAGTAAGGCCTTTTTCATAAGACTCTTCTCTAATAGAATTTTCTGTCTTCTTCATCACTCTCTCATGATCATAATCAAATAAGAATGCTTCATTCATCGCTAACTCCTCCAATTTCTCTATAATTTTTAAATCTTCT
>CANQKN010000032.1 GCA_947624515.1 uncultured Bacilli bacterium
TTACATTCTTATTATAATATATTTTTTTTAATTTAAAAAGACTGTTTTCAAATTTTTCATTTGTCAACAGTCTGAAACAAATATAAGTTTTACCTTATATTTGTTTTTTTAAACTATAATTGGAAGAATTCATACTTTATCACAATAATTTTTATGGGCTAAATTGAAATGATTTAATCATTGTTTCTTTTTCTAATTCTAAATTAATTTTCATTTCTTTGCTTATTTCTTTTACACTACTATCATTTAATAAATAACACCATAAATTACTATTTAAGTTTTTAAAATATATTTTCTGATTAGTACCATTTAATCTTAATTGAGTAATATTTAAAAAATCACCATTACTTTGATATTGTCTTGATTTCAAAATATCTTTAAAAATATTATAGAATGATAAAATTTCTTCAGTAGTAAGATTAGTATCAAGATTATTAGAAACAGTTTCTAATACTTTTAGAATCGTATTCACATCTCTTACTTCTGTAAGTTTATTTAATAATGCTTTTAGAAGTAATTGTTGATTATATCCACGATCAATATCTCCTAATTTCAAATCATAACGATTTCTTGCTAAAACCAATGCCTGTTCACCATTTAAGTTTTGCATTCCTTGTTCAATACAAACTTGTCCTTGACGATTAGAATCATCTGTACATAATTTCTTTGGTACATCTACTGTAACACCACCCAAAGCATCAACAATCCCAACAACACCTTTAAAATTAACTTTTACATAATAGTTAATATCAATATCAAAAATATTTTCAATAGTTTCCATCATACAATCTGTACCAAACCATCCAGCATGTGTTAACTTATTTTTTTGATTTTGACGGCAACTAATTGGTACATAAGTATCTCTAGGAATAGACATCATCGTAGCATTTAAAGTTTCGGGATTAAAAGTAATTAGTATTAATCCATCACCATTTGCATAAGCATTCTTTTTTAAGCCATCTTTTTCAGAATCTACGCCCATAAGTAGGATAGAAAAAGGTTTTAAGTTATTAGAATTACCCAAAACAGAAGCAGTAGTAGTTTCTTTTTTGATTGTTTTATCTTTTTCGATAATGATCTTAACATCATTACTAATATTTTCGAACCCCTCTGTATTTTGAAACATGACATCATAATTACTAGATACAAACATTAAATCAATTTTTTCTTGATATAAATCATTTAACATTACTAGTAAATCATCGTAGCTAACCAATTCGTTATCGTTTTCTAAATGGTATTCATCAATAATTTCCTTCGCTATAATATAATTATCTACTGATAAAGTATCATCAATGATTCCTATTTTATATTTACTAACATCATCAATTGTTTGAATATCATTCTTTTTTAATGTAATCAAACTAGAGGCATATACAATTTTATTTTTATTAATATTATCGATAATATGATAAATTTTATTAATAGAATAACATCCTATAATATTAATTAAGATAAAAAGGATCATCATAGCCATCGCAATCGATCTTTTTTTCTTTCTTTTTAGGATAAAAAATAAAATATTAATAACGACAATTCCACCAATAATACAGTAGCGAATCATGGGTTCAATAGGACCTAACAATAAAATATGGTAAATTAAAAAAATACTACTAATTAATACAAGTAATATTAAAATATTATTAAATTTTACGGTTTTTTTCTTTTTTTTTCTAGCACTCATAGTTATATCATCTCTATTTACATTATAACCAAAAATAAAAAATTATACAATTTTGTGACTACAAATTAAACAGATTGACATTTATTAGACCCAAAAATGTAAATTTCTTAAAAATAAAAGGTCGATTGGTGTACTTTCTAGATATTTATTGATATAATATAATTGAATAATTATCAATGGGAAGTGAGAAAATGAAAAAGAAATTATTACCTTTGTTTTTATTAATCTTTATCTTTTTAGTTTCTTCTTTTTCTGTTGATGCTTTAACTCCTGAAGAATTATTAGCTAGAGTAAGTGAATGCGGTAAGATAGAACTTGCTACAGCTAATGAAGATGGTTCTGTTGCAACAGTAGCATGTTATGATACCTATGAAGAAGCTAAAAAGATTATGAATGAAACAGATAATGACAATTTAATATTAATAGAACAGGGAATTATTATTGATGCCAAATATGCAGTTGTTGATTACGATGTAGAACTTTCAAAGACAGTCAATGGTTATCTTAATGTTTATATAGATAAAAATTCCAATATAACGAATGGTTATTACCTAAATGGAGGTTTTCCAGATGAAGCTGCCATGATTGAGGTAGATTATTCAACAAAAAGAGTAAAAATGAAAGTTGCTGGATTAGTTGGTTGGATTGATAAATATGAGGGTTCTTTAAAACTATATGATATTGTTCCTCTTGCTTGGGTAAAAACTCCACAATCTTATACGGTAACTAGTTCAGAGTTAATCCATAATTTTCCTGAAAATGTTTATGGAAATAAAAGAAATAGTTCTCGTACTATTGATAGAAAACCAAGTATGTTAGAAGTAGGTACTTATTATAGTTATGATGGTCATTATTTTTATACAACGATGAAAGCTTTATTACAGGATTATCAAAATGATAATTATAATCAATCTATTAATAAAGAAAATCCTTATTACAATTATTACCAATATTTATCTTTTAGAACCAAAACTAACTATAGTAGTGAAAACATTAATCAATTTTTAAAAAGAACAGCAAGTTCAGATTCTAAAATGTTGAATACAGGAGATTATTTCATTAATGCCCAAAATAAATATGGAGTCAATGCAATTTTAATGGTAGCAATTGGAATGAATGAATCAGCAATAGGAAGTAGTAGTATTGCCAAAAATAATAATAACTTATTCGGATTAAATGCCGTTGATAAAACACCAGGACAATCAGCAAATTACTTTTCTAGTGTAGAAGATTGTATTGATACTTATGCTTATTCTTGGTTATCTTATGGCTTTTTACAACCAGGGGATTCTAGATTTAAAGGAGCTAATTTAGGAAATAAAAGTCAGGGATTAAATTATCGATATGCATCTGATCCTTTCTGGGCTGAAAAGGCTGCTTCTTACTATTATGATTTGGATAAATACTTTGATTTTCAAGATTATAATGCTTATCAAATAGCAGTTTTAAATGATAATTACAATGATACTGTTTATGCTATGAAAATACCAGGAGGAGATTATGTTTCTAAAGATTATTACCAATATCGAGTAAAAGATTCTGCAGTAGTAGTTATGGGAGAAACTCAAGGACCAGCTGTAAATGGTAATACTACTTGGTATCAAATTATGAGCGATCCAACAGATTATATTGGAAATTCAAAAAGTAATCCAAGAGTGGAATATAAATGGGATAATTCTTATGTATATGTTTCCGCAGCTTATTTCACAAAAGTAAATACACCACTTCAGGGAGTTCCTAGTGTTACACCAACAGTTCCCGATTCAGTTCCAAAAGAAGAACCTAATGAACCTCAGACAGAAGCACCAAAAACAAAAGCAATTTCTGATATCGTAAAAGAAGCAAACTATCATTATGAAAATGGAATGATTTCTGGAATTACACCAGGTGCTACAGTGGAAACCATAAAAAAGAATTTAACGGTTGCTGGCGGAGAAGTTACAGTTACTGATAGTAATGGTAGTCAAAAAACAACAGGTAAAATTGGTACAGGGGATAAAGTAAATATTTCTTCAGGTATTATGGAAAGCTTATCTGTTTTGATTTACGGAGATAGTAATGGAGATGGAAGTATCGATAAGCTTGATTGTGCTGAAATATTAAGACAATATTATGGTTATGTTAAGTATGATGATATTCGAAAAAAATCTTTAGATATCAATAAAGATGGTAATATTGATAAATTGGATGCATCACAGGTATTAAGACATTATTATGGATATATTAATATTGAACAATAGGAGAATAAAATGGGTAAAATAAAATATTTATTTTTTGGCTTTGGATGTTTTTTACTGATGACTAATGGTGTAAATGCCTCTACGATTAATACATCTATTTCTGCAAGTAGTGATAATGTAGTGATAGGTACTTCTGTTAAAATTACGAGTACTATTTCATCAAATCAACCAATCTTCTTTATTGAAGGTTCCTTGAAATGTAGTGGTTCTGGGGTAAATAGTAGCGTTGATTTAAAATTTGAAACAATGGAAAATACTACAAAATCTAATTCAAAATACTTAACTATTAAGCCTACATCAGTTGGCAAAGTACAATGTACTATTAATGGAAAAGTTATAGATGCTGATCATTCAAATTGGGCTAATGTTACTAAATCGATTACCATTAATGTTGTGAAACCTCGTGAAAAATCTACTAACAATAATTTAAAAAGTTTATCTGTTGAAGGTTTTTCTTTAAGTCCTGATTTTAATAAAGATACTCTAGAGTATACCGTAAATTTAGATTCTAATGTGGAAAAAATTAAAATTAATGCTACTAAGGAAGATGGTTATGCTAGTGTTGACGGATTAGGGGAAAAGGAAGTTCAAGAAGGAGATAATAAATTTGAAATTAAGGTAACTTCAGAAACTGGTTCTAGTAAAATTTATACCATTAATGCGATCGTCAAAGATAGTAATCCAATTGAGAAAGAAATTGATCATAAAAAGTATACAGTTGTAAAAAGAGAAAGTGCTCTCACAAAACCTGAAGGATTTGAAAATATAAAAGTAACTATTGATGAAACGGAAATTCCTGCTTTTTATAATGAAACACTAGATATTACTTTAGTTGGCTTAAAAGACGAAGATGGTAAAATTTATTTATTTAAATATGATGAAAAAGAAAATTTTTATTCAAAATATGAATTTTTAACTTCTACAAGTAAAACGATTATTTTTGAAAATACTGATGAAACAATAGAAGGCTTTCAAAAAACTATGGTTACTATTGAAAATCAAGAATATAATGTCTATCAAAGCAATAGCAATAAAGATTATCTTTTAGTGTATGGAAGAGATTTAGAAACAGGTAATAAAAATTGGTACTTATATCATATAAAAGATCAAACCATACAAATTTATATGAATGATCTAGTAGATAGCATGAAACAAGATTTTGATCAAAAAATTCAAGAATATAAAATCGTTTTATTAGGAATGATTGGTCTATCTTTAATATTACTAATCATTACCATTGTTGAAGCTAGCTCTAAAGGAAAGATAAAGAAAAAAATGTTAAGAAAAATTGATAGTTTAAAGGAAGAACTAGAGGATAAAGAAGAATTATTGAGTAAGAAATCAACAAATTCAAAAACTAAAAATGAAAAGAAAGAAGACACTAATAATTAGTGTCTTTTATTTTCCTAAAGTAATAGTAACCGTAGTCTGATTAGGAACTGTACTTCCACTTCTCATGGATTGTTTTTTTACAACAGTATTTTCTTGATCTTTACTTTCGTATACAAATTTGCAGTTAATATTAGCTTTCTTACAATTTTTTTCTGCTTCTTCTTTTGTTAATCCAATTAAATTAGGAACTGTAGTATTTCCACCTTGGGAAATAATTAATTTGACAGTATCATTATTTTTAATAATTTCATCTTTTTGATGAGAAGAAGAAATTAATTGCCCAGATTCTATAGTATCACTAAATTGATAATCGATAGAATAAATAACATCATTTTCTTCTGCCCATTTTTTAAAACTATCGGTATCTTTAAATGCAATCATTTTAAGAGGCCCTTTTGATATAATAACGGTAATGGTATCCCCAACATTTACATTTGTTCCTTTTATAGGAGAATAAGAAATAACTTTTCCTTTTTTAATGGTATCATCCCACTCTTCTTGAAATTCAATTTTTAATCGATTATTAGTAGCCCAAGTAGTAACTTCTGATTGATTCATTTTACTGAGATCAGTTACTGTAATTTCATTTTCTTTAGCAATCGTAATCGTAATTTCTGTTTTGTCATTAGGATGTATAATTTTAAACTTGTTAATACTTTGCTTTAAAACAGTACCTTCTTCCTGATCTTCACTATAAGCGTATTCAATTTTATAATTCAAATGATTTCTTCCTAAGTAAATAAGTGCATGGAAAGTATCTAATCCCACTAAATTTGCCATTGTCACGGTAGGCAAATCTTCTTCTTTTCCTAAAGATGATTTTAAAGTAATTGGTTCTTTCCTTTGAATAATGTCAATTACATCTTGTTCAAAAATAACATCTTTTTCTACTTCCTCATTAAATTCAAATAAAATCGTTACATTTGTTAAGTGATTATCTTCAATAAAGCTAACTACATCATCCAATTTCCAACCAATCATACTAGTTACTTCTGCTTTTTTATTTTCATCAGGTCCATCTGATACGATCACACCAATTTTTTTAATCTTTTTCGTAGAAGTTCCTTCTTTGGTATCCTGTTTGATTACCTTGTATTTTTCAATATCATCACTATTTTGAAAGGTTTGTTCTACTAAAATATTTCTCTCTTCAGCCCAACTTACTACTTCTTTAATATCTTTTCCAGTAAAATCTAGTACATAATCGTTTGTAGAAAAAATTCCAGTTAATAATTGAAAAATACTGTAAAAAGAAAGTAGGAGAGAACCAATAATTAAAAATATTTTAACTTTTTTACTTTTAGCAAACATCCCCATAACAACATATAAGACAGAAAAAATAGCCAAGATGATCACACTAATAATGCTAACAATTTGTTCTTTTAAATTAGAACTTGTTAAAATGATATAAATCATATAGGAAATTGTAGATACTAATGCTAGTGCTAAACAAAAATAAGTAAAAATTTGAAATATCTGTTCTTTTTTATTTCTTTCTTCCATAATACCACCTCTATTATATCTTTATTATATAATAAGAAATGAAAAACGAGAACAATATTTCAAAAAATAATATCAATAAAAACGATAAGCATAAAAATTTTTCTATCTTTCTAAATTCGTTCATGGTAGAATAGAACTATAGAAGGTTGGGATAAAATGAAGAAAATAAAAGAAATAGGAATTTTTTTACTGATGTTATTATGTATAATTACG
Organism: uncultured Bacilli bacterium; assembly: GCA_947624515.1. Taxonomy (GTDB): domain Bacteria; phylum Bacillota_I; class Bacilli_A; order RF39; family UBA660; genus Alloscybalousia. The sequence continues at coordinate 7,033 of CANQKN010000032.1, forward strand.
GTAGGAAGTACCCTTTTATTTTTCTTTAAAATTTCCATAACACCTTATCACTTACCATTTTTTATATTCATTACAGGAATTTTATATTATTTATTAAAAAGAAAACAAGGTAAAAAAGAAATTTTTTCAGTTATTTTCATATCTTTAGGAATTATAATCATAAGTATATTCATTTCAAGTTTTATGTTTGATCGATCTAGTGATGGAAATACTTATCATAAAGATGCAATTGGTGTTTTAAAAGAAGGATTTAACCCTATCTATCAATCAAGTAGTAATATGATTGAAAAAAGAAGTGATGATAGTAAAATATTAACAGAGTACAGTATTTGGATTGATCACTATGCAAAAGCAAATTGGATTATAGCAGCTAATTTTTATGCATTAACGGGAAACATAGAATCAGGAAAAGCCATGAATTTTCTTACAATGTATATTGTATTTTCTATTTTATTCACAACTTTAATAACACAATTCGATAAGAAAAAAGCTTTTATAATTTCTATGATAGCAGTATTAAATCCCATTACAGCAGCTCAACTATTTACATATTATAATGATCAATTGGTTTGTTTATTTTTATTTCTAGCAATTTTATGTTTAATTAAAATAGATTATGATTTTAATAATAAAGAAAATTGGTTCATTTACATTCTAACTTTTATCCTTTTATCAAATACCAAGTTTAATGGCTTCGGCTATTTATTAGTATTTAGTTTCTTATTTGTTTGCAGATACCTATATCGAGCTTATAAAAAGAAAATATTTTTTCCAACTTTTAGAAAATTAACTATTATTTTTATTCCCTTATTTATCGTTAGTATCATAATTGTAGGTTATCCTACTTATATAAAAAATACAATTGATCATCAAAATCCATTTTTTCCTCTATATGATGAAAAGGGAGAAGATATTATTACTTTTCAACAACCTAAGAAATTTATAGATATGAATACAGTAGAAAAATTATTTTATGCTACTTTTTCTAAAGCTAATAATTTAAGAGAACATGATAAAACAGAATTAAAAATACCTTTTACTATTTATCGTGAGGAATTTACTCCAGCAATGTCAAATGATTTAAGAATTAGTGGCTGGGGAATTTTATTTAGTGGTCTACTACTATGTAGCATTATTATTTTGATAAAATATTTTAAAGACTATCAAAAAGAAAGCTGGATTCTTTATACATTAGGAATTACAGTATTATTACTATTAGGTATGAGTGAAAGTTGGTGGGCTCGCTATACTCCTCATTTTTACTTATTTATTATTTTATCTTTATATATTTTATTAAAGTATGGAAAAATAAAAATAGGCAATATTATATATATCATTTTAATTAGTATAAATACTTTGCTTCCTTTAGCAGGAAATAGTTATTATACTCTTAAAAATAGTTTTCAAATTTTTCATGATTTAAAAAATTTATCAAGAAAAGAAATTATAATAAATGAAAAGGGTATGAATGGTATTTTATATAATCTAAAAGATTTTCATATTTTATATCATATAAATAGGGAAGTAGAAGGACAAGACTTATATTATCATTATCTAGAATATAGGAGTAAGTAAAATGAAAAAAGAATATATCATTATTATATTTTTATTGTTAGGACCTTTTTTAGATGTAGCTAGTTTTTTAGGTACTTCTATAAGTATTATGATAAGAGGATTATTTTTAGCGAATGCTATAGTATATTTAATAATAAATAAAAAGGACTTTAAAATTTTACTATTATTACTACTATTTGGGACCTTTTATTTAACATATCAATTATTTTATTTACACTTTAATATCATATCATCTTTATCTGCTGTTTTAAAATTTTTATATCTTCCAATTTCTATTTTATATTTTAAAAATTATATTCTTCCGATCAAAAAGCAAAAAATATTTAGTATTATTTTATTTACCTATGTTGGTATATATTTATTATCTTATATTTTAGGAATAGGAGCAGAGGCTTATTTAGAAACGGATGGGAAAAGTGGTTTTAAAGGGCTATTTTCTTCTATTAATGAGTTTAGTGGTATTGTTGTTTGTTTGCTTCCGATAATTACAACTTATTTGAAAGAACAAAAGAAATTTATATTGCTAATAGTATCTATTATATTATCATTCTTATGTAGTTTATTAATTGGTACAAAAGTATTAATGGGTGGGGTATTATTTACTATTTTATATTTATTATGGCAAGAAAAAGATAAACTTTTCTGTTCAAAAAGTAAAAAGGTAAAAGTAGAAATTATTATATTTAGTTTACTGATCATCGTAGTTGGCTGTTTTTTATTTACCAAAACCAGAACCTATCAAAATATGATGATACAGCAGGATTTCTTTCAAGTAGAACATATCATATCACTTGATTTTGTAAATAGAATTATTTACAATGATCGTTTAACATTCTTACAAGACAATTTTAATTACTTTAAAAATCAAAATATTATTCAAATTTTATTTGGTATTGGATTAGAAAATTATAATATTAAAATGGTTGAAATAGATATTTTTGATATTTTATTTCGCTATGGATTAGTTGGTTTAATTTTATTTATAGGAAGTATTAGTTATCTTATTAATTTTCAAAAAATAGAAAAGATAAATAAAGTATCACTAATTTTATTAATTTTAATTTCTCTAACTTCTGGTCATGTTTTATTTTATCCAGCAGTTTGCATATATATTGCGCTTTTATAAAAAAATGTTAGCTATGATGCTAACATTTTTTAAATGATTTATCTATTTATAAATGATTGCTTATTTTTGAATAGATTCTATTTCTTCTATTGATAATCCTGTACATTCTGAAACTACCTTAATATCGATTTGTTTTGTTAACATAGCCTTAGCAATTTCTATTTTTTCTTGATGAGATCCTTCCTCTTTTCCTTGTTCTATTCCTTTAGCAAGGCCTTTGTCATAAGACTCCTCTCTAATAGAATTTTCTGTCTTCTTCATCACTTTCTCATGATCATAATCAAATAAGAATGCTTCATCCATCGCTAACTCCTCCAATTTCTCTATAATTTTTAAATCTTCTGGATTCTTTGTTAACTTTCTCATGTCATCATAACTCGTTTGTGTAAATAACGATAAGCTAACTTCTACTTCATTATCATAACATACATTCTTAAA
>CANQKN010000033.1 GCA_947624515.1 uncultured Bacilli bacterium
TACCCTCTATATAATTTTGTCTTCCATCTTCCAATGGAAATATAGCATTTTGAATTTTTACTGCTAAATCCAAATTATTACTATCAACTTCAACATACTTTAAATTCATTTATACTTTCCTCCATTTATATTATTAATTCATCTATATAAGTTTTCTAAAACCCTAGTAAGACAATCTTCAACAGCTTTAGCAGTATCAGAAAAACTCATTCTAACGAATTTTCAATCTACTTTAAATATATAAGGATTTTTTGTTTTCATAATAAAATCTAAGATTCTTTCATTACTAGGTTTTCTTCTATCTATTTTTATAGAGTCTAGTTCATCTACATCATTAAAGTTACATCTTCTGGTTGCATATTTACATCTATTTAATTTTTCTTTCATTTCTTCAAGATTGTATTTATCTATTAAACCACACTCTAATTAATTAGATATTTAAATATCATTAATTCCAAATATATAATTTTATAAGGGTTAAATGTCATAATCACTTTTTCAATTTCTTACATAAATTTAACGAGATTTAAAGCATTTTTATCAAGTTTTAATAATTTTTAGTTTTTTTAATAATTTTTATTTCTACATAAATGATATGGTTTAGCAATTGTTTTAACTGTTTTAGAAGATACAAACAAATAATCATTTATATCAATGGAACAGCAATTTTCTAGTTTTGAACTAATATAATTAATAACAGTTATTGTATTAGCTCTTATTTCGACTTCATATTTAGAATTTTCGGATATAAGTTGTTTATTATCAATAATCTCTGATAATTCATTATTAAACTTCAGTATTCCTAATGCTCTTAATGTTTGTGGTATTTTATAATCTGCACATCCTACTAAATTACTATAATCAACTTTTGTACCATTAATTAATTCTTTTATATGCAAAATATCAGAAGTTAATAATTGTGCTAATTTATAAAAATATATTTTTTTACCATTATATTCTCTTTCATCACAAAAGTCTCTAAAATTACTAATAATAATGTTAAATAATTCAATATCTTCATTAATATCTTTAATATAATTATAAAAATTACCATTCATTTTTTTATTAACTACATTACATATAGCAACAACAGTATTATATCTTTCTTGTAAAAATGGAATATCAACATTACCTTTTAATATATTAGAAAATTCTTCAAAAGAAACATTTGTAAAATCAATTTTATCTAATTCTTTTATATATTTTAATAAAGCATATAATAAGGCATCTGAACCATCTTTTTCTCCTTCTATAGTATTTATCGTCCATTTAGGTTGACCCCAAAAGCAATAATTTATTGAATCAAATATCAACATAAAATTAATTATTTTATCAAATTCCATATCAAATAAATTATATGGATTACTACTTAGCCAAAATCTAATTTTTTGAAAATCAATTGTCTTAATATATTCATCCAATTTTTCATAATCAATTATTACATAACTACTATTTGTAGAAACATAATCACATGATGCTTTTATTTTTTCTAGCATATTAGCATCTTTATTTTTACATTTCAAGAAATTATTTTGTTCTTTTATTTTGTCCATTATCTCATCTCCAATATTTATAATTTTTCTTGAAAGTATAACTATTTTTCAATGAATTTCTTTATTTATGAGGATTTGCAAGTTCATCTTCATCATATCCTAACGATACTTTATCAAAATGTTTATATAATTCATCAAAATTGGCATATTTATACAATTTTACTATTTCGACCAATATAGTTTGCAATATAGTCCCATTCTTAAATTCAATCAAATCTTTTTCTTTCAATAATTGTCTTTTTTCATCATTTAATCTCCATCAATTTTAAATTACTATTTTTCATAATCATAAGCCCGTAGACTTAACTTTCCATTTACTTCAATAGAATTTATTTCGATGTTATTTTCTAAAAGTCTACCTTCAATTCGATAAAAGTTTTCCATCTGTTGAGATTACCTTCCATTTTTTAAAATTTTAATAATTGTTCATGAATAAGAATCTAATTAAGATTATTCACATAATTATATTATAACATAAAAAAACAGGAAATAAATCCCTGCTTTTTAAATTCATCATTATTAAATATTGCTTGGTTTTACTACAGTAGTAGAATTAATATTATTAATAGATAAATCTAATCGATAATCATTGCTATCAATATGAATTTTTCTAACATAACCATCTTGATCTATACTTACAGTAAAAGTAACATTAGAACTAAATTTACTATCAGCTGTATCATAGGAATAACTATAAGCATTATTTGCAGCCTGTGTTAGAATTTCAATAGTGTATGTAGTTTGGTCTCCTTCTACTTCAACTTTACTAATATCAAAAATTAATTTTAAAAAATATAATTCTCTAGGAATAAAGCAAGTATGTTTTTTTACATTTTGAACCCAGGTATCAGAACCACTAAATTTAGTCCAACTATCTTGCTGATATTCTGAAGTTACCATATTATAATCAACATATTTACCATCTGCACCTTTATAATAAGTAACTGCTCCATCAGTGCTTTCTATTAATGCTGAATTACTTGGAATATCATATTTAACTTTTTTACCATTTAATTCATAAGTAGCACTATTAGCATGATAAGTTTTTTCATATGCAGCATAAATAATATCTTTAATAGCTTCTTTTTTGGTTGGAGTTAACTCATCTCTGGAATCAGGATAATCAACTGGTTCCTCTTTTAAATCACGAGGTCTTTCTATCTTTGTTTTATCAAAATCACCTATATGAACAGATATCGTTACAGGACCAATACTAGGATTATTTAATACCTCTTTTTTCCAATTACAATCAATACTTCTAATATAACCATCTCGATCAATCATAACAGTTACAATTACATCTCGATTAAACATATTTGTAGTATTTAATAAATTTTCACTAGCAGTATTGGCAAATTTTTGATCTAAAGTGATTTCATAAACATCATATGGACAGCGTTCAATATTTAGTTTTTTAACAGATTTAATTTGTTTCAAATATCCTAATTCGCTAATACCAAATGTTGCATGTAGTGAACCCTTTCTTTCCCATTCTTTAGTTTTACTATTTTTTGACCACCATGTTTGATAGAAATACTTAACGGCATTAAATTCTGTTGTATATCTTCCAGCAATTCCTTCTAAATATTCTTCAACTTCTCCATTTAAATACCATCTTCTATTTTGACTTTTACTATATTTTATTTTTGCATTTTCAGGATAAATACCTGTTCTTTGTCTAGTAAAATAAACACTATCAACAGATTCTGTTTTTACTACAGCTTGTTGAATAATTTCTGCATAATTATTTTGTTTTGGATCTTCTATACTAGGTGTATTTGGAGTTTCAGGATTTAATTCTGGATCTTTTTGTTCTGGTAAGTTTTCTTCTGGATCTTTTTCTTCTGAACCTTGTGTTTCGGAGTCCTGTTCATCATCTTTTTCTGTTGAATCATTTTCTTCAGAATCTTGTTCATCATCTTTTTCTTCAGATTCTTGTTCATCAGGTTCTGTTGAAATACTAGGTTCTTGTTTTTCTTCTTCCTTATTAGTTATGTTGGAATTTTGATTTTGATTCATAGAAGATTCATCGGTAACAAATGAACATCCAGCAGTGTAAAATAATACAACTCCTATGATTAAAATTGTTTTTAAAGTTTTCATTTTTTTCCTCCTTTATTGCTTTAGATTATAGCATTTTAACATCAAATCGGTCAATACTAAATACAATTCTTACAAAAATAAAGTATTCATAAAATACTTATTATGAATACTCTTATTAAAATTAACTTTATTTACTTCCAAAATGATTAAACGGATAAATAATAAACTTTGCTTTACCTAAGATATCTTTTTCAGAAATGACTCCTAGTATCCTACTATCTACTGAATCGGTTCTGTTATCACCTAATACATAATACATATTATCAGGAATTTTTACTGGATCAAAATCATAAGTAATGTCACTACCATGAGAATCTTTCATAAATTTTCCATTAATGTAAAGTTTATTATTCTTATATTCTATAGTTTCCCCAGGAAGTCCAATGACTCTTTTGATAATTTTAGTATCACCAACTTGTACAACAACGATATCAAATCTCTGAATTCCTTTCGTTCTCATACTTAGTTTATCTAAAATCATAATATCGTGATCATGAAGGGTATCTAACATACTATCTCCATTCACAATAACAGGAGTAAAAACAAACATTTTAATAAGAACAACTACTAGAATAATCACAATATAAGGTAATATTTCTTTTCCTATTTTTTTTACTTTTTCCATCAGTGTCCCTCAAACGAAAAAATAAGGCGGAGCCTTATTTGTTTCTTCTTTCTTTAATTCTGTATCCGCCAGTTAAATCTCTTAAGAATGTTAATTTAGCACGTCTAACTTTACCCTTCTTAACAACAGTAATACCAGCTATTTTTGGTGAATGAATTGGGAAAATTCTTTCTACTCCAATTCCTGAAGACATCTTTCTAACTGTAAAAGTTTCACTAACTCCTCCACTTTTACGAGAAATAACGATTCCTTCAAAAGCCTGAATTCTTTCTTTGTTTCCTTCGATGATTTTTACATCTACTCTTACGGTATCCCCTACACGAAATTCTGGAATATTAGGGTTTAACTGTTTTTCTGTAATTTTATCAATTACATTTGCCATACGATATCTCTCCTTTCTTGTTTTTACAGTAATCATATCAAACAAGTAACATCGGATTACTAACGAGATAAATTATAACATAAATAACTCTCTTATGCAAATATTTTTTATTTTTTATTTGAATAAATTATCTTTTTCATTTTCTCTTTGTTTCTGATAGTATTTTCCAAATTAGTGACATTAAGCATAGTACCAGAAACACCACCAATAATTACTAAAGCAAAAATAAATAATGATATATCTTCTGCTTTTTCTGAGAAAGAAGGCACTACTTCATAAGAAGTATCATCAATCATTTTAAACTCAAAATATCCTTGTTTTTCAAGTGGTTCAGTTTCTTGTGATTCTATTATATATTCACTAGAAGCCATTAATAAATCAATTTCGTTTTGCCATTCTTCTAGACTTGCATTCTCAGTTATAAGATTTTCTAAATCCATAATCTGATCTTCTGTAAGATCAATATTTTTCCTAGTTCTACACCAAATATCTCCTACTTTTTCCCAAGCTGAATATAAAACTAATCTTTTATCTGATTCAAGATTTGTTAGAGTTGTTAAAGAAGAGTCTTCTTTTTCTAATCTAGTAATTTCATGATTTAAACTAGAATAAGTAAGTTCATCATTACTATAGTAAGTTACCTTTTCATTTATAAATGGTATATAGCGAGTATCAGTATGCTTATTTGCCCACACCAAACTAATAGCGAATGCTAAAGTAGGAATTGTATAACAACATAATTTTTTAATACCATATTTTTTATTTAATTTCTCTAATTTCTCTAATTCTTGTTTTTGTTCTTCACTTAAGTAGCTAATATCTTTCTTTTTCATTGGAAATCCCCCTGTTAAAAATTATATGTATTATACTAAAAATTACTAGTATTGTAAATGACTTTTAAAAAAATAAAATAGTTCAAAGACTATCTTATTTTATCCAAAAGGATTGATATCAATATCTCTTTTATTTCTTTCTATCTCTTGTTTTTTTGATTTTATTAGTGTTTTTATTTCACTATATGATTTCTTATCCAATTCATTATCAGAAAGATGTTCTTCCACATATTTTTCATGCATATGATTTAACTTAATCTTAATATTCATACCAATAATAACAAAAGCAGAAATTCCTATTATACAGTTTTTAATACCATTATGATCAATACCTGTTGTGATGGAATCTATAACTGGAACTAATTCCTGTTGAATATGTACAAAACAAAGAGAACTTCCCGCAGCAAATGTTGTAAAAAGAGCATGAACAGCTGAATTTTTGATAACTCTAAATATTTTATTAGCTTCTACTAATTCTAAATTACTTAATTCTAACTTTCCTTTAATTTCTTTATCTTCTAATTTTTTTCTATTTCATCTAATTGTTTAGTCATAGTATCTAGTATGTTATTAAAATGATTTTGAGTATTAGTAACTTCTTCTAACATCCTATTTATTCTTTTAACTTGCATATCATCTTGATTCATTTTTCTTTTCCCCCTACTATCTAGATTTGCCTTCTATACTATTAGAATACATATTCTGATAATTTTGCTCTAAATAAAATAATCTTACCTTTAACCCGTGCTCTAAAATATCTAGTTTTTTATTCATTAAATCGGCTTCTTCTTCACTTAAATGTTTTCGATATTTATTTACTAATTCCGTTCTTAATTTGCTAACTTCGTCCAATCCCTGATGATAAGCAGTACCAGTATCATCATCGGTTTCAAAAATAATATTTAATAACTGTAATAGTTTGCGAAATTTTAAATCCAATTTCTTTTTGGCTACCTTTTCTGCTAAAGAAGGATTAATAATTACTACCTTGTTAACATTAATAGCATCTTCAATCTTCATACCTTTTTTAGGTGATAAATCATAGCCTTCCATCTTATCATATTCAAAATAAGTAATGGTTTTATTATTTTTTTCTTTTACCACAAAATACTTTTTATCTTCCATAAACTACCACCTACTTTTTTAATAAATCAGGTCTTCTCTCTTTAGTTCTATTATAACGCGAATTTTTTCGAAATTCATCTATTTTTTGATGATTTCCAGATAAAAGTACTTCTGGTACTTTCATACCCCTAAAATCTTCTGGTTTAGTATAAGTTTCATAATCTAATAATTGATCATTAAAACTATCTACTAAATGACTTTCTTCTTCAATAACTCCAGGAATTAAGCGAATGATAGAATCTGCTAATACCATAGCCGGAATTTCTCCTCCAGTTAACACATAATCCCCTATAGAAATTTCCAAATCGACAATTTTTCGAATTCTTTCATCAAATCCTTCATAATGACCACAGAGTAAAATCAAATGTTTTTCTTTTGATAAATCATAAGCTATCTTTTGCTCATATTTTTTTCCATCCGGAGTAAGCATAATAACTTTGCTATCTTTTGTTTTAATAGATTCAATACAATCATAAATAGGTTGGCACATCAGTACCATTCCATTCCCACCACCATATGGTGTATCATCCACTTTATGATGAATATCCTGAGAAAAATCACGAAAATTTATGACATTAATTTCTACTAATTTTTGATCAAGTGCCCTTTTGATAATAGATTCTTGAAAAACAGAAGCAAACATTTCTGGAAATAAAGTTAAAATATCGATTTTCATTCAAACATCCCCTTAATTGGTGTAATCGTAATTTCTTTTTTTTCTAAATTAACATCAGCAATAAATTCTAGTTGATAAGGAATAAAAATTTCTTTTTCTAAATGAGTGATAACCAAAAATTTATTATGACCAGAATCACGAATATCCGTAACAATTCCTTTTTCTTTTCCATCAACTAATACCTTTAATCCTAACAAATCACTCTCTAAGAATTCTCCTGCTTCTAGCTTTAAATCTTCCTTTTTTACATAAATATATAACCCCTTATATCGTAAAACTTCATTAATATCTGTATAACCTTCCATTGTGATCATTTCAAAATTTTTATGATGTCGATAAGTACGAATAACTTCTTTTTCTTTTTTTCTACCAATATAAATAGGCATTCCTGCTATAAAGACTTTATCTTTCTTTTCAAAATCAGAAAGAATTCGAATCTCTCCTTTAATTCCATGCGTATTCACAATTTTTCCAACATAAATAAAATCTGCCATTAGTCCCTCCTATTTAATTCGTATAGTAAAATACTAGTAGCAATACTTACATTTAAACTTTCGACATCCTTATCTAATTCAATATAAATAAATTTATCACATAAGTCCAGAATTTCTTCGCTAATTCCTCTACCTTCATTTCCCATAATTAAAGCATATTTTTCTTTATCACGATTGGTCAAAGTACGAATATCTTCTCCATATTCAACTCTTGTTCCATAAATAGGAATATCTTTTTCTTTTAGTTCTAAAATGACTTCTTTTAAATTTCGAGAAACAATCTGAATATGAAAAGCCATTCCTTGAGTAGCACGAATTACTTTAGGATTATAGAAATCAACTGTTTCATCTCCTAAAACAATAGTATCTATTCCAAAAGCTTTACTACTACGAATAATTGTTCCTAAATTTCCGGGATCCTGAATACGATCAAGAAGTAATAGTTTATTTCCTAATTCTTGTTTTTCTTCTTTCTTTTTACAAATTCCCACGATATAACTAGGAGTATCTAAGGTAGAAATTTTAGCTAAAATTTCTTTAGTTACCGAAGTAATAGGAGCATCTAATACCGTAACCGAATCTTCTTCTAATAAAATTTCTTCTAATAGACCACTACGATAAGCTTCTATCACTAAATGCTCTCCTTCTACTAGAAATTCTTGATACAAGTCACGATACTTTTTTTCTTTTAATTTCATACATTTTTTTATTTTTTCATTTTCTAAACTTGTAATTAACATACACCCTCCTAATAATTTTTCATGATTTTTCGAATTTCTCGATAATTTGGATAATTTTCTCCTACCACTTTCCAAAAACGATCAGAATGATTCATTTCAACAAAATGAGAAAGTTCATGAACAATTACATAATCTAAACAAGAAATATCTTTTTTAATAAGTTCTAAGTTTAAAGTAACTCGTTTTAATTTAGAATTGCATACTCCCCAACGAGAAGTCATTTTACGAATCGTAAGAGATGGATAAGGTATTTTTCGATTAAAACAAGAATACCAATAATCTAGTCTTTCTTGAAAGATAGAAAGAGCCTGTTTTTTTAACCATTTGTCTTCTTCAAAATTACTTGGTACAAAGATTTTATTTTCTCCTAAAGCAACATCTTTACTGTTGATTTTTACTAAATCATATTTTTTTCCTAAATAATAAAAATCCTTTTTTAATTCTTGTTTATAATTCTGTTTTTGATACATTTTAATAATGGATGACATATTTTCATCAAGAATACTTTTAATTTTTCGATCACTCATAAAATAAGAAGTAGTAACATAAAGTTTTAAATCTTCTTTTACTCGTAAATAAGTATTTTTATTTCCTTTTTTCTTTACGATAATCACTTCTACTTGTTTACCATCGATATCAATAAACATTTATATCACCACTTTAATTATTAAGTATTTTATCACAATCAAGTTAAAATTACTATATTTTGTATAAAAGTTATCGATATCTACCACAATATAATTGAAAGGAGAAAGATATGAATATCGACATTAGAAGTCATATTATTAATAATTTTAAAGGAGATGACATCAATGTTTTAAGAGATGCCATTGAAGAAAGTATTAAAAATAATGATGAAATTACTCTACCAGGTATGGGTGTCTTTTTTGAACTAGTTTGGCAAAAAGCAGATGAGGATATGAAAAATAAAATTCTTAATATTTTAGAAAGTTGTGTAAAGGGTGCTGAATAATCACCTTTTCGTAAATTTTTAGACTAAAGTCCGTTTTTTTACGGATTTTTTTCTTTACTAGATTTAATGCCGTTTTTAGAAG
>CANQKN010000034.1 GCA_947624515.1 uncultured Bacilli bacterium
AGAGTTTGGATTTAAATATGCTTTTAAATAATAATTCAAAAAATTATCTTCACTTTCTCGACGATGTTTTAGAAAATCTTTATCTTTATGAATAGCTAATGTGTTATCAAAATCAAAAATTGCTACTTTAATGTTATCTAAATTTATATTGTTCATTATTAATCACCTAATATAATTTTATCATAAAAATACATATTTTTCGATGTATGTAGACTAATTTGCACTAAAGTATTACTAATTTTATACAATAAAATCTAATATTACGAAAAGTTGTAGATAACTTTCTCAACCGCACTAGATAGATAGGGAACTCGAACTCTTATAGTTTGAATTTTAAATTGTTTAAAAGTATGTTATAATAATCCATAAAATTAAATTGATTGTTTGTCAATTTAGAAAACATACTTGCATATTGCCAATCAATATGCGTATTAAAAAGTTGGTGATAATATGAGTCAAAACTTTAGTAAAATTATGGATTGTGCCATTAAAAGATGTGAAGGCAAAATAGATGTTGATGATGGCGCTCAAGAAAATTGCTTTTACCAAATTTACCCTTTTACAACTGAAAATATATCAAGTTATATTAGTGAATTTGACTTAAAAGATAAATCATTATTAACTGTTGGGTCTTCTGGAGATCAAGCCATAAATGCAATTTTATATGGATGTCATGATATTTCTATATTGGATGCTAATCCATACACAAAATTTTATTACTATTTAAAAATAGCTAGTATATTAAATTTAGAATTAGAAGAATTCATGTTATTTTTAAGATTTAAAGATTATCCTAATGTCTTCAAGGATAATAAATTTGTTTTTAAGAAAGAACTATATAATAAAGTAAAATTAACATTACGCTTGCTTGACTATGAATCGTATCTATTTTGGGATGAATTATTTAATACTTTTAAACCTGTAGATATCAGAAATAGACTGTTTTCTTTAGATGAAGATAGAACCAATGTTATATTAGGTTGTAATCCATATTTAAAAGATTTAACATTCTATGAAAAAACAAGAGATAAAATTCAAAAAGTCTTCCCTCATTTTATAACTGGAAATTTATTTAAAATTGATTTGATGAGAAATTATGATAATATTTGGTTGTCAAATATAGGAACATATTTATCTAGACATTTTGTAAAAATTATGACTGATAAATTAGCAGGATCATTAAATCAAAATGGGAGTCTTTTAATTAGTTATTTATATCAAACAACAGCAAATACAAAATACGAAGATGGTTGGTGTTTAATATATGATTTAGAAAAAACTTTTAATATTTTAAGAGAATATAATCCAAATCTAATATCTTTCATGGGAGTAGATGGCTTAAAGTTTCAAGATTCAAATATAAAAGATTCTATATTAGTTTATAAAAAAAATTAACAAAAAGTTGTTGTACTTTTTCCTTTAGGAAACCATTGAAAATCTGTTCTAACTTTTTAAAACTTTATATATAAAAAGTATTAATTTCTAAAGAAGTTGGTACTTTTTTTGTTGCTTAAGAAAAAAGTATGATAAAATAATAAGTAATCAAGGGAGGTTTAGAAAGATGAGAATGAAAGATAAACTATTAAAAATAAAACAAAAGCTAAAAAGATGGATTATGCCTGAATATTTACAACAAATGGAAGAACTATCAAAAAGTGAAGATCCCTTAAGTTTTGGTGCATTAAATAACGCTGTTGATAGACTTATTGAAAGTAAACAAATTACGGAAAAAGAGAATCAAAATATTAGTGAGCGTGAACGATATGAAAAAATGTCACAAGAAGAAAAAATTAAATACTGGGCTGAAAATCATAAAACTTTTACCGAACAAGATATAACACCAGCTGCAAAAATACTTGCAGAACATTTTGGAGGTAATAGAACTGTTGTTTTAGACGATAAAGTAGATGAATTTATAAAATGGTATACAAATACTATGGTTACAGGAAATCATACTGATATTGGAGAATATCAATTTCCAACAAAAATGCGTAATTTTATAGAGAAAATGGCAGTATGGTATGAATTAAGATACCCGGATTATGAAATAAATAGAATCATGTATTGTTCAGGACAAGAACCTACCCAAGTTAGTGATGAAATGTTTAATAAAAATTATTATATCAATGAACAATTAGATTCAGATTCAGAAGTTAGAATATTAGATTGGGATAAATTTTATAATGCCAAATCCTTTATTCATTCTTTACCTAATAATGAATACTTTTATTTGATGCGACCTGGATATCCAAATATAGTTTATTGGAATTATGGTGTCGGTAGTGCTCATTTACATTTAAGTAAAAATGGAATAGTTGAAAGTTCAGAATATATGGATGCAGTAATTCCAGGAATTTCCAATGAGGATTTTGAAGGTAAAAATATTAAAGAAGTTGTAGAAATGATAAAAAAGATGGATATTCAAATTCCAGAGAAAAATGAGTTTGTAAAAGCTATTCAAGATTATGATAATTGTACCTATCAAAAAGAGGAAATGTTAAATTGTGTTATGTATAGAATTATTGAACGTGGCGAAAAAAGAATTGGACCACGTAGAGCATTTCTTTTTGCTAAAGAATTTGGAAGAAACATTGATATTCCTATGTCCTATGGCGTAGACTATGCTGACCCTGGCTTAAGATTATTTATGAACGAATATATGAAAGCAGGGGGTTCAAAAGAATTGGTTTGCTATGTCAATTATTTTTCAAGAGCTAGCAAATATGAAAAATTAGATACGGTAACTATGGGTGAATTAATAAAAACTCGATGGAATAATGATGCGACTCGATATACATCAGAAGAAGATGCACTTCATCAAAGATTGGTTAATGTTTTGGCAACAATTCAAGTCGATCAAGAAGTTATTTCAAAAGAAGAAGTGAAAAGATTAAGATTAGAAAGAAAATTAGAAAAAGCAAATCAAATTAGAAAATAGAAGTTTAACATTTTTCAATCATGTTTTAATAATTATATTATAATCTTTGTAATCTTTTAAAAGGAGTAATCGATATGAAGAAAGAAATACTTAATTTTTATAAAAAAACAAGCTTATATACAGATTTAGGATTATATAGGGATTTTGCTATAAAATTACCTAATGATATTATGGAATTATGTGTTCTTAATAGGAATCAATTAATCCATCCATTTGATCTTAAAGATAAAGAAGAAAGAAAAAATAAAAATAGTTTTTATGGGGATATGACTAAAATTCCAGAAACTACTTTGATATTTGAGAATGATTTATTTCCAACTGCTATAGCTATGCTATCAGAATTATTGCGAAGAGATTCAAGGTATTCTGTTAATAGAAATATATTAGATAAAATACATGTATGTTGCAGAGAGACATCTATTTTGTTGATAAGTATTTTAAAGGCAAAAGGTATACCTGCTAGATGTCGTAGTGGTTTTACTCATTATATCAGTGAAATAGATGGTGCAGGGGATCATTGGATAGTGGAATTCTATGATGGGAAAGACAAAAAATGGAAATTAGTTGATCCAACCATGTGTTATGATGAACAAACATTAAAAGAATATCATATTGATTTTAATTTATTTGACATGCCAAAAGAAAAATTTATTTTTAGTGCAGAAGCTTATTTGGGATTAAGACAAGGAAAATATAAAAGCAAAGATATTTATTACTTTTCTAATCCTTATACATATGGTATTAAAGCTTCTATTAGGTGCTTATTCTATGACTTTCATTGCTTAATGAACGATGAAATTATCTTTTTACAACAGCCTAAATATTTATGCGATAAAGATTTTCAATTAACGGAAGAAGAATATAAAGAATTAGACAATCTTGCTACATTAATGCTTGAACCTAATGATAATTTTGATAAATTATTATCATTATGGAATAACAATCCAAAATTTAGAATAATGTCAGGCGGAATGAATTAATTATTTTTATAAGAGTTAGACTTTTGAACTCAAAACTTAATATTAAGTTAAAAGTGTTATATACTGATTTTAAAATTTTAATAAGAAAGTTGTAGTATCCATGACACTTGTACCATTGAAGGATCTATTCAAGCTTTTTTGAGTATTGATATAAAAGACTAATTTCCTATGTAATTTCGATTCACTTGTCCAAATACCGGAAGGGTAAAGAACAAAGTATATTTTATAATTCTATTATAGAAGGTGTAATTATGAATAAAAAAAATTTAAAAGTTATGTTTGGAACTACTTCAGGAGCAAATCAAGAATTGGAATATAAGCTAAATGAAGTTAATGTTGCAAATAATTGGAATCCTAATGCTACCGATCCTAAAGAAATGGGTGGATTCAATTTTAGTGTTGAAGATAAAATTTTAAGATGGTTAGTTAGAGGTGATACTTTATATGATGTTGAAATTCCAAAAGATGCGGAGGTAATTGATTGTCCGAGTGAATCAGCTCCTCATGGCGTATTTAGAACGAATAAAATAATTTTATCCAATCCAAGATTGGTTACAGATGAGATTGCAATGCAATTATATGAAAAATCAACTCTTCCAGAAAAATCATATTTTAAAGCCATGGCAGGTTTATGTGTTCGAGGACATATTAATACTGCAAAAAAAATATTTGAGGAAAAAATAAATAAAGAAAATATAAATATAGCCATCTCTGAATTTGAAGATTTTGTGACTCCACAAGGTGAAAAATTTAATAAAGATTTCCTAAGTGGCTATTGTAAAGAAATATATGATTTATTGATAAATTATAGTAGGGGAAAGTAATTTATAATGGAAATTAACAGAGAAAGTTTGATTCAAATATGAATTATTTGATAAATCTACAGGTGAAGCATTGACTATTATATAGAAAATAAAAATAGATCACTTAAAAATTAAATGATCTAAATATTAAATTTTAATAACTAATTAGCAGCATTCATTTCTTTTATCAGTTGCACAAATAATAAGTACTAAAAATACAATTAATACAATCCATAACCAAGAACCTTGATTTCCACAATTACATCCATTATACATATCTATCATTACTCCTCTCTAGTATATTATATTTTTATTTTTAAAAAGTGATCATTAATCTTATTTTTTAAAATATTTGCATTATTTTCAAAAATAGTGTATAATATGCTCTCAAGCAGGGGGGTAAGTATGAAAAATTATCAAATATTTACAGGAGTTAAGAAAAAATGTAATGATTTACTTAGATATGAAGCAGATGGTTTTACTCAAGATGAAGTACCTTATATTGATATAGTTGATGAGCAAGCAATTTTAATTAAAATAAATGATCAACAATATATTGATTTTAAATCAATTAGAACTGCTGCTGAAAAGTTTATGGTAGATATTGGTGCTCCTATTAATATTATTAATGTTAGCCCATCTATTGAAAATCCATTTTTTGTTGATCATGTACAAGCATATTATGAAAATACTGATGATACAACACAAACTACTAAAACTTTAGCAAAAACTTTTCATTTAAAAATATAAAAAATCAATTGTATAATTGATTTTTTATATTTTATTCTATTTTTCTATTATTTGTGATAAAATGAATTATAGGATAAATGAGGTGTCATATGGAAAAAAAAGAAAAGAAAATAACAGAAAAGAAAAATGAGAAACAAGTCGATTCAGAAGTTAGAGAAGTTATTGTTGAGAAAAAAGCTGGATTTAATTATATAGAAGTCATTGTAATTATGATTATTACTTTAATTCTTGGTGGAGTGATTGGTTCTTTTGTAACTTATTTAGTTCCTAGTGATAATGATCATGAAACAGTAATAAAGGAAATTCCTAAAGAGTTTAAAGAATTTGTAAACACCTATAATAACATTATAACGGATTATTATGAAGAAATTGATTCTAATAAACTTATGGAAGCTGGAATTAAAGGAATGTTGGAATATTTAGGGGATGACTATTCTTTTTATATGAATCAAGAAGAATCTAGTGAATTTAATGAACAAGTAGAAGGTAAATATACCGGTATTGGAATAGAAATTATGCAACAAGAAGATGGTACTGTTATTATTAATAGCGTATTTGAAAATACTCCAGCTTCTAAAGCAGGATTACAAAAAGGAGATATTTTCAAATCTGTAAATGATGTTAGTGTAGAGGGGCTTAGTCCTAGTGAGATTTCTTCTAATATTAAAAACGGTAATCAAAAAGTAAAAGTTAAAGTTCTTCGTGATGGTAAGGAAGTAGAATTTTCTCTTAATTTAGAAGAAATTGAATTAGATTCTGTTAATAGTGAAATATTCGAAAAAAATGGAAAAAAGATTGGTTATTTGGGATTAAGTGTTTTTGCATCTAATACCTATCCTCAATTTGAGAAAAAATTAATGGAATTAGAAGCAAAAAATATCGATAGTTTAATTATTGATGTTCGTGATAATTCTGGAGGATATTTATCTACTGTTACAGACATTGCTTCTTTATTTCTAAATAAAAGTAAAATAATCTATCAATTAGATACTAAAGGAGTTATTGAACAGATTTATTCAAAAACAAATATGGATCGAGATTATAAAATCATTGTTTTAATTAATCATAATAGTGCATCTGCATCAGAAATTTTAGCTTCTGCATTGCAAGAATCTTATGGTGCAACAGTAATAGGAACGAATTCTTATGGAAAAGGAACTGTACAAAAGGCATACCAACTAGAAAGTGGTGCAACAGTAAAATATACCATTCAGAAATGGTTAACTCCAAATGGCAATTGGATAAATGAAGTAGGAGTTACCCCTGATATTGAAGTACAGTTAAATATTGAATACTATCAAAATCCTAGCAATGATACTGATACACAACTACAAAGTGCAATAGAAGAATTAAGTAAGTAATTTACTAATTCTTTTTCTTTTTTTGTCGAAATTAGCACTCTATATTGACAAGTGCTAATTTTTGAGTATAATGATAACTATGAGGTGATTAATATGTATCCAAATATGCAAGAAGAACAAGAAAATGTTTTAGAAAAATATGGTCGTAATATCATTGAAGATGTAAAAAATGGAAAAATTGATCCTGTCATTGGTCGTGATGAAGAAATTCGTAGTATTACTAGGATTCTATCTAGAAAAACCAAAAATAATCCAGTTTTAATTGGAGAACCTGGTGTAGGAAAAACAGCAATTGTAGAAGGGTTAGCATTAAGAATTGTGCGTGGAGATGTACCAAGTAGTTTAAAAAATAAAACAATTTGGGAATTAGATATGGCTAGCTTAGTAGCTGGTGCTAAATATCGTGGTGAATTTGAGGAACGATTAAAAAATGTTTTAAATGAAGTTAAAAAATCAGAAGGAGAAATCATCATGTTTATTGATGAAATTCATACAATTGTAGGTACTGGTGGGGATGGAGCAATGGATACCTCTAACATCTTAAAACCAATGCTTGCTCGTGGTGAAATTCATGTGATTGGTGCTACTACTTTAAATGAATATCGTAAATATATTGAAAAAGATGGTGCTCTCGAAAGAAGATTTCAAAAAATCTTGGTAAATCCACCTACTGTAGAAGATACTATTACCATTTTAAGAGGATTAAAAGAACGATTTGAAATTCATCATGGTGTTTCTATTCAAGATAGAGCTTTAATTTCAGCTGCTACTTTATCTAATCGTTATATTACGGATCGTTTTCTACCCGATAAAGCTATTGATCTAGTTGATGAAGCCTGTGCTACTATTCGAGTACAAATGGATTCCGTTCCAACTAGCTTAGATAGTTTAACTCGTGAAATTATGAGACTACAAATTGAAAAAGAAGCAATCAAAAAAGAAAAAGATGAATTATCCAAAAAACGAGTAGAATCTATTAATGAAACATTAGAAAACTTGCAAAATCAAGAAAAAGAATTACGTGCAGCATGGGATCAAGAAAAAGAAATTAACGATCAAATTAAAGCAAAGAAAAAAGAAATTGAAAAAGCTAGATTCGATTTGGAACAAGCAGAAAACGATTATGATTTAGAACGTGCTGCTAAACTTAGACATGGAGATATTCCAGCTTTAGAAAAAGAACTAGAAAGATTAAATGGTTTAGAAAAAAATAAAATCTTAAGTGATACTGTAACCAGTGAAGATATTGCATCTGTTATTTCCAAATGGACAAATATTCCAGTAAGTAAATTGGTAAGTGGTGAAAAAGAAAAACTATTATCATTAGAAGAAAATATGAAAAAAAGAGTTATTGGTCAAGATGATGCTATTCAATTAGTAAGTGATGCTATTATTAAAAGTCGTAGTGGTATTAAAGACCCTAATAGACCAATTGGTTCCTTCATCTTTTTGGGTCCTACTGGTGTTGGAAAAACAGAAATTGCTAGGACATTAGCTTATGAACTTTTTGATGATGAAAAACATATGGTTCGTATTGATATGAGTGAATATATGGAAAAGTTCTCAGTATCTCGTTTAATTGGTAGCCCTCCTGGTTATGTAGGATATGAAGAAGGAGGACAACTTACAGAAGCTGTTAGAAGAAATCCTTATAGTATTGTTTTATTTGATGAAATCGAAAAAGCTCATCCAGAAGTTTTAAATTTATTATTACAGATTCTAGATGATGGACGTGTAACAGATTCTAATGGACGTACGGTAGATTTTAAAAATACGATTATTATTATGACATCTAACTTAGGCAGTGAATATATTTTAGATGGAAATACGAATCAAGTCATGGATGAAGTTAAAGCTCACTTTAGACCAGAATTTATTAATCGAGTAGATGAAATTATCATTTTTAATCCATTAACGAAAGATGCTATTCGTAAGATTTTAGATAAATTAATTTTTGAAATTGAAGATCGATTACAAGAAAATCAAATTCATATTGAACTTACAGACTCTTGTAAAGATTATCTAATTGAAAATGGTTATGATATTACTTATGGTGCTAGACCATTAAAAAGATTATTAAGTCGTACCGTAGAAGTTAATTTAGCCAAAGTTTTAATTAATAATGAGGTAGATTTTGGTATGACATTAGTCATCGATTATCAGAATGGAAAATTTGATATTACGAAGAAGAAAGGTAACGAATAAAATAGTTATCTTTTTTTTGAGTGGCATGATATAATACAGATAGTATTTTAATATGATGAATTAGAGGTGATAAGATGCAAACAATTGTAGAAATAGGCAAAAAATTAGGATTAAATGAAGATGATTTAGAATTATATGGAAATTATAAGGCTAAGATTTTAAAAACAGCATCTCCTAAAGAAGATTCTAAATTAGTTTTAGTAACTGCTATCAATCCTACTCA
>CANQKN010000035.1 GCA_947624515.1 uncultured Bacilli bacterium
GGTGTAAAACTAAATGTTAAAGAAGTAAAGGAGGAAGATTAACATGGGTTATATCATTCTAATTATTATATTAGTATTAGTAGTACTAGGTATTAAAATTATCCCACAATCAAGAGCAAAAGTTGTAGAAAGATTGGGTAGCTATCATGCTACTTTACAAACAGGAGTGCATTATGTAATTCCTTTTATTGATCGTGTAGCTAGTGATGTTACATTAAAGGAAATTGTAAAAGATTTTGCACCACAACCTGTTATTACTAAAGATAATGTTACGATGCAGATTGATACTGTTGTATATTTTCAAATTACAGATCCTAAACTTTATACTTATGGAGTAGAAAATCCAGTTAATGCTATTGAGAATTTAACGGCTACTACTCTTCGTAATATCATTGGTGAATTAGAATTAGATCAAACTTTAACTAGCCGCGATATTATAAATTCAAAAATGAGAAGTATATTGGATGAAGCAACAGATCCTTGGGGTATTAAAGTAAATCGTGTTGAGGTAAAAAATATTATTCCACCAAGAGATATTCAAGAAGCAATGGAAAAACAAATGAGAGCAGAACGTGAACGACGTGAAAAAATTCTTCAAGCAGAAGGAGAAAAGAAAGCTGCAATCTTAATTGCTGAAGGAGAAAAAGAAAGTGCCATTTTAAGAGCAGATGCTAAACGTGAATCTCATATTCGTGAAGCAGATGGAGAAGCCCAAGCTATTTTAAAAGTATCTGAAGCTAAAGCTGAATCTTTAAAATTATTAAAAGATGCTAAAGCAGATGAAGCTGTTTTAAAACTAAAAAGTTATGATGCTATGGTAGAAGTAGCAAATGGTCAATCTACTAAGATTATTGTACCAAGTGACTTACAAAATTTAGTAACAGCTGGTACTGTCATTGCTGAATCTTTAGAAAAGACAAAGAAATAGTTAGTATATTTATTGAAAAGTAATACATAATAAAACTGGTGATGATTATGCATGATAGTGATTTTAGACATTACTATCTACTTGGTAAACATTACTATATCGATGTGTTAAAGCATCAAAAAAGGAGCTAAGGCTCCTTTTTATATTGCTTCTTTTTTTAACTTTTTTCCTTGGTAAGTATTTCTTTTTACCATTTCTTTATCAATATCATTTAACACACAAAATTTTTTTAGTAACCAAGTTGGTGCAATAATATCGTCTTTTACTGGATCTCCTGTAGCTCTGTGAATCACAATCTCAGGTCTTAATAGTTCTAATTGACTTACTACAATATCCACATATTCATCCTTTGTAAGAACTGGAAATGGTTCTTTTTCGTAAATTTCTTGTAGTTTAGTGTCTTTGATAATGTGTAACATATGAATTTTTATTCCTTGAATATCTAATTGATTAATATGTTTTATTGTTTCTATCATCATTTGTTTTGTTTCATAGGGAAGTCCGTTGATAATATGCACAACTACATTGATATTTCTTTCTCTTAATTTTTTAACCATTTCATCAAAACATTTTAAATCATGTCCGCGATTAATGAATTGAGAAGTTTTTTCATGAATTGTCTGTAATCCTAGTTCAACAGTTAAAAAAGTTCTTTTTGATAAATCTTCTAAGTAATCTAAACATTCATCAGTGATTGCATCTGGTCGTGTCGCAATATTTAAACCAACAACTTGATCTAGTTCTAAAATTGGTTCGTATTTTTGCTTTAATACATCAATTTTCGCATAGGTATTTGTATTTGCTTGAAAATAACCAATGTAAAGAGTGTCTTTCCACTTCTTTTGCATCATTTCTTTTACTTCCTTAAATTGAGTTACCAAATCTTTTTCTTTTTTACCAGCAAAATCGCCACTTCCTAATTTTGAACAGTAAATGCAACCTCCAATACCTTTTGTGCCATCTTTATTTGGACAAGTGAACCCAGCATTTAAACTAATCTTACAGACTTTCTTTCCAAATTTCTGTTTATAGAAATAATCTAGCGTATGATACCGTTTGTTGCTATCACTATAAATAAAAGGATTTTCCATAATTTCACTTCCATTTTTTTATTTTATCACAGATTATGGGAATGAATTGCCTTTTTTTAGGAAAAATTATATAATGAATATAATGGTGGTGTATAGTAGTGGATGTTGAACTTAATCAGAAACAAAGTAAAAAAATGACTATCTTTGCTTTCTTGTTATCTTTTTTTTCTATTGGATTATTAATTTTTGGTTTCTTATTAATTTCTAGTGAAAAAGTAGTTATGTTGCAAAGTATTTCTAATTTAACTAGTCAATTAGATCTATTACTAGAAAACTATCAAGAGCTAGTTAATCATATATCAACTAGTAATGATGTTAGTTTGAATACTTGGGCAGATGCTACTATATTAGATGAAGAATTAAAAAACCAATTATCCTTTTCTAATCGTCAATTATGGAATTTGGATTTTTCTTTTCAAAATCAAAAAGTGTATTTTTCTATGGATGAACTTACTTCTAAACATTATTCTAGTGATCTTAATTATTATTCTATGTTTTTAAAATTAAATAGTAATGATTATGATCAAATCCTATCTTACTTTAAAGATGCTATTAGAAATATTGTTGATAATCAAAAAATTACTAAGGAAAAAGTTACCATTTCTTATCATGGTAAAGATAAGAAAGTGAATCGTTTAACCTATACTCTTACAAATTCTTCGTTAAAGGAAATCATAACTACATTTATTCAATATCTAAAACAGGATCAAAAATTATTAGAACATATGGCCTTTATTCATTCTCTTTCTGTTGATGAGATTACTAAAAATCTTGATTTATTAGTAGAATCGATTGATTTTAAAGATGATATTGGACTTACTTATCAGGTCTATTATTACGGATTTAATCAAATTATTCGTTATGAATTAGAAACTAGTGATCAAAAGTATCAAATTACTTATCAATTAGATCAGAAACAAACTCTTGAATTTTATCAAAATAATGATTGTTTGTTGCAACTAATTTTTCCAAGTGATAAAAAAAATATTTCATTTAGTGGATTTTTTAATCAAAATCAGAAAGAGATTCCTTTTCAAGGTACTATAGATCATGATAATATTACTGTTACCTTTTCTTATAATGAAGAGCAATATCAAATTTCTTTACAAGGACACAATGATTTTACAGAGAATTCTGTTTATTATCAGATGAGAATGGAAGTATCTACTTTATTAGATTATCAAGAACAGCCATTAATGACTATCGATTTTTATATAGAATATTTAAAATCAACGCACTTTAATCCTAGTTTAGAAGATGTTTATGATATTCATAATATTCCAGAAGAAGAGATTATGATGATAAAAGATCAGTGGCTTGTTCATCCTCTTTATCAATTTTTAAAAAATTTTGATTTTACCTTATCCTTCCTTGGTTAAGGTCTTTTTTTTTCTTTTTATTTGTGTTATGATTAATTTAATAAAATGAATAATAGGGTGAAATATATGGAAGAGAAAAATATTATAGAAGGAGTAAATCCTGCTTTCAGTCATTTGTTAGCTGATAATGAATCTATTATCCAAGGAAATCATTATCGTATTACAGTATTAACCGAAAGATTAGTTCGTTTAGAATATCATCCTGAAGGAAAATTTTGTGATTATGAAACACAATTAGTTCAATTTCGTAAATTTCCAAAAGCAGATTTTCAAGTGAATCAAGATGATCATTATCTTGTTATTAAAACTAATTATTTTACTCTTTCCTATACTAAGGAAAAAAATTTTGATAGTGGAAAATTAATACCTACTAATAATTTAAAAGTAGATTTAAATGGTACTGATAGAACTTGGTATTATCATCATCCCGAAGTACGAAATTATAAGGGAAATTTTATTTGCCTAGATGGAAGTAATGAAGATGCAAAACCTAGAAATGGTTTATATTCTGTAGATGGATTTGCTTCTATAGATGATAGTAACCATGATTATTACGATGAACATAATCAGCTTGTTTCTCGTGATCAATTAGGAATTGACCTTTATTTATTCATGTATGGTAACGATTTTTTATTAGCTTTAAAAGATTATTATTTATTAACTGGAAATCCTGCAATGATTCCTAGATATGCCCTTGGCAATTGGTGGTGCAGAGATTTAGACTATAAAGAAGAACAACTATTTAATTTAGTTAATCAATTTGAAAAAAGAGAAATCCCATTATCTGTCTTATTATTAGATGATAGCTGGCATATCAATCAATTTCAAGATGGAACTAAGCTATCTAGCGGCTATACATTTAATCGAGTTTTAATACCTAATCCTACTACATTAGTTGATTTTTTACATCAAAAAAATATTAGAATTGGATTACAGTTTAACCCTGTTCAAGGAATTTATGCTCATGAAAAATATTATTCTGATATTGCTTCCTATTTTCATATTACAGATAATAAAATTATTGCCTTTGATCCTCTTAATCCAGTTTTATTAAATGCAATTTATCAATTTATGCTTTCTCCACTTACTAAAATGGGAATTGATTTCTTTTGGAATGATATAAAATCAAATGAGATGAATGTTCAAGCCTTATGGAGAATCAATCAATCTTTATTTACTAGTAATTATACGAATGCTAGTCAAAGAAATATGATTTTAGCTCGTAATGGATTGATTGCTACCCATAGATATCCAGTTACTTATACAGGAAAAACTTTAATTGGTTGGGAAATGCTAAGAAAAATACCTATGATTCATCAACAAGCTAGTAATATTGGAGTAAATTGGATTAGTAATGATGTTGCTGGAAATTATGGTGGAATTGAAGAAGAGGAACTATATGTTCGTTCTATTGAATTAGCTACATTTAGTCCTATTTTAAGATTTCATGCTCCTCGTGGTAGATATTATCGTAAAGAGCCTTGGAGATGGAATGCTAAAACTTTAGAGGTAGTAGACAAATATTTATTGTTAAGACATAATTTAATTCCTTATCTATATACAAAAGCTTATTCTTATCATAAAGAGGGAGATTTGTTGTTAAAACCTTTGTATTATGATTATCCTTGGGTTTATGATGATAGTAATTATCGCAATCAATATTATCTTGGTGATATGTTAATTGCACCTATTTTAACGAAAAAAGATCCCCTTATTAATCGTACAATTCATAAATTTTTTATACCAGAGGGTATTTGGTATGACTTTAAAACAGGTAAAAAATTTCCTGGTAATAAACAATATATTTCTTTCTTTCGTGATGAAGATTATCCAGTGTTTGTAAAAAGAGGGGCTATTATTCCATTAAATAACACAAAAGCGGTTAATTTTACAGGAAATCCTGATTCTTTAGAAATCCATGTTTTTCCTGGAGAAAGTAATACATTTAATTTATATGAAGATAAAGATGATAATGAAGAAAATTATTTAATTACTCAAATCGATTATAATTATTTACCAAGTAACTATACTATTATTATTCGTACTTTAGAAGGAAACCGTGGAGTAGTCAGTGATTATCGTAATTATAAAATTCGTTTTAGAAATACGAAAAGAGCTACTTCTGTGATTGCATATTTTAATGATACTCAGATTAAAGCTGTTAGTTATGTAGATGATACCGATTTCGTAATTGATGTAGAACATGTTCCTTCTATTGGACAATTTACTTTAAATTGTAAGGGAAAAGATATTGAAATAGATGCGGTCCGTTTAATTAATGATGATATTGATAGTATTTTATTGGATTTACCAATTAATACACTATTAAAAGAAAAAATTTCTTCTATTATGTTTAGTGAACTTCCTATTAAAAGAAAGAGAATTGAGATTCGTAAATTGAAAAAATATAATTTAGGAAAAGAATATATTAAACTTTTCTTAAAACTTCTTGAATATATTGGAACTATCTAGTATAATAGTAGATACTTTATATTGGAGGGTTTTGGTATGTTTATGTCTATGATAGAAAAGGATTTACCTACTGATCAACTAAATAATAAGATAATCAATTTAAAAAAACAGTTATCGGTACAAAAAGAATTGGAAGATAGTTGTTTGGATCGAATGAAATTACTTTCTTCTTATCTTTCTTTAAAAACAAAGAATTTGCATATGAAATTTTTGGCAGTACCATTTTTTATCTTTTCTTTTCTTGGTGTATTGGTACTCATTAAATCTCTATTGGTTTTAGGTGATGTAGGAAAAGCATTTTACCTTTTAAGTGGTCTTGAAATTGTTTTACTTACTGTTTCTGGTAGTCTTATAGCCAAAATTATAACGAAAGGTCGTACTATTAAAAATGATTATAGTGAAGTTTCTCAATACTCAAGACATGAATTATCAGATGAATTAGAGTATTTACAAGAAAAAAGGGATTTATATCATATTAAGATAGCAAAAATTTCACGAGAAATTAAAGAATATGAACAATGCTTACTGGTTGTTTCTAATTCAGAAAATATTGAAACTTCTACTACTGATCAGAATACTGAAGAAGTACAAAAAGATAATGAGAATATTTTGTTTTCTGCGGTAGAAAACCAAGAAAAGCCAAAACAAATTGTTAAAAAAATTTAGCATAAATTACTTTTTATGTTATACTAATATTAGTTTCATGTTGATGAAGAAGTAGTAATAAAAGGATTATTAGTAGAGAGTCTATGGTTGGTGAAAATAGATAATAAGAATTTTATGAACTTATCTTCAGAGTGAATAGGGTAATTCCTATATCAATTATAAGTGGATAGATTTTCTGTCAATTAAGGTGGTACCGCGATTATTCGTCCTTAGATGAATAATCGTTTTTTTTTGGAAAGGAGAATATTGTGGAATATATTGGATGGTTTCTATTTAGTTTTCTTCTGATTTATATGATTTATTATCTATTATTCATCAGGAAAGCTAGAAGAGGTGTTAAAGTACCTTCAGAAGTACAGTATTTAATTTCTTTATATAAGTTAGATATTAATACTTTTAGTTATTATAAATTTATACGAGTGGTAGGTATCGTTACTAGCCTTGATATTGCTTTAATTGCTACGATTGTTGCAAAAGTCGATGGTATTATATGGCAGATTTTATTTGGCTTTGTAGCTGTTGTTCCTGTTATCGTGTTAACATTTTTCCTATTAGGTAGATATTATCAAAACAAACAAAATCAAAATAATTCAGAAGAATTAGAATGGGAAAGAAAATATTTAGAAAAAAAGAAAAAACAAAGTAATAAAAAGAAAGGAAAGAAGAAAAATGCTTAGTATACAAAAAATAGAAAGTAAATGGCAGAAGTATTGGGAAGAACATCATACTTTTGAAGCCAAAATAGATAAGAATAAGGAAAAATATTATTATTTAGTAGAATTTCCTTATCCAAGTGGTGCAGGATTACATGTTGGACATGTAAGAAGTTATACAGCTTTAGATGTTCTTGCGAGAAAAAAGAGAATGATGGGATTTAATGTATTATTTCCAATGGGATGGGATGCTTTTGGTGCACCAGCAGAACAGTATGCAATTCAAAATCATATTCATCCAAGTATTGCTGTAAAAGAAAATATTAAGACATTCAAGGCACAAATCCAAAAATTAGGAATTTCTTTTGATTGGTCAAGAGAATTTTCAACAACGGATCCGGAATATTATAAATGGACTCAATGGCAGTTCTTACAATTCTTTAAGAAGGGAATGGCTTATAAAGCTAAGAAAAATATTAATTGGTGTCCAAAATGTAAAACAGGTTTATCTAATGAGGATTCTAGTGGCGGAGTTTGTGAAAGATGTGGAACTCAAGTAGAACAGCGTGAAAAAGAACAGTGGATGCTTAGAATGAGTGATTATGCAGAAGATTTAATTGATGGCTTGAAAGATACTGATTTTCAACAAAGAACAAAGTTAGCTCAAATCAATTGGATTGGTAAATCTACAGGTGCAGAAGTTGATTTCAATTTAAAACAAGTAGATCAGAAATTGACTGTTTATACTACTCGTCCTGATACTTTGTTTGGAGTTACTTTTATGGTAGTTGCTCCAGAGCATCCATATATTGATCAATATCAAAATTTAATTCAAAATATGGATGATGTTCTTCGTTATCGTGAACAGGCAAATAAGAAAACGGAATTTGAAAGAACTCAATTAGCAAAGGATAAAACAGGTGTGAAACTAGATGGACTTAGTGCTATTAATCCTGTTAATGGAAAAGAAATTCCTATTTATATATCCGACTATGTTATGATGAATTATGGAACAGGAGCTATTATGGCAGTTCCTGCCCATGATCAAAGGGATTATGATTTTGCCAAAAAATTTGGAATTGATATTATTGAAGTCATTCAAGGTGGAGATATTTCTAAAGAAGCTTATACCGAAGATGGAGTAATGGTAAATTCTGAATTCTTAAATGGTATGGATAATAAGAAAGACTCCATTGAAAAAATGATTACTTATTTGGAAGAAAAGAAGATTGGACATAAGAAAACTAATTATAAACTTCAAGATTGGATTTTTACTCGTCAGAGATTTTGGGGTGAACCTATTCCTCTAATTTATTGCGAAGACTGTGGTTGGGTAGCAGTACCGGAAGAAGATTTACCAGTACTTCTTCCTGATGTTGCAGAATATGAACCAACAGATGATGGAGAAAGTCCACTTGCTAGAATTCCTGAATTTGTCAATACTACTTGTCCACATTGTGGAAAACCTGCGAAAAGAGAAACAGATACAATGCCTAACTGGGCTGGTTCTTCTTGGTATTGGTTAAGATATATGGATCCTCATAATGATAAGGAATTTGTTTCTCGTGAGGCATTAGATTACTGGGGAAAAGTAGATTGGTATAATGGTGGAATGAAACATG
>CANQKN010000036.1 GCA_947624515.1 uncultured Bacilli bacterium
GACCTTGTATTCCTTGGGGACCGGGTTCTCCTTGGGGACCACGAATTATCCCAACATTTACCCATTGATTTTTTTCATTTGACCATACAAATAGATGATCACCTACTAAATAAGAATCTCCTGGAGATCCTTGCGGATGCTCCTTCTTTAACTCTTGCTCGGTACTATAATTACCTAAAATAGTAACACCAACGCCATCTTCTCCTTTAGCACCAGTTGGTCCAGTTGGTCCCATTTCTCCAGGTTCTCCTTGAGGACCGCAAATTCTTCCGACATCTAACCATTCTTGATTTTCAGGAAACCAAATATAAAGATCTCCCTCTATCATATAAGCATTTCCTTCTTCTCCTACCGGGTGTTCTTTCTGAAATTCTTCTAAACTATCATAGCTACCTAAAATAGTAGTTGCGATTCCAGCACTTCCTGGTTCCCCTTGAGGACCTGTTGGCCCTATTGGACCTGTTGGTCCTATTAAAAAACAATTTTTTGGTAAATTAGAAAATTTATCGTACATATTTAACCTCTTTTCTAAAAAATAATTGAATTAGTCGTAAACTAATTATAAATACTATTTGTCATATCGGTAACAGCAAGTAATAGATAAGACATTTTATACCAAGTTTGATAATTAACTTCTCCTGTTTTTGCTAGAGAAAAGACACTTTGAAAGGTACGAACAGCATCTTTAGTAGCACTATCAAAATAACCACTAGGATTGGGAATTGCTGGAATTCCTGGGTAACTTCCTCTAATATAATTTAAAGTATTTTGTAAAATATATACATCTAAACTACAGTCTCCTTCTTTTAAAACAGAAGTAAAAGAATAAGGGTATTTTTGAGTTATTTCTGCTTCATAAATATTAATATTGCTACCATAGTAAAATCTTAAAATTTCTAAAGCACTATATCCTCGATCTCCTAATTGTTTAGAGCCCCATTGACTTAAATATCCTTCTTCATTTGTTTCGCTTTTATAGTGAGCAAGTAAAGGTTCCATTCTAATTCCACTACGAATGTAATTCGTAAATATTTCATCTACCATATCGGAAATAGGTTCAAAAATAGTACCATTTACAGTATATTTTTGATCATAAGTAGTAGTGGATGTAATTGTGAAACTATATCCTTTACTAGGATACCATTCAGTATAAATACGATTAAGAGTAAAAGAAATAATTGCTAAAATATTGGCTTTAATTGTTTCTTCTGGCCAAGTACTGTAAATTTCACTACTAGCAACATTTTTAATATAATCTAAGAAGGGAACAGTATAATTTTTAGCACTGGTATTACTAGGACTACCATCATGTACTACAATATTAGTAGGAATTAAAACTTGTCGTAACACAATAGGAGCAATTCCTAAATCTTGGTTATCTTCATCTTTTGCAACACTAGGAGGATAATCTCCCCATAGAGTATTAGGAGTTATTTCTGATATTTCTTCATTAGGATTTTCATCAACAGAAGTTAAATAAATATTTTGAATAGATGTAATTCCATCAAAAATTTGAACTCCTTCAATCTTAGTTTCAGTAAGCCCTAAAGCAGAAACAGTAACATCGTATGTCTCGTAAGGCCTAACTTCCTGCTGATTGCTTTCTGAATAACTTTTATCAACAGTATCTAAAGAAATTTTTTCTGTTTGACCATTTTCATTGGTAGTAGTAGTGATGAGTACATTTCCATTTTTGGATACTACAACACTAGCATTTTTGACAGGATTTGCAATGGTATCACCATAAACATTAATTAATAAATATCCTTTTGCCATAATTCACCTCGTTATATTATATATAATATTTTGCCAATAAATGAATAGAATTGATTAGGTGATAGGATGTTAAATGAAGATTTAAAATTAGGATCAACTGGAAATAATGTCAAAATACTCCAGGAAAAGTTGAAAATATTAGGTTTTTATAATGCTGTTGTCAATGGTAGTTTTGGATTAGCAACCGAAATAGGAGTGAAAGCTTTTCAAAGAGAATATAATTTAGAAGAAACAGGAATTGTTAATGAGGAAATGTGGCAATTACTATTTAATTTAACTGAAGTAGCAGTAGTTTCTACTCGTGCAAATCCTACTTTAAGTTTGGGTTCAACTGGTGAAAAAGTAAGGGAGCTACAGACAAAATTAAAAGCACTTTTATATTATACCGGACCAATTAATTCTACTTTTGATCTGGAAACTGAAAATGCTTTAAAACGCTTTCAATATAATAATGATTTAACAACAACAGGAACAACCAATACGCAAACTTGGAATGTTTTGAATTCTTTATATGGAAACTTAAATTCTTGTGTGACTGGAGAGAGTAATAATAGTGTATCTACTTATACGGTACAGCCGGGAGATACTTTATATGGAATTGCGAGAAAGTTTAATATAACGGTAGACGAATTAAAAAGAATCAATAATTTAACAAGTAACATTTTAACAATT
This sequence comes from uncultured Bacilli bacterium, assembly GCA_947624515.1. Classification (GTDB taxonomy): domain Bacteria; phylum Bacillota_I; class Bacilli_A; order RF39; family UBA660; genus Alloscybalousia. The sequence goes on from CANQKN010000036.1 coordinate 2,449, forward strand.
GGTCAAGTTTTAAAAGTATCAGAGGATATGAACATGGATACCAAAACTTATACGGTACAACCAGGAGATACTTTATATGGAATTGCGAGAAAATTTAATATAACGATAGACGAATTAAAAAGAATTAACAATTTAACAAGTAACATTTTAACAATTGGTCAAATCTTACAAATTCCAGCAAGTAGTACAGATACGGGAATCCTAACCTATACAGTAGTACCAGGAGATACTTTATATGGAATTGCGAGAAAGTTTGATATAACGGTAGACGAATTAAAAAGAATCAATAATTTAACAAGTAATATTTTAACGATTGGCCAAGTTTTACAAATTCCGACAAGTAGTAATACGGAAACTAGAACGTATACGGTACAACCAGGAGATACTCTATATGGAATTGCCAGAAGTTTTAATACTACAGTAGATCGTATTAAACAATTGAATAACTTAACAAGTAATACATTAAGTATTGGTCAAGTGTTAAGAATTTAATATTTATTTTTATTTCTTATTGAATACATGTTATAATAAATTTAATAGGAGAAAAGAATATGAAATTAGAAAATAAAGTTGCTATTATTACTGGAAGTACTAGAGGAATTGGTAATGCTATTGCTAGACTATATTTAAAAAATGGTGCCAAAGTAGTAATTTGTGGCAGTACAGAAGAAAATGCAGTTCGTGCAGCAGAACAAATAAAGGAAAGTTTATCTATTTCCGAAGAATATATTTTACCAATTGGTGTCAATATGAAAGATACAGAAAGTATAAATAAGATGATAGAAAAAGTAATTAGTATTTGGAAACATATTGATATTTTAGTTAATAATGCGGGAATTACTTCTGAAAAATCATTATTAGATTCAACGGATGAAGATTTTTATGAAATGTTTGATGTCAATGTCTTTGGCCTTCTAAAAACTACACGTGAAGTTGTAAAATATATGAAAGAAACAGGTGGAGTAATTATTAATACAAGTTCCATGGTAGGAATGAATGGTGGTAGAAATCAAGTTTCTTATGCTGCTAGTAAATTTGCTGTTAATGGCATTACAAAATCTCTTGCTAAAGAACTTGGTAAATATCAGATTCGTGTCAATGCTGTTGCTCCTGGTGTAGTAGAAACAGATATGATGAAAGAATCTGTTACAGAAGATATGAAACAACGATTAATTCAAATGACACCATTAATGAAAATGGCACAACCAGAAGATATAGCAGGAGCTTATCTTTATCTAGCAAGTAATGATGCTAACTTCACAACAGGAACCATTATTCAAATAGATGGTGGATTAGTTATGTAGAACATAGAAAATGTAAAATACAGTAATAAAGAAATATATAATAGGTCTTATTAAATAAGACTTTTTCTTTTTTTTATAATCTTTGCTTTTACATTTATTTTAGTTTATGTTATACTTTTAATAGAATAAGAGGGTGCAAAGATGATCGAATTTTTTAGAGATGTATTAGATGGTCCTTTATATATAGGAACAACTATATTATCTGTTATCTTAATAATGGCTATTATTGGCTTTTTAATGGAAAGAAAAAAATTGGAAAAAGAAGCAAAATCAAAAGTAGCGGTGGTTACCAACCAACCAAAAGAAGTAGTACCAATAGAACCAGTATCCGTTCATTCTACTATTTCATCAGTAACAGTAGAACCAGAACTTCAACCACAAGTAGTTTCTCCTACTAGCTCCATCAGTGTTGAACAGTCTAGTCCTATTGAAAATCAAGATATGAATACAACACTAGAACATCCATCTGATCCAAATCAATCGTTAGAAGTAGCCAGTCCAGTAATTATTTTTGAAGATCCAGATTTAAAAAAAGAATAGACATGGTATTTGCTTACTATGTCTTTATTTGCTATAATAAAAGAGTATGAAGGGAAGAATCAATTATGACATTAGATAGTATTATTACTATTATTAAAAAAATTATCGACATTTCGTTAGTTTGGTTAGCATTTTATTATATTTTAAAAAATATTAGAAATAATGTAAAATTAACTTTACTATTTAAGGGAGTTGCTATTATTTTAGTACTCAAAATAGTAAGTGATGCCTTTGGACTCACAACAATTGGTTTATTACTAGAATATGTAATTATGTGGGGACCACTTGCATTGATTATTATTTTTCAACCAGAAATACGTAATGTACTAGAACAGATTGGAAAAACACAACTGCTAGGTAGACATAAAGTCTTAACAGTAGATGAGAGAGAAAGATTAGTATATGAAATTGTTACAGCTGTTGAATATTTAAGAAAGGCTAGAATTGGTGCCTTAATTGTTTTAGAAAGGGATATTAGCCTAGCTAATTACATTGAAAAAGCAAAGAAAGTATATGCTGATTTATCAAGCGATTTATTAATTTCAATCTTTTTCCCAAATAATCCACTTCATGATGGTGGTGTGATTATTCAAGGAGATCGAATTAGCTGTGCAGGAGCTGTATTTCCAACCAGCAACAGTTCTAAAGTAAGTAAAAAATTTGGTACTCGTCATAGAGCGGCTTTAGGAATTACTGAAGAAAGTGATGCGATTAGTGTAGTAGTATCTGAAGAAACCGGAAGAGTATCCATTGCTGTAAAAGGTGAATTATTCTATAATCTATCAATCGATGATGTTAGAATGATGTTAATTGATGAATTAAGACCAAAACAAGAAGAAGATTATTTAGATGAATTAGATGAGGAAGAGATATATGAAGAAGATAGGTAAAAAAATTATTCTATTTTTTGATAAATGGTTAATTACACCAATTACCAAGTTTATCTTATTGATAACAGATTATATCAAAAATAATGGACGAGAAATTGAAAAATTTATTAATAAGAAGCAGACTTTAATTGTTTTATCATTAATATTTGCTTTTATTGTCTTCTTTGTTGTTGATCAAAATTCTGATACCATCTTAAATAAAAGTGCAGAGGTATTATATAACCAACCAGTAGTAGCTGAATACAATGAAGAAGCCTATGTCATTGAGGGACTTCCTACTAGTGTAGATGTTACTTTAATAGGAAGAACTTCTGATTTATATTTGGCAAGACAATATACTTCTAATTTAAGTATTTCGGCAGATTTAAGAGGATTAACACCAGGTAGTCATAAAGTAACTTTAAATTATACTCAAGGATTAAAAACTTTAAAAAGTATTGATTATAAAATAGATCCATCTACTGCTAATATTGTGGTTTATGAAAAAGTTTCTGAAACAAGAGAATTAGATTATGATATTTTACATAAAGACAACCTAGATAGTACTTTAATTTTAGATAGTGTAGATTTAAGTAGAAATGATATTATTATAAAAGGAGCAAGTTATAAATTAAAACAAGTTGCCAATGTAAAAGCATTAGTAGATATTGATAATATTAGTAATCCTAAAGTAGGTAATTTTACTTTAGAAAAAGTACCATTAATTGCCTATGATTCAGAAGGAAATCCTGTAGATGTAGAAATTGTTCCTAATAATATTAATGCACAAATAAAAATTACTTCTCCAAGTAAAGAAGTAGCAATTCAAGTAGTTCCAACAGGTGAAGTCGCTTTTGGAAAGTCCATTAAAGATTTCACAACTTCCATTACGAAAGTAACTATCTATGGAGAAGAAAATATTATTAATACGATTGAATCCATTCCTGTTACAATTGATGTTTCTAATTTATCGAGTGATAAAACATATAATGTCAATATTGAAAAACCATCTGGAGTAAGAGCAATCAGCAATAAAACGGTATCTATAAAAGTAACACTAGATGATGTTATCACAAAAGAAATTTCTGATCTACCTATTTCTATTATTAATTTAGATTCTAAATATAAAGCTTATGCTACTTCTGAAAGCGACAGCAAAGTAACGATTGTTGTTAAAGGAAGTAGTGATATTGTAAATAGTATTGATCAAAATACCATTAGTGCTGTAGTCGATTTAAATGGTTATGAACCTGGTGAATATGAAGTTGATGTTCAGGTAAAAGGTAATGATTTAAGACTTAGCTATGAGTCTAAAACAAAGAAAATCAAAATTAAAATTGAAGAAAAATAAAATAAGAAAAGTACTGAGTTCAGTACTTTTTTTATTCATAGTCATTAAATAATAGGCTAACATCGATAATACCTGCAATACCTACTAGAACATATACAATTTTTGTGATAACATTATCTGTTCCAAATAGTGTTTCTACTAAGTTAAAATCGAATAGTCCAATAAGTCCCCAATTAATTGCACCTATTATGATAAGAACTAGAGCTACTTTTTGTATTGTCTGCATAAAATCCTCCTTTTTCGTTTTTCAGTATTATGATAATCATTTTTTTCCAAAATATTCATGAATAATATATTTTTTTAATTCATAGTATTAATTGAAGAAAAGAGGAGTGAAAATGAAAAAATTTTTTTTATTAATTTTAATGGTATGTAGTTGTTTTATTACAGGTTGTTTTGGAAATAATAATAATGATATATTAAAGGATATTCAAAAAAAATATGATAATTTAAAAGCATACCAATTAACAGGTGATTTAGAAATTGTAAATAATGATGATGTTTATAATTATGATGTAAAAGTAGTTTATCAAAAAAAGGATAAGTATTATGTTAGTTTAAAAAATAGAGCTAATAATCATGAACAAATTATTTTGAAAAATGAAGATGGTGTCTATGTATTAACTCCATCACTAAATAAAAGCTTTAAATTTCAAAGCGATTGGCCATACAATAATTCCCAAGTATATTTAATTGAATCCATTTTAGATGATATTGAAAAAGATGAAGATAAAAGTTTTATGGAAAACGAAAATAGTTATATTTATACGACAAATGTAAATTATCCAAATAATCGTAGATTAGTAAAACAAATGGTTACTTTTGATAAAAAAATGAATTTAAAAAAAGTTACAGTAATGGATGAAAATGATATTAGTCAGATGACAATGACATTTGCAACTATTGATTTAAATCCAGAAATTAGTAATGATACCTTTGATTTAAATAAGATTATGGGAGATAGTCAAAATCAAGAAGAAAATAATTCCGAAAATAATACGGAAACTACTAGTTCCTTAGAAGATGTTGTTTATCCTTTATATATTCCAAGTGGTACGGTACTAACTTCTGAAGAAAAAGTAAATAAAACAGATGGAGAAAGAGTCATTATGACTTTTGAAGGAGAAAAACCATTTTTGTTAGTAGAAGAAACGGCAAGTGTAGAAGAAGAATTTTCAATTATTCCTACCTATGGAGAACCTTATTTATTAATTGATACAGTTGGTGCTTTAACTGATAGTTCGATTACTTGGAGTAGTAATGGAGTAGAGTATTATTTAGTTTCAGATGTAATGAGTCAAGATGAGTTAATAGATATAGCAAGAAGTGTAAATGTAATTCCAACTATGAAATAGGAAAAGGATTTCTTTTTCCTTTTCATTTTGAAAAGAACATGTTATAATAAATTCGTGGTGATAAACATGAAGAAAAAACAAAAAAGATCCTATCAAATTCATACAAATAGTGATATGGAATACTCAAAAATAATTAAGATCGCAATTGGCGTTATTTTAGTGTTAGGATTAACATATTTTATAACTGCTATTGCAACTGGAGAAATTAAGTTTGGAAATAAGAAAAAAGAAGAAACACCAGAAACTTCTATTCAATATGAAGAAATATTAGCAGGAGAAATTTTTAATCGTAGCCCAGAAGAATATTATGTATTATTGTTTAACTTTACAGATACATTTGCAAGTTATTATTTATCTTTAAAAGATAATTATACCAAACAAGAAAATACTTTACCTATTTACATTGTAGACTTAGAAAAACATTTAAATAAAGACTTTGTTTTAGAAGAAGGAGAAAACTATACAGAATATCCTGATAATCTTAATGATTTAAAAGTAAGTAACCCAACATTAATTAAGATTCATGATCATAAAGTAACAGAAAGAATTAACAATAGAGATGATATTTTAAATTTCTTGAATCAAGAATAGTATGATAAGAGGTTGTTGTCTATAACAACAGCCTCTTATATATAAATGAGAAAATTGAAAAAATTCTAAAAATTTTATCGCAAAGTACTTGCAAAGAGAATAAAAATATAGTAGAATGTAAATGTTCATTGATTAAATGGGCTTGTAGCTCAGGTGGTTAGAGCGCACGCCTGATAAGCGTGAGGTCGATGGTTCAAGTCCATTCAGGCCCACCATTTAG
>CANQKN010000037.1 GCA_947624515.1 uncultured Bacilli bacterium
ATAGAAAGTATTTCTACTTTACTACCTACTTTAATTTTTTTATTGGAAATAGCACTCCATCTTTTTCCATCTACTTTCACTTCACCAGATTCTAATTTAGTAATCTCTTCAGTAACAATACCAATCTTTCCAATAACACGATCTAAATTAGTAGGAGTAATTTCTCCACCTCTTACTTTTTTTACAAAGTTCTTAGTAAGTAATAATGCAACCGTACTAACTAATATAAATACTGCGATTTGCCAAGTAAGACTCTTTACCCAAAAACTAAAAATAAAAGATCCAAGTGCTCCAATAGCAAACCAAATAGATACTAAATTAACAGTACTTAATTCTATTAAGATTAAAACGATAAAAATAATCATCCAAATAAAACTCATATACTTCACTTCCAATTTTCATTATACCACAAAATCAACTTTTTTTCTACATTACAGCATATTCTTTTTCTTTAAAATATATGCAACAATCAAAGATAGCAACAAAGAAAGAAGAACTAAAAAGATAAAGGCATAAGGAAAATTTCCAAACTTTCCAAAAGATACATTCATTCCCATAAAAGAAGCAACCATAGTAGGAATTGAAACTACAATAGTAATTCCTGCTAAAAATTTCATAATCGTATTTAAATTATTAGAAATGATAGTAGCAAAAGAATCGGTAGTACTACTTAAAATTTCACGATATAAATTAGCCATTTCAATACACTGTTTATTTTCAACAATAGCATCTTCTAAAAGTTCTGCATCTTCTTCATAAAAATCAATAACATTTCCTTTTAAAATTCTTTCTAACACAATCTCATTTGATTTTAAGGAAGTAGTAATATAAACCAAACTCTTTTCAATACTAAGTAAATTAGCAAGGTCCTGATTATTAGTAGCTTTCAACATTTTACTTTCAGCATGTTCAATTTCTTTATTAATACTTCTTAAATATCTTAAATATAAAGTAGCAGTTCGATATAAAATTTGAATAGTAAATCTACTCTTCTTATAAGTAAAAAATTCTTTTACTTTTTCCATTTTAAAATCTTTAAGAACTTCACTTTCCTCTAAGGAAACAGTTACGATATAATCTTCTTTTACAATTAAAATGGCAAGAGGTATAGTTGTAATTACATGTTTTTTTTCTTTAATTGGAACATCTACAAAAATCATTTTAATTCCATTGTCAGTATCAATATCAATTCTAGGTTGTTCTTCATCATCAAGAATATAGGCAATAAAACTAGTATCTATCTTTAAAGAATTAGTAAGTATTTTGATATCTTCTTCTTTAGGCTTTACTAAATCAATCCAACAACCCTTACGAATTTGTTTTATTTGATTAAATTCACCTGTTTTCATATTTGTATTAAAAATTTTAATCATAATACCACCACCTATAGTTATTATACCTTAAAATAAGAAAAGTAAAGAAAAAAAGAAGCCAATTAGAAATAATTTATTTCTACCCAGCCTTTTTCTATTCCTTCGAACTCATCTTTTTTGTTTTTTAATCAATTTAGCATGTACCACAATCCTATCCCCATTATGATTTTTACAGGTAGATAATGTAAGGACTTTGTCATTTACCTGAACATCTGTATCGATTGGAGCAATATTTCTTTTTTGCAAGGTTTCCAGCCATTCTCTTTTTTCATTACTATCGTTAAAATCTGGTTGGATATAATAATTTTCACTCTGAATAGTATATATAGAGAATATTTGAAATATCATATCTTCTTTGAAAGAGGAAAGAAATATAACATAATTATCTCGTTTACTTTGCCAGGCATAAAATAAAACATTTCTTAAAGATCCAAACATGGTTCCATCTAATCTTGCATGCCCATAGATCACGGTGTTATCTTTTAAATGATTGATATCACTACGATAATCCATAAATACCCATCCAGCATCATTTTTGCTTTTATCAAAAGAATGTTTTAAATAAAATTGGTTATTATCTGTTTGAACTACGGGATAATCAATATTCGTGTTATTAACATGAATATATGCAACAGTTTCCTGATTCTTAGACGATAAAGAAGAAAAATCAACCTGATAGAAGGGAAAAGTAGCATAATAATAGTAATTACTGCTTTTATCTTTAGGTGGATTAATAAGTTCCCCTTGTTCATAAATTTGATTAACATTAATCTGTTGTTCTACTTCTTCATTCATTTTTTTGGTTTTCAAATTATCAATATACCATTTGAGTATAATGCCAAGAGATAAAAGAATATTTGCTACACACACTATAATAACTATCTTTTTCCATAAGTTTCTTTTCAACCTTTTAGGAGGCTGTGTTTTTTGCATTTTAAAATACTCTTCTATAGTTATATATTTTTTCAACTCATAACCACCTCAAGTATAAAATAATAATGAAAACATTACTATTTTGAAATACTCAAACTTTTTTATATCATTTGGTTGATTAGCGGTTAGCTAAAGCTTTTCTTTTTAGAATAAACAATTCCTAAACCACTGATTGCGATAACTCCAATCCAGAAGAATAAATGAATATCTGAAGTGTTTGGATTTTCATCTCTTACTGGTAAAGTTGTATAGATATCTATCCCATAGGCTGCTTTAATATTACATGCCCATAGGTATCTAACATCCGTAGCATCTTGTGGATTATCTACCGCCAATTCTACATAATCTGTGGTTCCTAATTCTTTTCCATAATCAAGTACTGTAAAGCGAACTTTAATTTTATTATCCTTTTCTTGTTTAAAATCCCATCTATAAGTATAAACCCCATTTGCATCTATCGTTGCGATCGGATCATCTTTTTTTGTCCAACCTGCCGTTAAAACAAACTTATTTCCACTTTTTTGTGTCATAACGACTGCTTCCGTTAAATATTTTGCTTGTTCCCCATCTAGTTGATTGATTGCTATAGATAGCTCAAATAATTCTGTTTCCTGATAATTTTCTAAATCAAGTCCTACATAAACTTCTTCTGTAATTCCATCCTTTATTCTTGCCTTACTTGCTTTATTAAATGGTCCTACTTTCATTCCATCATCTTCTAATCCCCCTTTAAGATTGGTGATATTAGAAGTTTTTTTGGTTTTATACCCATAATCGTTAGCCGTTTGCCAATCTTCAAACCTCCATACAGTAAGAGCATCTACTGGTACAATAGATACCAAAAACAAAAAGATACAAAATAAACATAAATATAAATTTTTTTTCACTACTTTCATACATTTACATCATTATATATAATAATGACACTCCTTTCTTTTTTGTTTACATTAAATGATATGTAACAGGTTATCAATTAGTAATAAATATTGTATTTTTTTGTCGTTTCATTCAAAAAAAGTCAAATATCACTACTTATATTCTAGGTAGGACCAATCATAGAATGCTATATCCAAATAGACAACAACCAACAATATATCATCTATACTGTCAAGTAAATAGTAAAATGGCATTTTTTTCCTATAAAAAAGATTGAACTTTCAAAAAAGTTACGATAATCTTAAACTAAGGAGGCAAGTAAAATAGAAAAAGAATAAAAAGGGGTTCTAATTCGCTAGTAATTTAATATGTATGCCATCACTAAAAATAGTGATATTAAATGACTCTTGCCCTCTTATATTAATAAAAAAAGAAGATAATCTCTTCTTTTTTTTATTAGTCAAATACTTGAATATCTTTACCATTATCTTTCACATAAACAGTAAACTGTTCTTTATTATCACAAATTACTAGTAATAATTCACTAATATCAGAATATCCCATATTAGATAAACGTTTTAATACCCAACTCGTATCTTTTCCAATCTGTTTAATATTTCCTTCCATTAGATGTCCATCTATCACTAAATTACTGCAAATCCCATTTTCTGATACTTTGAGTTTCATATCATTTGGAGTTGCAGGCATATATTTAGCTTTTGGCAAAAAACTAACCTTACCGCTTGGTTCCAAAATACAATAATGAATTTGACTAAAATCATAATAACCATTTTCACGAGCAATCTGTAATAAATCATTCATATCCAATCTACTTTTCTTTAAGTTTTTATAGATAATTTTACCATCATTCATTAAAACACAAGGAGTGCCTGTAAAAAATCTTCTCATCGTAATACTTTTAGTTGTAAGAAAAGAAATAAGTGCTGCACTACCACCATAAATAATAATTGATAATACACCATCTAAATAATCAATCGAAGTATCAATCGATAAACTAGCTGCTAAGGAACCAATACTAATACCAACGATATAGTCAAATAAATTTAATTGACTAATTTGCTTTTTTCCCATCAATTCGGTAATTAAAAATAAAACCACAATTGACAAAATACTTCTTAAAAATATATCTAATAAAGAATCCATACTATCACCAATAATAGTATGGATTTCTTTTTCTTATTTTATGAATAAACTTTATCTTTTCTTTGCACCAATAGATTTCATTTTACGATTTTTTAAAAGTTCTTCTACCTTCATTTGATTATAATGAGTATTTTCAATTAATTGTCTCTTTTCTTCTTCTAATAATGCAATCTGTTTTTCTAAAGCTTCGATACGAGGATTAATAGAATCTTCAATTTTAGAAGAAAGCAATTGAATATCTTCTGAATTCTGATCTTCTATTTTTTGACTAGCACCTTTTAAAATAGATATAAGTGAAACCATAGTTTGATTTTTTTCACCTAAAATATCCTCACTTTTTAAAGGTTGTTGCATATCATAACTAACAAGTTTTTTTGTTACAAGAGAATTAGGATATAAGAAATTACCACTGATTACTTTCGATAAATTGAGAGAACCACCATCTGACTTAAAATAAGTATCTTTCATATCTAAACTTTGATAATTGAAATCAATATTACCACAATCAAAATTAGAACCTTCCATAGTTAATTGTGAAGCATTAATATGTAATAAAGTAGATTCAATATTAGATTTTTGAAGTTTTAAGGTGTTAGAACTAAGATACATAGAATTACTATAAATATTACCAATAATATCAATCTTAGATGATAGAATTTTAATACCTAGCATACCTACAAAAGTACTTTTCTCATCAAAATTTAAAGTAGTAGATAAACCCTCTTGTATATCTAACCTAATACAATCAAAATGTCCGTGTTCAATGTTAACATGTCCACCAACGATAAATAAATTATGAACATAATGATCACTAGTACAATTAACAAAATTAATTGTTTGATCTTCTGGTAGTATAAAGCTCATATCTTGATTAATATCACATTTATCAAGTGTAATTTCTGTTACCTCTTCATCAACTATAATATTTTTAGTATCTACCTTATATAACCCCTCTATCTCAGATTTACTTTGAAATTTATACCATGGAATCGTAATTGTCTTTTCACCTTTTTTAAAAATAACTTTTTTCATAATATCACCTCTATTTTTACTTTCTTAATGTCTTATTTTCTTCTTTTAAATTGCCAATTAATTGATCAAAGATTTCATAATCAAATTCTCCATAACCATTTCCGGTAATCCATTTCGTTACTTTATCTTTCCAACTACCATTCTGAGTATGAAGAATTCTTGCTACATTAGGATTTTGAAATAAACTAATCTCTTGAATTAATTCAGGTTTACTGTACTTAGATAATTCTGCAAATTCTGTGTAATTCATAACGTAAATAGCTTCTTCTGTTGCAGGAACAATCACATCTTTATTTTCCTTATCTTTGGTAATTCGCTTATATAATTTTTCTAAGACTACAACACCATTTGCATAAATATAAGCAGTATATCCAGCAAAAGTATCGATTCCAATTAATTCCATTTGAAAGTTAGTTCCAGCAAAATATTCCATTTTTTCTTCTAACAAATCATAAGCCTGTTTTAACTTTAATTGTCTTTCTTCTTTGGTAGAAGTAATTTTTTTATAGTTACCTTTTTGGTAATTAGCAAGAGTAATTTTCTTACCTGATTGAATCATTTCAAAATTTAAACGAATATTTTTAGCATGTCTTTCACTTTGAATTCTTTTCCAAGTAGCTAATGCTTTCTTTTTTAATACTTCTTCATAAGATCTTGCAAACGGATAATCTTTTATTTTTTCATAATAATTGTTACAGAATCTTTTAAATTCTTTTATGATAGTATCAGAAGTAATTAAAAAATCACTACCATCTGCTAAATAAGAATGAAAATTACATGAATAAGGAAGTTGATTTTCCTCATTTAAATAGTCAATAAGTAAAGAATATTCATGAATATTATTTAAACAGTTTAAATCAACTATGATATTACCAGAATTTAAAATATTAGCTTGATTTAAAGAATAAGAAACCAAAGACAATAGAAATTTATCTTTATTAATATTAGCAAAAATATCTAAAGAAATTGGTTGATTTAAGAATTCATATAACTGATCATAATGTCTAATAACCCAATTAGCCATTTTTCTTTTAGATAATAAAGCTTCTCTATATTCATTTTTAGATAATACTTGATTGGAACTAACATTATAACCACAAGAATAATCACTAGATAAATTAGAATTTACATGATCTTTATTTTTCTGTAATTGATCAACAACATTTCCTTTTAATTCTTCATCTGGAACAGAAAAGATAGTTTTCATATATCTATTATCAATATTCTGATCAGTAGTTTGTTGAATAATTTGTTGAAATAAAGCATTCATATCAATAAAAACTCTTTTGATACCATTCTCATCACTTCTAATAACAAAGTGGTAATCGAAGTAACTCTTTCGAAATGGAAAATCAGGAAATGCTTCCAAAAACTTTCGATCTAAATAAGATTCAATATTAGAAGCAATACTATCAATTTGAGATTTTTTTAAAAATAATCTTTCTAATATTTTATAATTAAAATGATAGTTTTCTTCAGAGAAATTAATGACCTCTTGCCATGAAAATAATCTTTCTATCGTTAACAATTCCTTACTCATAATAATCAACCCCTTTAAAATTAGGTCTTATTATAACACATTTATTGGAAAATGTCACGAAAAAAGTTATTTTTTTGTTTAAACTATATTTTCAAAGTTAGGATGCTTAGGAAGCCCAGGCATTGTAATGATTTTATTTAATAATACAACAATCATTTCACTACCCGTTTGAATAGTAATTTCTCTTACATGTAAAGTATAATCTTTTGGATAGCCTAATAATTCTGGATGATCACTAATTGAATATTGTGTTTTTGCGATACAAACTGGATAATTAGAAAGTCCTAAGTTTTTAATTTGTTCTAAAGTTTGGATAGCTTCTTGACTAAATTCTATCTTATTAGCATGATAAACTTGATTTGCTAAAATTTCAATTTTATCTTCAATAGAGATAGTCTCAGGATATAGATATTGAAAACTTTTTGATACATGATTAGTTACCCACTCTGCTAAAGCGATACAACCATCTGATCCTTCATTATAAGGATTAACTATAATACAAGGAACCTGTCTTTCGTTACAATAATCCATAATTTCTTGAAGTTCCTGATCAGTATCTTCCTTAAATTTGTTTAAAGCTACACAAAAAGGAACTTGATAATGTTTTAAATGATCAAAATGAGCATCTAAATTTTCGATTCCACTATGTTTTAAAGCTCTTACCGTTGCTACTAAAACAATACTATTGGGAATAAAATTTCCTTTACGACACGAAATATTCATAAATTTTTCTGCACCTAGATCACTACCAAATCCTGCTTCCGTTACCACATAATCCGCTAAGCCTAATCCCAATTTAGTAGATACAATACTACTACATCCATGGCTGATATTGGCAAAAGGACCACCATGAACTAGAACAGGGTTTTCTTCTAAAGTTTGTACTAAGTTAGGATAAAAAGCTTTTTGTAGTAATAGTGCCATAGCATTTTCAACATGAAAATCTTTAGCATAAATTGGATCTCCATCCTGATTGTAACAACATAGAATATTTCCTAAACGCCTTTTTAAATCTGTAAAATCACTAGCCAAACAAAAAATTGCCATTACTTCACTTGCAGCTGTAATTTGAAATTTTCCTCGTAAACTACGATCATTTATATCTAAACATCTTTGAAAACAAATGGTATCCGGATCAATATTTAGTTCATTACCTTGATAAATATGATTATCTATGGCACTTGCTAATAAATTGTTTGCTGAAGTAATTGCATGAAAATCACCAGTAAAATGAAGATTAATTTCATCACTAGGAACAATACTAGCAGATCCTCCTCCAGTTGCTCCTCCTTTTACTCCAAAAACAGGTCCTAAAGAAGGCTCCCTAAGACAAGCAATTGCTTTTTTTCCTAATTTACATAATGCATCATTTAAACCAATACTAACTGTTGTTTTCCCTTCCCCATAAGGAGTAGGATTGATAGCAGTTACTAAAACTAATTTAGAATCTTCTTTAGGAGATGCTGTTTTTAAAATCTTAGCCTT
>CANQKN010000038.1 GCA_947624515.1 uncultured Bacilli bacterium
CAGCACTTTTACAAGGGGTTTATAATGCAACATTTAATTACTATGCAGGTGAAAACTTCATATCTACAGGATATGGTTTTAATGCAAGTTGGGCTTCTTCTAGTGATCCTGAAATTGTATCTCAATATAATTTAGGTATGCAAGATGGTTTAAAATATAAAGCTGATAAACAAGCTGCTCAAAGTAGTAGTACTACTGTTGATCCAAATTATCAAAATGCTGAAATGTACTCTACACCTCAAAACCCAACTCCTAGTGTAGATAACAGAGTACCAGAAACAAGCAATAATGATAATAACAGTAACAACAATAATAATAATAATAATAACAATAATAATGTTGTAGATCCAAATGCAAATGTAAATGGGCAAGGATTTTCATCACAGCCTCCAGCAAATTTCGCACCATCTACTTCTACATCTAGTAATGGAGAAATTATTTTAGATGAAGAATTTAAAGATGCTGAAATGTATTCTTCTATTAGTAATACAGGTATTGATATTAATTCATACATTGCTAATATGTCTGAAGATGAATGGAATGCAATCTTTGCACCAGAAATAGAAGATAGTAATCCAGAACTTAATGGACCTACAAAATAAAAGATTGACAACCATACATAAATTGTATATAATAGAATAGAAATTAAAAAAGGAAAGCGATTTAAAATCCACCTGATGTGCGAATAGCCATAGGTAAAGAGCCAGTATACATATATAAATTAACTATATACTTAGGTTTTTTAAAGGTGGATTTTTGTCCATCTTTTTTATATTTTATGGAGGTGTTTTTTATAGCAAGTAACAAAAATAATCAACCTATGATTAACGAACAAATTAAGGCAAGCAATGTTCTAGTAATTGGCCCAAATGGTGAACAAGTTGGTGTAAAGGCTATTCAAGATGCTTTGACATTAGCTTCTTATGCAGGATTGGATTTAGTTATGTTAAATCCAAATTTAGATCCACCTGTTTGTAAAGTAATGGATTATAATAAATATCGTTATGAAAAACAGAAAAAAGAAAAAGAAGCTTTAAAAAAGCAAAAAGCAAACAGTTCTGAATTAAAGGAATTTCGCCTATCACCAGTAATTGATGTAGGTGATTTTGACACCAAGTTAAGACAAGTCACTAAATACCTTGAAAAAGGAGATAAAATTAAATTATCTATTCGTTTTAAAGGTAGACAAATGGCTCATACCGATTTAGGAAAAGAAGTATTAGAAAAATTTGCTGCACGTTTAGATGATATTTCTATCATAGAGCAAGCAGCCAAATTAGATGGTAGAAGTATGTTTATGTTATTAGCACCAAAAAAAGAGAAATAATATAGGAGGAATTTATGGGAAAATTAAAAACACATAAAGGAATGAAAAAAGTACTTAATGTTAGAAAAAGTGGTACTATCACAATAGGACATCCTGGAACAAGACATAATACAGGTAGTAAATCTGCTAATTTTAATAGAAAAGGAAGAAAACAATCTGGTCTTAGCAAAGCAGATCAAAATAGATTTAAAAATATAATTTAGTACAAAATTAGGAGGAAAAAATTATGGCAAGAGTAAAAAATGGAGCTACAACAAAAGCTCGTCATAAAAAAATATTAAAACAAGCAAAAGGTTACTTTGGTAGTAAACATAGATTATATAAAACAGCAAAAGAACAATTAATGCATTCAGGACAATATGCATTTAGAGATCGTAAACAAAAGAAAAGAGATTTCAGAAAATTATGGATTACTCGTATTAATGCTGCTTGTCGTGAAAATGAAATTAGCTATTCTAGATTTATTGAAGGATTAACAAAAGCTGGTGTAGAAGTAAATAGAAAAATGCTATCAGAGATTGCTATTAACGATCCAAAAGCATTTAGTGAATTAGTTAAAATTTCTAAAGATGGAAAAGCAGGAAAGATTTCTAAACAAGAAGTTGTAAAAGAAGAAAAGAAAACTGCTCCAAAGAAAGAAACTAAAAAAGAAGAACCAAAAGAAACAACAGATATTAGTAAATTAACAGTAGCTGAATTAAAGGCAATGGCTAAAGAAAAAAATATCGAAGGATATACAACTATGAAAAAAGCTGAATTAGTAAGTGCTTTACAAAAATAAACATATTAATGAATTGACTGACCTAGTGCCTAGAGGATAATTAGGTGGTTGGTTTTAGAAATTAATAGAAGGAAAACGAAAAGGAGAAAAATTATATGACAGTAGTTTCAATGAATTATTTATTAGAAGCAGGTGTACATTTTGGACACCAAAAGAGAAGATGGAATCCAAAGATGAAGGAATACATCTTTACAACCAGAGATGATATTTATATCATCGATTTACAAAAAACAGCAAAAAAGATTGAAGAAGCATACGAAGCTATTAAGCAAATTGCTTTAAATGGTGGAAAATTCTTATTTGTAGGTACAAAAAAACAAGCTCAAGAAGCTGCAGAAGAATGTGCCAACAGAACAAATATGTATTTCGTAAACGAAAGATGGTTAGGTGGAACATTAACAAATTTCAAAACAATTCGTTCTAGAATCAAAAGATTAGAAGAAATTGAAAAAATGGAAAGTGATGGTACTTTTGAACTATTACCTAAAAAAGAAGTAATCCAAATTAGAAAAGAATATGAAAAATTAAATAAAAACTTAAGAGGAATCCGTGAAATGAAAAAAGCACCAGATGCTATGATTATCGTAGATCCTCGCAAAGAAGAAATCGCAATTAAAGAAGCACATATTCTAGGAATTCCTGTATTTGGTGTAGTAGATACAAACTGTGACCCAGATATCGTTGATTATGTAATTCCAGGTAACGATGATGCTGTTAGAAGTGTAAAACTTATGATTGGTGTTCTTGCAAATGCTATTAGTGAAGCTAATGGAACAGAAATGATTGATTATTTAACAGAAGAAGATAAAGGAAATTCTACTAAGAAAGATGCTAAAAAAGAAGACATCAAAGAAAAAGAAGAAAATCAAGAATCTTCTAAAAAAGTAACTAAGAAAAAAGAAGAAACTGAAGAAAAACCAGAAAAAAAAGTTACTGAAAAGAAAGAAACTAAAAAGGAAGAACCAAAAGAAACAACAGATATTAGTAAATTGACAGTAGCTGAATTAAAAGCAATGGCTAAAGAAAAAGGCATTGAAGGATATACAACTATGAAAAAAGCTGAATTAGTGCAAGCTTTAAATAAATAAAAACTAGGAGGATAAATATGTTTAGTGCTAGTGATGTAAAAGACTTAAGAGAAAGAACCGGTGCTGGAATGATGGACTGTAAAAAAGCTTTACAAGAATCTGAAGGTAACATGGATAAAGCAATTGAATGGTTAAGAAAAAATGGTATGGCAAAAGCAGCTAAAAAAGAAGGAAGAATTGCTGCTGAAGGTACTACAAAAATGTTAGTAGATGGAAATCAAGCAATCATCTTAGAAGTAAATTCAGAAACAGATTTCGTTGCTAAAAATGAAAAATTTACAGAATTTGTTGATCAATTAGCAAATATCTTAATGAAAAGTGATGTAAAGGATATGGATAGTGCTTTAGCATTACCTACCGGTGAAGGAACCATTGCTGACATGGTTGCAGCAACTGTTGCTCAAATTGGAGAAAAGATTTCCTTTAGAAGATTTGCTAGACTAACAAAAACAGATAATCAAGTATTTGGTACATACTCACATATGGGAGGAAAAATTGCTTCTCTAGTTTTATTAAATGGAAATAACGAAGAAGTAGCAAAAGAAGTAGCTATGCATGCTGCTGCTATGAATCCTGCCTATGTAAAAGCAAGTCAAGTTCCAACTGAAGTTTTAGAGCGCGAAAAAGATGTAATGAGAGAACAACTTTTAAAAGAAGGAAAACCTGCAGATCGTATTGAAAACATTTTAGTTGGAAAAGTAAGTAAATACTATTCAGAAGTTTGTTTAGAAGATCAGATATTTATTAAAGCAGAAAACAAAGAAACAGTAAAAGATTATGTAACAGCAAATGGATGTGAAATAGTAGAAATGATTCGTTACGAAGTAGGAGAAGGAATTGAAAAGAAACAAGAAAATTTTGCTGAAGAAGTAATGAATCAAATTCATGGATAAGATTACAATAGTAATCTTTTTCTTTAGATAACAAATTTCTATTGTTTCTCCATCATAATAATGTTAAAATAAATACATAAAGTAAAATAGAAGGAGAATTGAGATATATGGATATCGATATAATAAAACTAACAGAAGAAAAAATGGTAAAAACATTAGAAAATTTAGATCATCGTTTTTTAACAGTTAGAGCAGGACGTGCTAATCCATCCAGTTTAGATGGTATTATGGCTGATTATTATGGAACCCCTACACCTTTAAAACAACTTGCTACTATTTCTGTTCCAGAAGCAAGACAATTATTAATTAAACCATTTGATAAAAATTGTTTAGGAGCAATTGAAAGAGCTATTTTTGAATCTAATTTAGGATTTACTCCTAATAATGATGGAGAAACCATTCGCATTATTATTCCTGTTTTAACAGAAGATCGAAGAAAAGAATTAACAAAACAAGTTCGTGCAATGGCAGAAGATGCTAAAGTATCTATTAGAAATATTAGACATGATGCAAATGAAGATATTCAAAAACAAGAAATTTCTGAGGATGAACAAAAAAATCTTCAAAATCAAGTACAAGATTTAGTAAATAAATACAATAAAACAATAGAGGATAAAACAAAAGAAAAAGAAGAAGAACTCATGACAGTATAAAAGTTTTAATTTAAAATTTATTGCATAGACTTACCTTGAGAGGTGAGTCTTTTGTTTTTTAAAAAAATAGATTCTAGAATTAAAGTAGTATTCCTAATTGTAGTATTGATGTTTCTTTTTATTATTTTAAGAGTTGCTTATATTCAACTCATTAGTTATGAAAAATTATCTTTACTAGCAAGTGATTTGTGGAGTAGGGACTTACCAATTGAAGCAAATCGTGGTCTTATTTTAGATCGAAATGGAGTTGTTCTAGCAGATAATTTAACAACTACTTCACTGGTGTTAATTCCTAATCAAATAAAAGATAAAGAAGAAACCAGTAAAAAACTAGCTGAAATTTTAGGAGTTACCAAAGAAGAAATGGATAAGCATGTAAATAAAATTACTTCTATTGAAAGAGTTCATCCAGAAGGTAGAAGATTATCTTATGAAATTGCTGATCAAATCAGTAGTTTAGAATTACCAGGTGTTTATTTAGTAAAAGAAGCTAAGAGATATTATCCTTATGGAACTACTTTAGCACATGTTCTTGGATATGTAGGAATTGATAATCAGGGATTAAGTGGATTAGAATTAGAATATAATGAATATTTAACTGGTGAAGGTGGAGCAATTAAATATTTTTCAGATGCAAAGGGAAATAAATTAGAATTATCGGATATTTATGTAGCACCTACTAGTGGGATGAACTTGCAGCTAACAATAGATTATAATATTCAAATGTCCCTAGAAAGAGAATTAGATAATGCTGTAAAAGCCTTTAATCCAGATATGGCACTTGCAGTTGTGATGGATCCTAATACAGGAGAAATTTTAGCTATGTCTTCGAGACCTACTTATGATCCCAATAATTATCAAAAGTATACAATGGATGTATTAAGTCGTAATTTACCGATCTGGGCATCTTATGAGCCAGGTTCTACTTTTAAACTTGTAGATACCATACAATGATTATATAATTTCAGATATTGTTTAATTTCTAAAAAAGAACACATTTTTTTAAGTTAGATAATTCTAGAAATTTATTTAAAGAAACTTCATTTATTTGTTGTGTACCTTTTGTATCTTCATTAGTTCCAATTTTATGTTTTCTGTAGGTGTAATGGTCATATTGAAATTTTTATGAAGTAGGCAGTTGTTTGTTCTTCTTGCACATAAACGAAATTCTTTCAAGGTGATGACTTAATGGTTTAAATGCATACTTCTTCTTTTTCTATTTTATATATGTTTCAACTAATAATAGTTATCTCAATATTTTATTCCTTATTTGGTCTAGTCTTCACTGACCTTTTGTGATATAATTCTAATAGAAGATGGGTTATTTATTATACTAAAAGAATCAGAGGATTTATTTACATCTATAAAGTAGTGATAGGAAATACAAGCAATGTTCTTACAATTGGAAAGATAATTACTTTAGAAATAAGTATGATAGGATTGTTCAAAGTATTAGAACACCACATTATGGTTTTATGTCATATATGGATTTTAATGGAATTTCTATTGTTACAGGTTTCAAAGTACATGATGTAGAAATTGCCAATATTGAGTAAGAAAAGATTTTAAACATCGACAATTTAATTCACTTGAAATTGATATCATTGATTTTTATTATGATGTTATTTGAGGCTGTTAAGGAATAGATTCTTTCTAAGTATAATAAATTACTTTCTAAAGTACTAACTCTTTTACATGATGCAAAAGAATTTCAAGAACATTGTTATTTACGTTTCAGATCCGGAAACTATATCTATTTTATTGATGATTTTGTTCTTGATTTTCACTCATCTAAGGCAAAGCAAATTGGCATTCTCTGCAAATTAAGAATTTATTATAAGGAGCTGATTAGTGTGAAAAGGAAAAACAGCACTTCTGTAAGTTGTAAACATCCAATTATGAAATCTTTCTGGCAAATTATTTTACTAGCTATTGTTTTTTTAGCATTAACTTATTTTCTATATGTTTTAACGGAACAAATATTTATATTGCCATTATTTTTATTAGGAATTATAGCCTCTATATTGATATTATTTTCTAATCTTAAAGGAAGAAACTATTTCTTAGTGATATTGAAGAAGATATTAACAGTTGTTAAGCACCCAATAGTATTTATTAAGGAACATTGGAAAGTATTATCGCCAATTACTGCTGTAATTATTATTCTATTTATAACATTAACTGGTAGAGAGTATCTAATTGAAAGAAAGTTATGCGAAAATAATGATAAGACAGCTTACTATTGTTCTTCTCATGAACCAGTTTTATGTAAGAATGGTTATACTGCTGTAATTGATGGAAAGAACAATTATAAATATAAGTGCATTAACAATGATCAATACAAACATGATATACTAGGCCAAGAATATGATTATAAATGTACTGAAAAGTACGCAAGAACAGAAAAAGATGTTAATCTAGATGACTACATGGATGAAATTAAAGTAGATGGAAATACTTTAATTTATGAACAAGAAATCTTTAATAAAGATTTAATCAAGAATGAACAACAATGTTTGTATGATAAGATTGATAATGAACTTAATGTGATGATTGCTGATAAGAAAAAGTCTATACCTTCAAAATTTGATATTCGAGATAAAGTATCAGTTAAAGCTGGAAATCAGGAAAGATCTGATACTTGTGTATTATGGACTTTAACAAAGGCTTTAGAAATCTCTGCACAGTTAAAAGGATTAGATTATCAATTTCTTTTAGATTATGAAAAGACTATTAATGGTATCACTTATACTCCAAGTGGTACTCCTGATAAAAATGGTGTTATCCATTTTGGATTGGATTATTTAGTACCTGGAAATAAAAGGACTGTTGTTTTTCAATCTTTCGAGTCAGACTATGTTAATCCTGATTTTACTGGTATATATTATCCACCTTATTCAACTTATTCAAAGACACTTGTAGATAGTTACAAGGAATTTGACAAGATTGCTGAGCGTAAATGTACACCTTACAGTGAAAATGGTTTTCATTGTGAAACATTTTTTGATGAACAAGAAGACGAATTTTATTTTTATGTAATAAAAGATATAGTAATGAAATATGGTTCAGCTTTTATTCAAACAGATCCGGAATCAAAGAAATTTGCTAATGGCCATATGATGCTGATTATTGGTTGGGATGATTCCAAGGAATCATGGCTTGTATTAAATTCTTGGGGGAACACATGGGCTGATGATCCCGAAATGCCATCAAATGGCGATGGGACAACATGGATAAAATATTCAAACGAAGATTATGTCCCTTGGACAGAATATTATGGTCTAGCAATTGAATTGATAAGCGAATGATGTTAAGGATGTGTGATGTTAAATGAAATTTATTTTAGGATGGATTAAGACTCATTTAGTTACGAGTATTACTATAAGTACCATTGTTGTTGGTACAGCTATAGCAACACCTATCATTCTTTTAAATTCAAATGATAATTCAGATTTACAAGATGTTCAAAATAATGTTCAAGATGAACAAGATAAATTAGAAAATGAACCTGAATTAAATGAAGATGGGTGTCCTGTAGGTCAGTTTAAGAACTACTATGGTATATGTCAGGATGAGCATG
>CANQKN010000039.1 GCA_947624515.1 uncultured Bacilli bacterium
CATATCTTCCTGTTTCTCCTACTGAGAAAGCTGGGAAATTATAGTGTAGCATAAATCTTTTTTCGGTTTCCATATCAAGTCCATCTAAAATTTGATGTTCTCCTAAAGCTCCTAGTGTAGTGATGGCTAAAGCCTGAGTTTGTCCACGGGTAAATAAAGCTGATCCATGTGTTCTAGGAAGTAAATCAATATCGGTAGATAGTGGTCGAATCTCATCCATTTTTCTACCATCAGCTCTTGTTTTTTCTTTTACCACAATCTGTCTAAAAATTTCATATTCGATTTCTTCTAAGATTAATTTTACTTTCGTAATTAATTCTACTAGTTCTGTTTCTTTTAACTTATCTTCATTTTCTTTAGTATATTTTTCAACAACGCTTTCTTTAATTTCATCAATCTTAGCGTATTTTTCTAATTTATCTTTGATTCTTAAAGCTTGATCTAAATCTTTTTCTGCAAGATCTCTTACTTCTTTACGAAGACCATCCGTTAATTCTAGTACTTCGTATTCCATTTTTTCTTCGCCTATTCCCGCAATAATTTCTTCTTGGAAATGAACTAATTCTTTAATTGCTTCATGACCAAACATCAAAGCTTTTAACATTAAATCTTCAGATACTTGTTTTGCACCTGCTTCTACCATATTAATTGCATATTTTGTTCCAGCTACCGTTAAATCAAGTTCACTTCTTTCTAGTTCTTCTGGAGTTGGATTAATAATAAATTCTTGATCAACATAACCAACTTTTACTCCAGCAATTGGTCCATCAAAAGGAATTTTACTAATACAAGTACATAAACTAGATCCAAACATGGCGGTTAACTCTGGTGAATAATCAGGATCAACGGATAATACTGTATTGACAATCTGTACTTCATTTTTAAAATCTTCTGGAAACATTGGTCTCATTGGTCTATCAATCATACGAGCAGCAAGTGTTCCCTTTTCAGTAGGACGACCCTCTCTTTTAATAAATCCACCTGGAATCTTTCCAACAGCATATAACTTTTCATTATATAAAACCATTAATGGGAAAAAATCAGATAAAACATTTGCTGTTTTACTAACAACAACGGTAGATAAAATAACGGTATCGCCATATCTTACTAACACAGCACCATCTGCTTGTTTGGCAACTTCTCCATGTTCTACTACTAATTTTTTTCCTCTAAAATCAAATTCAAATACTTTTTTCATAAATTATTCCACCTCTTTTTTAAATTTCTTTAATTATTTCTTGATCAAGTAATATTTTAATTAATTTCTTTCTACTAATATTTTTTTTATGATAATTTTCTTGTTTTAAAACGAAATCAAGTGGCTGAAAATTACATACAAACTGATATTTTTTATTAGGATTTAAATCTTGATATCCAATTTGGTACTTTATTCCAGATAGAACATCTTTTGCATATCCATAATTAGTAGAAGAACAATATAAAACTGTTATTTTATCATATTGAAAATTGGAAATAGAATCTCTTTTGTCTAATAAAATACGGCTTGGATGAATACTAAAAACAGATCCAAAATAAAGATTACTAACTTTCATAATTTTTCCCCCAACAAAGACAAAGACACTATGAAAATAGTGCCTATCAATTTTTATAATTATTTTCTTAAACCTAACTTGCTAACAATATCACGATATCTTTGAACATCTTTCTTAGCTAAATAGTTAAGCATATTTCTTCTTTGTCCAACTTTCTTAAGAAGTCCACGACGAGAATGATGATCATGAATATGTACTTTTAAATGCTCAGTTAATTCTTTAATTTCTTCTGTTAAAATAGCAATTTGTACTTCACAAGATCCTGTATCTTTTTCATCTTTTGCGTATTTCTTAATAATAGCTTGTTTTGTTTCTTTTGTTAAAGCCATTTGAATTCCTCCTTTTTTCTATTAGCCAAATCCAAGTACATGGTCGGAATTAGATCCATGTCCTAGAAAAGGTACATGTATAATATACTAAAACTTTGTAAAAAAAGCAAGTATTTTTCTAAAATTATATAAAAGTTTATTCAAAAACAAAATGTCGATTTTTAGCAAATATTTTTAATAATGGTAGACCTATATTATTCATACAATGAAATGAGATGATAATATGAATAAGATAACAATTGGACTACCAAAAGCATTACTTTACTATAAATATGGTGATTTATGGATGACATTTTTTGAAGAATTAGATTGTGATGTAATTATTAGTCCTAATACCAATAGAAAAATTTTAGAAGATGGTATTAAACTTAGTATGGATGAATCCTGTATGGCAATGAAAGTTTATATGGGACATATATATTATTTAATAGATAAATGTGATTATATTTTAGTACCAAGATTAAAGTGTATAAAAAAACATGAAAAACTATGTACAAATTTTTCTGCCTTGTATGATTTAGTAAATAATGTTTTTGATAAAAATTTAATCCATTATAATATCGATGTAGAGAAAAAGGAAGATGAATTTTATGCATTTACTACTATGGGATTATCTTTAGGATTTCCCTATCGTAAAATCGTATCTGCTTACAAAATAGCGAAAGAAAGAGAAAAAATGTTAAAACAAAGAAGAATTGATAAACAAAAAACAATTCTTGCTACAAGTAGTAAAATAAAAATTTTATTAGCTGGACACCCATACAATATCTATGATGAATACATTGGAAAACCAGTAGAAAAAGTATTAGAAAACAACAATATTGAAATTATCTATTCGGATTTATATGATGATAAATATTTAGAAAAGGAAGTAGTAAAAATTAGTTCCCAAAATTATTGGACTTATAATAAAGAAATAATGGCAGCAATTATTCATTATCAAGATATCGTAGATGGTATCATTTTAATTACTTCTTTTCCCTGTGGACCAGATTCTTTAAGTAATGAAATGATTTTAAGAAAAGTAAAGATTCCTATCACAAATTTAGTAATAGATGAAACAAATTCCGATACTGGTATCTTAACCAGAATCGAAAGTTTTATTGATATCCTAGAAGAAAGGAGAAAAACAAAATGAAAGAAGAAAGAATCATTAGTTTTCCCCATTTAGGAGATTATTACATTCCAATTAAATTTCTATTAAATAAAATCACCAAATTAAAAGTAATGGAATCCCCTCCTATTACCAAAAAAACAATCGACTTAGGAAGTAAATATTCTCCTGATTTTGTATGTATTCCTTTTAAATATAATTTAGGTAATTTTATTGAAACTTTAGAAAAAGGAGCAAATATTTTAATACAAGCAGGTGGTGGTTGTAGATATGGTTACTATTCTGAAGTACAAGAACAGATCTTAAAAGATTTAGGATATCATTTTGAATTTTATACTTTAGTTGATAAAGATAAAATTACTCCCAAAAGTCTTTATCACACTTTTAAAAAAATAGATAAAAAAATTCCTCTATGGAAAATGATTTATTATTTACCTCTTACCATCTTAATGATACGTTATATGGATAATATAGATGATTTTATTAGAAAAAATATTGGCTTTGAAGTAGAAAAAAACTCATTTTCAAATTTAAAAAAAGAAATGTTAGATTCCTATACTAAATGTAAAGGTTTTTTATCTTTGACAAAAAGATATTTTCACTACAAAAAAGCTTTTAAAAATTTAAAAGTAGAAAAACCAGAAAATTGTTTAAAAGTTGGTATTATTGGAGAATTATATACTTCTATGGAACCTTTTTCTAGCTATTTTCTAGAAAAAGAATTAGCTAGTATGAATATTGAAATAAAAAGATTTACTAATGTTAGTTACCTATTATATCAAAAGCGTTTGCAAAGAAGAAAAAATTTACGCTATATCGAAAAATACTGTAAATATACCATTGGTGCCGATGGTATGGATAATATCTACCGTGCTAAATATTTAATAGATGAAGGATATGATGGTATTATCCATATCAAACCATTTGGATGTACACCAGAAATAGGAGCAATTCCGATTATCCAAAAAGTATGCCAAGATGGAAAAATGCCAATTATATATTTTTCTTTTGATTCCCAGACAAGTGAAACAGGAATTAAAACTAGATTAGAAGCGTTCTATGATATGTTAACAATTAAGAAAGGATGATTATATGAATGCATATTTAGGAATAGATGTTGGTTCTATTTCAACCAAAGGTGTTATCATTGATAATGAAAATCATATTCTAGCAAGTAGTTATATCTGGACTCAAGGAAATCCAATGGAAGCTGTAAAAACTTTAATTCATAATTTAGAAAAACAAATTGATAAAAAAAAGGTCCATATTATTGGTGTCGGTACAACTGGTTCTGCTCGAAAATTAATTGGTACAATGTTAAATGCAAATATCATTAAAAATGAAATTACAGCTCATGCAATTGGTACTTTATCTTTGTATCCAGATGTGAAAACGATTTTTGAAATTGGTGGTCAAGATTCTAAAATTATTTTAATTGAAGATGGAATTGTAGTTGATTATGCAATGAACACTTTATGTGCTGCTGGAACAGGTGCTTTTCTATCCAGTCAAGCTAGTCGTTTAGGAGTAAAAGTAGAAGATTTTGGAAGAATTGCTTTAACGAGTAAAAAACCTACAAAAATTGCTGCTAGATGCACTGTTTTTGCAGAAAGTGATCTAGTTCATAAAGCACAAATGGGCTATCAAAAAGAAGATATTATTGCTGGCTTATGTAAAAGTGTAGTCTCCAATTATTTAAATAATGTAGGAAAAGGCAAAAAAATAAAAGCACCTATTATATTTCAAGGTGGTGTCAGTAAAAATATAGGTGTTAAAAAAGCTTTTGAAGAAGAAGTAGGATGTGAAGTAATCGTCGATCCCAATGGACATTTAATGGGTGCTTTAGGGGTAGCAATACTAGCTAAAAATTCTCCAATTAAGACCAATTTTCAATTTTCTATCACTGATAACAATTTTGAAACAAAAGGTATTGAATGTAATAAATGCAGTAATCACTGTGAAATTATCTGTGTAAGTAGAAATAAAAAATTAATTGATGCTTGGGGAAACCGTTGCAGTAATGGAGATATCATGAATCGATAAGCAAAAATTCAAGTTCTTTTAGGTATTTATTATATTGGTTTTATCAACTAAAAAATATAATAATAATGAAAGGAGATTTGATTTTATGTATGGATATGGTTATCCAGTCTATGGTTACCCTGGATATGGATATAATGATAACAACAATTCTGGATGGATTTGGGCAATTATTATTGTAGTCTTTATTATTTTCTTCTTATTCGGTGGTTGGGGTTATGGATATGGTTCAGGATCAGGTTCTAATTGTGGAAACAATAACTGTCGATAATTTTAAATTATCATAAACTTTTTCTCTAATCAAAAAGTCCTATAAAAGAAACATAGTTTCTAGCATAGGACTTTTATTTTATTTTTACTCTCATCATAGAATCTTTTTCCACAAATTCATTTATTTTTAGTTTTAAAATTTCTTCTGGATGACAAGCTTTTTCCACTTCCTGCATATTTTCGTCATAGATCTTATCAACAGTAAAAGAAATTGTTTTTCCACTTGGCATAAAGATTTCGACTTCGGTACCTGGTTCAAAATAGTTTCTCTCAGATATCGTTACGATATGATGATTGGTATCATAATCGATTACATAGGCTAAAAAATCTTGATTGGATAATTCCTGTCTACCTGTATAATATTGATCAGTATCATCTGCTAAATGAGTAAAATAATGAGTACTAGTTTCCCGATTAGCAACTCTAGATAAGATTTTTTCTTGATGTTCTAATAGTTCTTCCGTTAAACTACCATCATAACAAGCATCGATAATCTTACGATAACTAGACATGACAGTCGCTAAGTAATAATGACTTCTCATACGTCCTTCTACTTTTAAACTCGCAACACCTATTTCAATCATATCTTGAATATAACGAGCTAAATTTAAATCTTTGGTAGCCATCGTAAATTTCTTATCTTGATTTTCTATATCGAAAGCAAAGCGACATACTTGACTACAACCTCCACGATTAGAATCTCGGTTTGTTACATAATTGGATAAGGTACATCTTCCACTATAAAAGGTGCACATTGCGCCATGAATAAAGACTTCAATATCTAATCCTGTTGCATCAATAATTTCTTTGATTTCTTCTTTGGAAAGTTCACGAGCAGGAACAACTCGATCAACACCTTCCTTTTGAAAAAATTTGACCGTTTCGATATTTGTAGTAGAATTTTGCGTACTAACATGAACTTCTACTTTTGGAAAGTTCTTTTTGATATAAGAAATGATAAAAGGATCGGATACAATAAAGGCATCAATTCCAGCATCTACTGCTTGTTTTAAATAATCATAAATGCCATCAATATCTTCATTGTGGAAAACAATATTGACAGTCTGATAAACTTTTTTTCCTAAATGATGAGCAAAATCACAGGCTTCTTTGATTTCATCGATACTAAAATTCGTGGCATTCGCTCTTAAACTATAGTTCTGCCCACCAATATAAACAGCATCTGCTCCATACAATAAGGCTATTTTTAATCTTCCTAAATCTCCTGCGGGGGATAGTAATTCTATTTTCTTTCTCATTTTACCAGCTCTTTATTTTCTTCTTCTAAAGTAGGAAGAATTTTTTCTTCATAGAAATGAAGAAGTTCATCAACGGTATACTCTTTCTTTACAAAGTTCTCTTTTAAAAGATAACTATCAAGGTTAATTTCTTCCACAATTTCTAAGTCTTCGCCTATAGTGTAAACTTTTTCACCATCTGTTTCTTGATAATCAATAATACAATTTCCTGTTTTCATATCATAATACTGTATAAAATATGATGTAGCATAACGACGACTGCTCATTGCACATAATCGATAAAATTTTTCATCTTCTTGCTGAAAAGAACAGATTCTTGCAAGATTCACCAAGTTTTCATAAGAAATAGTCCCTTCTATTTCCTCACTATCTTTATGATAAGTAATGTAAGATGAACCATAACGTATATTATAACTATCACCACATCCAGTTAGTAACACTGCACCTAAGCATAGACTTGCTCCAACGACTTTTAAATTTTTAATTTTATTATTTTTCATTCTTATCACCTTTTACTTTATAGATTGTTTTTTGATAAAAGAAGTTGGTATAATCACCAATGATTGCATTCATCTTTTGAATCAGTTCCTCTTGTTCTTGACTATCTATTTTATCAATATTTTTGAAAAGATACAAGTAAGTATCTATAACTTGCTCTCCAATCTTTCGATCAACTTCTTGCATATCTAATACTAAGTAGTCAATTTGATTTGGAATCAGTGCAAAAAGAGGTTTGGTACCGTTCATTAATTTTCCGGATAAGATCGATGCACCATCTTCAGTTTCTTTTAAGCGATAAGTATGATCTTGTTCTTTTAATAAATAAGTCCGATTCTCTTTTTCTTTTCCAATTGATTTCATATAATTGGTAAGTAGTTTTCTTCTAGAATGAGACATAATGGGATAACCAAAGACTTCTACCATACATTTAATTTTACTCATTTTTTTGATTTCTAATATTTCTTCTAACGTAATTTCATTTGCTAAAAAAGCCGTTTTTACCCCTTTTTCATAATAATAATTACAAGTATTATAATTGGTTACCATATGAGTTTGATGCCATACTAAATCAATGGGTATCTTATTTTCATGAACGAGATTTAAAAGTCCTAAATCATAAAATAAGACTCCCTGAATTGGTAATTTTGATAATGCTATTAATTGCTTCTGAACATCTTCTAATTCAGAATTAAAAATATTTTTATTTACACTAATAAAAAGAGAATATTTTTGACTGAATTCTTGAATCCATTCTAAACTAGCCGTTGGATAATTAATAGAATAATGTTCTAATCCAATAATAAAAGTATCAATTCCTTTTTCTTTATAAAAATCTAACTCATCGATATCGTTTGGAATGATAACATATTTCATAGTAAAACCTCACATTTAAAACACTTTTATTATAACATAAATTATGGTAAATGAAAACTCGAATCCGAATTCGAGTTAAATAATAATTGTAGTGTTACAATTGATGTGACACCAATTAATGTATACAAAAAGCGATTGATCCAGTAAAATGTTAATTGAAA
>CANQKN010000040.1 GCA_947624515.1 uncultured Bacilli bacterium
TTTGTTAGAAATTAAAATTTTAAAAAATAAAAAACAAATAAGTAAAATGATTTTACCTATTTGTCAACAGTCTGAAACAAATATAAGGTAAAACTTATATTTGTTTTATTTAATTTCAACAATCGATAGTCTATTTTCTTCATGAATTAGAGTTAATTCTACTGTTTCAGGATAATCATAATTTTTTACATAACCAATATTGACTATTACTTGATATCCCATATCATCTTGATATCCATTGTTATTATATTTTATTTCTGTAATAGATTTTATTTCTACATTATTCACTTCAGGTAATTTTTGTTTTCGATTTCCATATAAATTATTTTTAATATATTTATACATAGTATTTGAAGATTCATTAATAAACTTATCTTTTAATCCTGAATGGATAAATTGTATTCCACCAATGTTTTTATTGGTAATCTTATTATTTAAAGTATAATAATCAATCACAAATAATTTAGCTACTAATGATGCATAATTTTTTTCATCAATCTTGTTGTCTTCTAGTTCTTTTTCTAACTCACTATAATATTTTTTATAAATCCTAGTTGCATTACTTTCCAAATAATAATCATAATTTCCTATTTCTGATATTACAGTAACTACTTGTAATGTTCTTCTAGATTTCAAGTAAAAAAGGCCTAAGATAATTCCTACAGCTAGAAATATTATTAGAACCTTTCTATTATTTTGTTTTTGTTTTTTTCTCTTCGTCACGATTGCCACCCCACTATGAATTTTATTCTGTTCCTTCTATTGGTTTTTCTTCAATATAATCAGAATCTGATTCTTCCGTTTCTCTTGCTCTTTTAATTAAATCAAAAACAATTGTAGCGTTAGAAGCATTTAATAAATTTTCTGCATAATCTGTACATTCTTTAATATAATCAGCAGATATTTCGGTTTCTTTTAAAGGAAGCCATGATTCATTTTGTGCATTATAGTATATTTTATTAGTTACCCAATTTCCATTTGGAAATACCACAATATTATCATCTGTAATATTAAAAATATCATGTCCTAATTGGTATTTATTATAAAATCCAAACATATTTCCTAAAGTTGGCATTACATCATACATTCCCATAACATTGGTTACTTCTTGATGTAGTTTTTCTTTGGTTTCTTTACTATAAATTAATAATGGAACCTTTCTAAGTAATTCATAGGTATTACTGTCAATCACAACACATTCTGGATCTTCATCATTACAACTTTTAATGCTATCTGTTTCAAGATCATAGTTAAATAGTCTGCGATAATCTGTTTTCGGTAGTCTTGCATCATGATCTCCATAAATAATTAATACCGTATTATCTAAAATTCCTTCTTTTTCTAGATTATCAATAAATTCCCCTAATGCTGCATCGGCATAATGAACAGACTTAAAATAATTTCCCATTTTCGTTCCATCCATATATGGGTGAATAACTTCTTCATATTCTCCAGTTTCTTCATTATATACATTTTCCTTTAATGTAACATCAAATTCACCATATTTATCTACATCATCAAAAGGAGTATGATTTGTTAAAGTAATTAGTGTACCATAATAAGGTTGATTTTTTTCATTAATTTCTTTTAACTTTTCAATAGATTGTCTATAGAATGATCGATCAGATAACCCTAATCCAATTACTTCATCTATTTCATAATCTTTCTTACTGAAAAATCTATCGTATCCTAATGTTTCGTGCATAGCATTACGATTCCAGAAAGAACCATTATTTCCATGCATACTAAATGTATAATATCCTTTTTCTTTTAATAATAATGGTGTTGATACATATTCACGGTTAAAGTAACTAACAAAAACTGTTCCACTATTAGTTGGCATTAAAGAAGTATTGAAAGTAAACTCTGTATCACTGGAAGTACCACCACTTACTTGTGAATAAAAATTACTAAAATAAATAGAATCTTTGACTAATCTATTTAAATTTGGTGTTACTTCTTGTCCATTAAATGTTAACCCAATATTGGAATTTTGCATACTTTCATAGTGTATTACTAAAATATTTTTTCCTTCAAAAATACCTGTATATTTATTTTTCCAAGTTTGTTCTTCTGCTCTATCTTGATAATACTCTGTAAATGTTTTTAATGCCTTATCATATCCAAATAAACTAGTTAGTTGAGGTTCTACACTTTTTACAATATCATTTACCTGATAAGCATAAACACCAAAACTCATAACAATATATTCTCGATTCCATTGATTTGCGTATCTACCAATATCTGTTGGTGTTAATGTAAGTAAAAATAAGAAAAGCGTAACCCCTGCTCCAAACAAAGCATTAATCATTTTATTTATGCTTCTTTTTTCTTTTTCTTTATGGGCCATTCTACCTGTTTTTTTCAAGTAAAAATAAGTAATCGTTAATAATATTGGTGAGATCACATAAAGAAAGTCTTGTATTTTTAAAAGATTCGTAATAGAGTCCCCTACTTCAACAGCATATCGAGCTGTCACAATTAAAGATACAGAGATAAAAGAAGTATAAAAAGTATAATAAACGGAATTAAAAATACAAATAATAGATAAAATGATACTTACGGTTAATAGATAGGGAAATCTATTTTTTTCTTTTAAACCAAAACTAATAGCACCTAACAATAAAACTATGGCTAAATCCGCTAAAATTGGTTTTATGGATAATAAATTCTCTACAGTATGAATTGTGAAATATCTTAATAAAATTCCAATAAATACATTAACTACTAAAAAGACAAAAAACAAAGTATTATTTTTTATTATTTCCATTATAGTATTTAATATTGTTAAAGTTGTCTTTTTCGGATTTTTTCGAAAATTTTCATATACTTTTTTGAAATTTTTCTTCCATTTTGTCCATTGATTTTTAATTTCCTTTTTCATATACTATCCTCTCCTTCAACATTATAACACTACTATTTATTTTTATCAATTTTTTCATGATAATTACTAACATTGAAAGCCATACCTAATACAAAAATATAGGATAATAAATAGATCCAAAAAAACAAAATAAGTAAATTAGCTACACTTCCATAGAGCAAATTATATCTTGCAAAGTAACTTACATAGAAAGAATAGATTTCTGTTGAAATGATCCATCCAACAGTAGTAGTAATTGCACCTATTGTAGTTTCTTTCCATTTTATTTTTGTATCCGGTGCTATGGTATATAAAACTTTTACAAAATAATATATGATTAGTATTGAAGTTGGATATTTTAAAATATTGTATCCAATTTTGATTATATTTGATATTTGTGTACTAGGAATGAAATTGATAATAAAAGTAATAATTCGATCTCCAAAAGCAGGTACAATTAATACAAATAGAAATAATACAACTAGGATAATGGTCATAAAAATTGCTTTTATTCTTCTGGATAAAATATTTTTATCTTCTACTTGATATAATAAGTTGGATCCTATAATCATAGAATGAGGACCATTAGAAGCTAAAATAAACCCTGAAATACAAAATATAATAATATTGATACTTAAACTTTTTCCATCGATAATTTGAATGATAAAATCTGCTATTTCTTGTGGTAAGTTATGATCCACTAAACTAATTAATGTTTCAATAGAAATAGAAAAACAAGAGGCAATTGCTGCAATAACTGCAAATAATGGAATGATGGATAGCAATAAGAAAAAAGCCAGTTGACCTGGTAAAATTCTCATCTCTGGCTTCTTAATTAACTCATATAACTGCTTGATATAGTTTTTTAAATGACTTGTATAAGCACTTATGACAATCATGTATAATCACCTAACTTTTTATTTAGATCCTTCTTTGATTGTTTTCATTTCTAATGTTGCTTCATTAATTGCATCATCTATTGTTTTAATATCATCCATAATCATACTGTATCCAATCGCTGCTCCAAATCCATATGGTAATTCTTTTAATTCTCTTGTTAATTTTTTACAGTAAGTATCAATTTGTTTTTCTGTATATCCAACTAGATATACTAAAAATTCATTTCCATCAGTACGAATAATCTCACTATTTTCTAATTGTGTATTTACTAAAGTAGAAGCTGCTGCTATGATTAACTGATCTCCTGCTTCATGTCCATAATTATCATTTACATATTTAATATTATTTAAATCAATAACTACTATTGTTTGAGGATAAATGTTACTATTTTCCCAAATTGGCATATTTAAATTTAAATAATTTCTATTTTTTAATGAAGTTAAAATATCTGTATATTTACGGCGATCTTCTTTTTTCACAATAGTTTGTTTTTTTCTATTTTTTAGTATTAAATAAAGAGCTAATAATACCAATAAAGGTAATAAGACAATTCCTAATACAATAAAATAGAATTCTTCAAAGGAAGCACGGTCAATTAAAGATAAATCTAAAGAACTTAAACCACTTACACGATAGTTATAATAAGAATTTGTAGTAATTAGGTAGTTAAATAGTCGATATAATTCACTATTACTATTTAATACATTAAAAGTATAATCATTACTCATAGATGCACTAAAAATAGGTTCATATTTACTAAATTTACTATTTCGATAATATAAATACATTTCTTTATCTAAAATAATAAGACGATTATCTTTTGTTAAATCATTAATATTTGTATAGGTAGAAATATTTGCCCTAGAATTTGTTTGGAAATATTTTAATAAAGAAGTATCAGCTAACATATTTACTGTTTTTCCTTTTAATTCTTCAAAAGTAGTAATATTTTCATCGTTTTTATCATTTCTTAAAATGACATATTCTTCTACAAAAGGAGAAACTGTTACATAATAATTAGGATTTGATGGATTTGTATCAAAATAATTAAAATAAAAGTCAATTTCATTATTATTAATAGCTAGTTTTAATTCTTCTAGTGATTTATAAGGTTTATAAAGAATATCAATTCCTGTTAATCGTTGTAAACGAGCAATATATTCTGCTGCAATACCAGAAGCTTTATGATCGATATTAACTTCATAAGGAGCATTCTCTACATAACCATAACTATATGTTTTAGAAAGCATTTCTGATTTCGTTTTATCATTTATTTTTTGGGTTGAAATATAGTATTTTAAATACTCTTCATTATAAGAAGTAACATAATAATCCTTTTTCCATTTTTCATAGTATTTTCTAACAATATTATTTAAATCTGGATTATCATCACTAAGTGTTAATACAATCTTTTTAGACATTTCCGTAAAATAATAGTTAATGGAATAATTACTACTTAAGATGTAATCTAAATACATGGTTTGAGGAATTACTAACATTGTTATGGTACCACTTTCTAAATCTTGAAGCATAGTTTGAATATCGTCATAAGACTTATAAGTAATATTGCTAGCTGTTTTTAAAAAGTAACTAACTTCTCCAATATCAGCCGTAAAAGTACCAATTACTTTAGAATCTATTTCTGAAATTTTATTATATCTTGTTGTTTCTTTACTAACTGCTACATAGCCATCATCAGCAATTAATAAATCTTTATCAGATAGTGCCACTTCATTATTTAAAATACGGATTCTAAGACCATTAGTAGTAGGATTATTTCCTTTTAAATAAGAAATTTTATTAAATTCTAAATCTGTATCAATTTCAAAATTGTCTATAAAATCAAAAATTACTCCTGTGCCATCCATGGAGAATATTGGGAAATCATTTACAATTTCAAAGTCATATTTCTGTGTTGAATGATTGGAAATCCATTTTTTTTCTACTACCGTTAAACTTGTTTTTGCATCTTCATGATTAAAGTATGCATATACACCTATAAATACTCCTAGTGCAATTATAATAGGAATAATGATAATTAATTTTTTTTTCATAATTAACTTGCCTCTTCCGTCTTATCTCTATCTTTGCTCCAAACAAAGTTTGAACTATTATGTTGTTTATAACCAATGATTGGGAAATCATTTTCTGCTTGTGAATCTTTTTTGATATAAACTTGAAAATCATAATAACCAATTTGGCTTTCTGTAAATGATTCTGTAATATGATCTGTTAATGCTTTAGCATCATTTTTATTTGTTTCATCTGTAACTGTAATCGTAATATCAATACGCCTTCCATTTTCACGAACAATTACTGTTTTTACTTTATCACTTTCACTAATCTTTGCTTTTACTTCATCATAGGTAGCCTTTTCAACTGTTACTTTTCCATCTAATCGATCTCCATAAAGGGCTGTTCTCTGATCAGGAAAGAAGACCTCTTTGATTTGAAAAGCAGCAATAGTTACTACAACAAAAATCACAATAGCGATAACCGTAAATTTATTCTTTTTTATCCATTTCATATTTTAGACTCCTTTTTATAGTTACCATTATACAATAGTTTTCGAATAAGTTCAACTAATCTTATCTACGAGATAATTCTTCCTGAAGTAATGTATTTACTAAAACAGGATCGCTCTTTCCTTTTGTTTCTTTCATAATTTGTCCCATTAAGTATTTGATAGCGCGATCTTTACCAGCTTTATAATCTTCCACACTTTGCAGATTAGAAGAAACGATATTCACAATCATTGCTTTTAATTCTTCTTCGGTTAGACTAGTTCCTTTTTTGTTTTCCACAATTTTGTTGATATCATGATCCGTTTCCATTAATTCTATTAAAATTTCTTTAAAAACTTGATTATTTATTTCTTTTTGATCTAATTTTTCCACAAGAAGAGTGAATTTTTCTTTAGAAAGTAAAGTTTCTGTTATTTTTTTACCGGTTTTATTTAAATAGGCAGAAATCTCACCTAATAATAGATTACTAGCTATCACTAAATTTCCAGAAAAATCTAGTAAGTAATCACTAATTTCTTTATTGGCAATTATTTTTTCAATATTAATAGCTTGAATTCCCGCTTGATGGTAAATTTCTCTTCTTTGATCTGGTAGAATTTCCATTGTTGCTTTGATTTGATCAATATCATCATCTTGTAAGTTATAAGGAGGAATATCGGGTTCTGGAAAATAACGATAATCATTACCTGTCTCTTTGATACGCATTAAAATGGTACGATTTTGTTTTTCATCAAAGCGACGAGTTTCTTCTTGAATAGGATTTCCTTGCTCTAATTGCATTATTTGTCTATCTCTTTCTGCTAAAATAGCACGACCTACACTGCTAATAGATCCAATATTTTTGGTTTCCGTACGAATTCCTAATTTTTCTGTTTTAGATACTGAAACATTGACATCGCACCTCATACTTCCCTCTTCCATTTTACAGTCTGATACATTGGTATAGAGAAGAATTTCTCTTAGTTTTTCTAAATAAGCCATTGCTTCCTTTTCATTTTCCATATCTGGTTCTGATACAATTTCAATTAAAGGTACACCATTACGATTAAAATCTAAATAAGATTTGGTATCTGCATGGGTACTTTTACAAGTATCTTCTTCGATATGAATATCATGAATTCCGATTTTTTTCTTTTTTCCCTCAACCTCTATTTCTACATATCCATTTATTCCAATAGGATTTCTGGCTTGTGTAATTTGATATCCTTTTGGTAAATCGGGATAAAAATAATTTTTTCGATCAAAAACAATTTTTTTATTAATTGTACAGTTTAAGGCAAGAGCTGCTTTCAATCCAAGTTCAATTCCATACTCGTTAACACAAGGAAGTGTACCAGGTAAAGCAAAATCGATTTCACTAATATTGACATTGGCCATTCCGCCATAATTATTTATAGAATCTGTAAACATTTTGGAATTGGTCTTAAGTTCACAGTGAACCTCTATTCCTACTCTCGTTTTATATTCATTCATGACATTCACCTACTTTAACTTATTTTCTAAGAAAGATGCTAATTGATATATCTTTGCTTCTAATAAACGATTCCCAATAATATGTAGACCAATTGGCATATGATTCTCATTTTCTCCCATTGGGATATTTATACCAGGAAGCCCTGCCATATTGACTGGAATTACTAGAACATCATC
>CANQKN010000041.1 GCA_947624515.1 uncultured Bacilli bacterium
TTCTATTAAAGTTTTAAATTTATTTGCTTATACGGGTGGTGCTAGTGTTGCTTGTTTGAAGGCTGGAGCTAGTGTTGTTCATGTAGATAGTTCAAAAGGAATGGTTGAATGGGCAAAAGAAAATGTGAAAGCCAGTGGACTAGAAAATCAACCTATTCGCTATTTAGTAGATGATGTAGTAAAATTCGTTGAAAGAGAAATTAGAAGAGGAAACACTTATGATGCAATTATTATGGATCCTCCTAGTTATGGTAGAGGAGCAAATGGAGAAGTTTGGAATATTGAACAGGATTTAGATCATTTATTAACTTTATGTGTACAGTTATTAAGCAATCATCCTTTATTCTTTTTAATTAATTCTTATACAGGAGGACTTTCTAAAGAAATTATTGCTGACTTAATTAAGTTAAGAATTTTACCTAAATATCAAGCACATGTTGAAATTGAAGAAATAGGACTTCCTATTACAAAAAATCATTTATTATTACCATGTGGTATTACAGGAAGAGTAGAGTTTTATGAATAAATTAGAAATTTTATATGAAGATAACCATGTTATTGTGGTAGTGAAACCAGCTAATGTTTTAAGTCAAGGAGATAGTACTGGTGATAGCGATATGCTCACAATTATTAAGGATTATATAAAAGAAAAGTATCATAAACCAGGTAATGTTTATTTAGGACTTGTCCATCGATTAGACCGTCCAGTACAGGGTATTATGGTGTTTGCCAAATCTAGTAAAGCTGCTGCACGTCTTACCAAACAGATTCAAAATCATGAATTTCAAAAACAGTATTTAGCAATTATAAATGGAATTATTCCTGAAAAAAAAGGCGAATTTTGTGATTATTTAACTAAAAGAGAAGATGGAAACACAATTGTTACTAATCCGAAAAACGGAAAAAAATCTATTTTAAAGTATGAAGTTTTAATGGAAAAAGCAGGAAAAAGTCTTGTAAAGATTCAATTAGTTACGGGACGTCATCATCAGATTAGGGTACAATTTGCTAGTAGAGGTTATCCTTTGGTTGGGGACCAGAGATATGGGAATTTAGATTATAAACAAATATGTTTATGTAGTTATTATCTTTCCTTTTTACATCCAATTACTAAGGAGAGAATGACTTTTGAAAGATATCCTGATGCCATAAATGAGTGGAATTTGTTTTTATCGAATTAAAAAATAATATTGTATTTAATTTTTATC
This sequence comes from uncultured Bacilli bacterium, assembly GCA_947624515.1. Taxonomy (GTDB): domain Bacteria; phylum Bacillota_I; class Bacilli_A; order RF39; family UBA660; genus Alloscybalousia. The sequence goes on from CANQKN010000041.1 coordinate 1,209, forward strand.
GAAAATAATTGCAATTATTGTTTTTTTTTGTTATCATTTTAATAGAATAAAATAAGGGAGATGAAAAAATGTTAGATTGGTTTACCACAATACCTGGTATTTTAGTTATATGTGGTATTATTTTATTAATTATTGCAATCATTTTATTTATAGCAGGTGCAAAAAAATCTAAGAAAGAAACAAAAGTAAAGGAAGATATGCCTGTTTCATCAGACAATACTGTTGTTACTCCAAATGTTGGAACTATGGCTAATGTTAGTATTCCTAATCCTAGTATTTCTCCAGTTTCTGTAAATCCAGTAGGAAATACTACAGTTGTTTCTAATGAAAATCCGGTAGAAGCACCAACTCCTACTGCTGAAATTCCTGTTACTCCAACTGTAGATTCTTATGTTGAGTCACCAGCTGTTACTATGACAGTTAATGAGCCAGTTACTCCTTCTGTAGCAGAAACAGTAAGTACAGGACCTTTACCTGCTTTTGAAATGCCTACTATGGAACCTGTAAATAGTTCTATGCCAGTAGAAAATTCTAATCCAGATAGTACAGCTACTATATATGGTGGAGAAATGCCAAGTTATGATTTTACTATGCCAGAAGAAAAACCAGTTACTATTTATGGAGGAAATGATCCATTAGAAGCAACTCAAACAATTCCAACCGTTGAAGAACATCATGCTCCATATGGAGGAGAAGTTCCAGAGGTTACTATTGTTGAACCTACTATAGAAAATCCTATTCCTACTCCTGTTGAGGAAGTAGTTACACCAATGCCTTCTGTTACTGAACCAGTTGCTACTATTGAACAACCAGTTAATGAAGTTCCATTTGTTCCAGTTACAGAAATACCTAGCCCTGATGTAACACCTATTACTTCAAATGTAGAACCAGTTGTGAATTCAGTAGAACCAATTGTTGAGCAACCAATAGTAACTCCAGTAGAACCAGCTGTTGAACAACCGGTAGTAACTCCAGTAGAGCCAGCTGTTGAACAACCAGTAGTGGAAGAATTATAAGATATCTAAGACCTTTTGGTCTTTTTCTTTTTCTATTTACATATGCTATACTGTAGAAAGGAATGGTAAAATGAATATGGAAACGCTTAAAGTTTCATCAAAATCTAATCCTAATAGTGTAGCAGGAGCATTAGCTAATGTATTTCGTGAAAAAGGAACTGTAGAAATACAAGCAGTGGGAGCAGGAGCATTAAATCAAGCTATTAAAGCAATCGCAATTGCTAGAGGATTTGTGGCACCGAGCGGGAAAAATTTAGTTTGTATTCCAGCCTTTACCGATATTATGATCGATGGTGAAGAACGAACAGCTATTAAGTTAATTGTAGAAGCTATTTCATAGCTTTTTTTAGTGCCTAAATGTATTTTTTTCTTGATAAATATATAAAATTTGTATAAAATATAAATTCAAGGAAGTAATTATATGGAAAAAGATAGGGATTTTAAATATTATAATAAAACAGAATTTCGACATATTTTATCATTGATTAGTGATTTTAAATATCAACAAGCAATTGAAGAAGGTTATCATTATGTGGAAAAATATCCTTATGATGTTCAAGCTTTTACTGGTTTATGTAGTCTTTTAATACGATTAGGAAATATTAAAGAAGCAGAGGAATTATTAAATCATGTAACATTTAATAAAAAGACCAATGATATTAGTGTTAATCAATATATTTATAATAAACTGAAATTATTAGCTTGTCAGGGAAAATGGGATGAATGTTATTTGTTTGCTAAAGAAAACATTTCTAGACTTAAAGAATTTCGAATTGATTTTTATTTTATTATCCTATATTTAGAAAAAAAGTTAAATGTATCTTTTGATATTCCTATTCCAGGCTATACATATACTATGGAGCAAATTTTACATTATGACGAACAGAAAGCTTTAGATCATATTTCAAAACATGTTGATAAAACAGAAAGTTGTGTTTTTTGTGACCATTTTCCGGTAGAAGAGTGTTATTTTCATTTTAGAAATATTTTACCATTAGATAATTATCCACGGTTATATTCTGGTATCTTTCATAATCAATATGTTTTTAAATATGACAAATGTGGTACCAATAATGGAAAATCTGTTGATTACATTCGTGTGATTACTTTACAAGATTCTAATGATATTATTACGATGTATCCTAATAATAATAAAGCTAATTTTCCCTATATTGATATTACGCCAAAAGAAGAAATGAATTTGGAAAAAGTAAAAGTAAAAAGATTAAGTCAAATTGAAAAATTTAATCAAAGATATGGAAAAACACTTGATAAAGAATAAAATATTTCATATAATAAAAGTGTTAAATCATATAAGAAAACCAATAATAGAATTTCTATGGTAGAGACTTAGTGGTTGGTGAAAACTAAGATAGATAACTATTTAATCTACTTTCTTAATAGAGACCTTAATAGGGTCCGGTAGAACCGTTATCATAAATTAAGAAAATAAAAGGATGGTACCGTGCTTTGCACTCCTTGGTAGTACCATTCTTTTTTTGTTTCAGGAGGGAATATGAAAAAAATTTTTATTGCTTGTAGCAAATGGAATTATCCTTATATAGAAAGAGTTCAAAATCGATTGGAACAGTTAGGATATGAAGTAATACTACCTAATTGTATCGAGGATCCATTCATAGAAGAAAGAATCAAAAAGGAACAGTCAACATTAGAACATGTAGAATTTTTTAAAAAATCTTTTTTAGAAAGTATAAAAAAGTCTAAAGAAAGTGATGCTATATTAGTACTGAATATGGACAAAGTGCAAGAGGAAAAGTGTTATCCTAATTATATTGGTGGTGCTACCTTTTTAGAAATGTACGATTCTTATTTATTAAATCATCCTATCTATCTATATCATGATATTCCTGAAGGAATGTTATCTGATGAAATAGAAGGTATGGGTTCGATTGCTTTAAAGGGAGAGTTATTTGATCTTTTAAAATATGATGATCATTCTACGATTTCAAAAGAAAACCATTTATTAAACTATTTTACTTATGATGATTTATGGCAATTAAAAGAGTGTAAAGATGAATATTTAAAAGCAAGTGTTATCGTTAGAAGATTATTTCAAAGGAAACAAGATAAAGCAGGAGAACCCTATATAGGACATTTAAAAAGAGTATCGGATCGATTAGTGGGAAATGTTCAAATAGCAGGATTATTACATGATACCGTAGAAGATACGGAAATTACTTGTAAAGATCTATTGGAATTAGATTTTAATTATGATGTTTTGGAAATTATGTTTACGGTTACCAAAGAAAAACGAGATACTTCCCATATGACAAAATTAGAAAAATTAGATTTATATGACCAAGAAATTAATGATGTAATTCGTAGTAGAAAAAAAGAAGCTTCGTTATTGAAAGAAGCAGATATGAGTGATAATTATAATCCAGAAAGATTATCAAAGCTTCCTATAGAAAAACAAGAATGGTTTCAAAAAAAATATGAAAAACAGTTAGTAAAACTAAGAAAAGTAAACGAAGAAAGGAATCAAAAATTATGTTAGATATTAAATATGTAAGAGAAAATCCAGAAAAAGTAAAAGAAAATATAAAAAAGAAATTTCAAGAAGTAAAATTACCACTAGTAGATGAGGTAATTGCTTTAGATGAAAAGGCTCGTAGTTTACAGTTAGAAGGAGATAATTTACGTAGTGAAAAAAATAATACATCTAGTATGATTGGTACTTTTATGCGTGAAGGAAATCAAGAACAAGCTGAAGAAATGAAAAAACGGGTAGGAGAAATCAATGAAAGACTTGCTACCTTAGAAAAGGAAGAAGAAGAAACAAAAGCTATCTTAAAAGCAAAAATGATGATTATTCCTAATATCATTGATGACTCTGTTCCCATTGGAAAAGATGATAGTGAAAATGTAGAAATTGAAAAATTTGGAGAACCAGTGGTACCAAATTTTGAAGTACCTTATCATGCAGATATTTTAGCAAGTATTAGTGGACTTGATAAAGAAAGTGCAGGTAGAACGAGTGGAAATGGTTTTTACTACTTGATGGGAGATGCAGCTAGAATCCATTCTGCGATGCTTAGCTATGCTAGAGACTTTATGATTAATAAAGGTTTTACTTATTGCATTCCACCATTTATGATTCGAAGTGATGTTGTAAATGGCGTCATGAGCTTTGAAGAAATGGATGCTATGATGTATAAAATCGAAGGAGAAGATTTATTCTTAATTGGAACAAGTGAACATTCTATGATTGGTAAATTTAAAGGACAAATCGTAGAGGAAAAGACTCTTCCTATTACCTTAACTAGTTATTCACCATGTTTTCGAAAAGAAGTAGGATCTCATGGAATTGAAGAAAGAGGAATTTATCGTGTTCATCAATTTGAAAAACAAGAAATGGTAGTCTTATGTAAACCAGAAGAGTCTATGCAATGGTACAATAAAATGTGGCAATTTACAGTAGAATTCTTTAGAAGCCTAGATATTCCCGTTAGAACACTAGAATGCTGTAGTGGTGATTTAGCAGATTTAAAGGTAAAATCTTGTGATGTAGAAGCATGGAGTCCAAGACAACAAAAATACTTTGAAGTAGGAAGTTGTTCGACTTTAGGAGATGCCCAAGCTAGAAGATTAGGAATCCGTACAAAAGGAGAGAATGGTACTTATTTAGTTCATACTTTAAATAATACAGTACTGGCTACTCCTCGTGGTTTAATTGCCTTTTTAGAAAATAATTATCAAGAAGATGGAAGTATCAAAATACCAAAGGCTTTACAACCATATATGGGTGGAATAGAAGTAATTGTACCTAAAAAATAGTATTGAAAACACTAAAATATTTTAGTGTTTTTTGTATAGAAAAATTTATGATCTCCCATAATAGAATTGGGAGGAAAAAATGGAAGATATTGAGTTATATAAGCATATTTATCAAGATTCTGAAATGGGCCATTATACGATATCGAAACTATTAGAAGAATTAAAACAGAAAGATAATAAGATTAAAAGTGTAGTAGAAGATATTCTAAAACAGTATGAATCCTACTATGAAGAATCAAAAAGTTATCTACTGGAGCATGATCAAGAGTTAAAAGAAAATGGTATGATGGCTAAGATGGGTGCTAGTATGGGCATTAAAAAAGAAGTAAAAAGTGATAATAGTGATTCTAGTATTGCAGAGATGCTGATTCAGGGTATTGCGATGGGAAGTTTAGAGATGGAAAAGAAAATTGGCAATTATGAAAAGGATGTTAGTAAGGAAACTTTAAAATTTGCTAAGAAGTTTTTGCAGTTTCAAGAAGATAGTATTACAGGTCTAAAAAAATTTTTATAAAAATTAGCACTCACTATTGACAAGTGCTAATAATAGTGATATAACTATAATTGTAACAAGGGAGGAATGAATATGTTACCAAGCAGAAGATATTATTTAGATAGTATATTTGATAATTTTATGGATAGTGATAGTAGTTTTGATACGATGAAGTGTGATATTTACGAAAAGGGTGGTGCTTATCATATTGAAGCTGATATTCCTGGATTTAAAAAAGAAGATATCCAAGTAGAATGCGAAGATGGATATGTTACCATTACTGCTGAAAAAAAGAATGAAAAAGAAGAAAAAGATGAAGATAAAAACTACATTAAACGTGAAAGATTTTATGGTAAGACTACTAGAAAGTTCTATGTAGGTGAAGTAGATTCTGATCAAGTCCAAGCTCAATTTAAAGATGGTATCCTAGAACTAGTAATCCCTAAACAAGAAAAATTACCAAATAAAAAATCAATTGAAATAAAGTAATAATAAAATTGAATTATTGCAATCAAAAAAGAAAATTCTCTAGGGATTTTCTTTTTCTAATGCTATTAGAAATAAAATGGCTATCAAAAAAAAGTAAATGGTGAAGTAAAGTAAATGTTGGAAAAATTTAAGAGAAAATACAAGTTATATAATTAATTTGTATTTTTTTACATTCT
>CANQKN010000042.1 GCA_947624515.1 uncultured Bacilli bacterium
GTTGATCTACCGGATGCATGCATTCCTGTTGGTACCCCACGACCATGATCCTCAATACTAACACTCTTATCCTTGTGAATAGTAACTTTAATATAATCTCCAAATCCATTAATAGCTTCATCAATGGCATTATCTACAATTTCCCATACTAAATGGTGAAGACCTCTTTTATCGGTAGATCCAATATACATACCTGGTCTTTTTCGAACTGCTTCTAAACCCTCTAATATTTTAATTGAACTCTCATCATATTTGACTGCCATTGTCTTCACTCTCCTCTATTATTATAGCAGATATCCAAAAGAAAAAAAAGAAATTGGACATTTAGTTGACAGTCCAATCACTTTATTGATTATATTTATCAATCAAAACCATAAAAGTATTTTTTAGTTTATTCATCATTTCTTCTGTTTTACCTTCAAAACGAGCAGTAATGTTAGGACCAGTATTACTATAACGAACTAAAGCCCAACCATCGTCTAGTTCTACTCTAACACCATCAATATCAATAATATGAAAACCTTGTTCTCTACAAACTTCTTTGATCTTTTCCACTACTAATTTTTTCTTAGTATCGGTAGAAGGTATTTTAATTTCTGGTGTCGAATAATAATGATTAATTCCAGCTAATAATTCACTAACTGTTTTATCAGTGTTACTCAATATTTCAATCATTCGAAGTCCTGCATACATTCCTGAATCAAATCCTGGAAATTTATCTCTAAAGTAAACATGACCACTAAATTCTCCACCAAAAATACAATTATTTTCTTTCGTTGCTTTTTTAGTATAAGAATTTCCGGTTCGACAAATAATAGGAACTCCACCTAATTTTTCAATTTCATCCGTTAGTGCTTTACTACATTTAACATCATATAAAATTCTTTTGTTTTCCTGAATTGGAATTAAAGCACGACTTACAATAATCATAAATTGATCAGCAGAAATAAAATGTCCCTTTTCATCAATAATTCCTACGCGATCACCATCGCCGTCAAAGGCAATTCCAACATCAGCTTTTAATTCTAAAACTGTCTTTTTTAAAACTTCTAAATTTTCTTCTACTGATGGATCTGGATGATGATTCGGAAAATGAGCATCACTTTTTCCATATAAAACCACCAAATCTTCATTAATTAAATTATAAATTTCAGGAGCAAATAAAGCAGTTGTTCCATTTCCACAATCAATTACCACCTTTAGTTTACGATTAGGATTAATCTGAATAGATGATAACAACAATTTATAGTATTCTTCTTTCACATCGTAATGAGATAGAGTACCCGATCCTTCATCATAATTTCCCTCTAATAAAAATTGAAAAAACTCTTGAATCATTTCTCCCTTTGCATTTCCTCTTTCATCAAACGAAAATTTAAAACCATTATCATCTTTAGGATTATGACTTGCTGTAACCATCACCCCAGCAGGGACATTTTTTAATATACACGCATAATAATACATCGGCGTTGTAACCAATCCAAGATCAACAACATGAATTCCTGACGATAAAATTCCTTTGATTAAAGCATCAACTAAACTATCACTAGATAAACGGTTATCATGTCCTACAATACATACCTGTTGTTGAAATTTTTTAATATATGTACCATAAGCCTTTCCAAAAGTATAACTAACATCTTCATTAATATCTGTGGGATATATTCCTCTAACATCATATTCTCTAAATATATTAGGATTGATATTTCTAGTTAATTCCATTTTGAAACCTCTTTTCTATTCTAAAAATATTATATCACTTTTCCCAAAAAGAAAAAGACTTAATCGTCTTTTCTATTTCTATTTCTATTTCCATTTTCCTTTAACAGAATAAGCTAACTCAGCGATCTGGTTCTCACAACGACTCATATATTCTTGTCTTTCTTGATAATAATCCATAATTTTATCATAATAAGCAACTTGATTTTTAATAATTTTCTTCAAATTAATTAAAGAATCCCTAGATTTTAAATATTGAATCATATTAGTAGTATCAATTTCTCTATGCAATTCATTAAATTTGATAAAATAAGGCATTGTAGAAGCAACTTGATCGATACTTTTTATTCCATCATCGTTTATACTAGATATTGAGGGTATTACAGTACCGGTAAAAGCCTCCTTATATCCTCCCATAATATCAAAAAGAAAAACATGATTACATAGTACAGTAGGAGTTAAGAAAACAGGCTCATTATAATTTGTAAGAGTAGAAATATTATCATAATTATAGGGAACCAATTGCATAGTAGACCAATTCCTTTTTGATAATTGCCATCCATATAAAGAAGTGGAATAAACCTTTAAATTTGTATAATTCATCAAAAATCTCCTTAAACTAAAATTTTTTTAACTATTACATATATTTTTCCATAGATTTCATCATTTGATTTACTTGCTTTTTACTTGGTGTTCTTCCCATTTGCATCATCAATGCTTTAATCATTTCTTCATTGATTGGAGGATTTTTCTTTAAATATTTCATCATATATTTACGAGCAAGAAAAAAACCAATAACTGCTCCAACTAACAAAATTCCAAGTACTTTTAAAATATCTAAAAACATTTCCATACTTTTCATCTCCTTAAAGTTCATTTTACTAAAAGTTTATGAATTAAACAAGTATTTTAATATCATTTATCCAAAAATAATCTTGATTTAGAAAGTCACATACAAAATATTCATCACCCAAATTTCCAATAATATTAAAAAAAGAAGAGTAATTTTTATTAGTCTGAATGAAAATATAAGTCTTTTTAATAGTAAGAATACTAATTTCATCTTTGTATAAATTATTAATAATATGTTCTCTTTCATTTTTAGAATATACCATTTCATTATGATATTTAATATATATTTCCCGATCCAATTTTGTTTTATCAATTTTTTCCACTAATTGATGAAATAATTGATAACCATATTCTAATTCTTGTTTTCTCATATAATATAAATGTTTTAAAATACAAAAAAGACTGTTAGAATTTTCTCTATATAAATTTACAAATTCCCTTTTCATACAAAAAATATAGAATGTTCTCATATCATCACCAATATGATCATAATAAAAAACCGGCATTCTTTTTGTCGGTTTTTGTTTAATGTAATAAATTTTCTATTTTTTCAGTAATTTTTTCTTTTGTGAAGGAAAATTCGTTTAAAACATCTTCTTTAGCAGCACTATAGCCAAATTGATCTACGGTAATTAAATATTTTTCATTATAAACAAATTCATACCAAGAATAAGAAGAAGAAGCTTCAATCACAAATATTTTAACACCAAATGGTAAAATTTCATCACGATAACTTTGCTTTTGTTTTTTAAATAATTCAATAGAAGGCATACTAACAACTCTAATATCAAAACCTTTTTGTTGTAAACTATCAGCAACATCTAAAGCAATATCTAAATCTTCGCCATTAGAAACAATCACAGCACTAATATTTTTTTCTTCCTTCTTAACAATATAAGCACCTTTTTCAACTTCAACAATACTAGTATTAGATTTTACTTTCGTATCATTTCTACCTAAAATAATAGCACTTGGTCCCTTCTTTTTAGAAGCAATATATTTATAAACTCCAATCATTTCATTAGAATCAGCAGGACGAAATACTTCTAAATTAGGAGTAGCACGCAAAGATACCAACTGTTCAACTGGCTGATGAGTAGGTCCATCTTTTCCAACACTAATAGAATCGTGAGAAAAAATATAAATATTTGGTAAATCCATTTGACAAGCAAGTCTTAACGAAGGTTTTAAATAGTCAGAAAAAGCTAAATAAGTAGACCCAAAATTGCGAATACCTGCCAAGCTAATTCCGTTCATAATTGCTCCCATAGCATGTTCCCTAACTCCATAACAGATATTGCGACCCAATAAATGATCTTTTGAATAATTAGCATGATTCCATAAATAAGTCATAGTAGATTTACTTAAGTCAGCACTTCCTCCTAAAAATAAATCATTCATATCAGCAATAGCATTTAACACTTTAGAAGAAGATTCTCTTAAATTTTCAGTTTCTGTTTCTACTACATCATAATTAATATTTAACTTAGGTAAAGATAAATTACCATTTTTTATTTTTTCTAATTCTTTTTGAATTTCCTCTGGTAATTTTTCAAAGCTTTGTTGCCATTTATGATAGAGATCCTGACAACGATTTTGAATAGATGATTGCATTTCTTCTTTTGCTTCATTACTAACCGTAAAACTAATATCACGAATTCCTAATTTTTCTTTAATATTGCTGATATCATCATCAGTTAAAGGAGTACCATGAACTTGGTTAGTTCCCTCCCATTTTGAATACTTTCCAATAGTAGTATTAACAATAATTAAATTAGGTAAAGAGGATTGTTTAGCTTTAGTAATCGCATTATCCAAAGCTTGTAAGTCATCCCCATCTACAGTGATTACATTCCAATTTAAAGAGGAAAAATATTGAGAAACATCAACAGTAAAAGTAGCATTGGTATTTCCATCTAGACAAACTTTATTAGAATCATATAACACTATTAATTTATTTAGTTTCAAATGACCAGCTAAAGAGGCAGCTTCATAAGTAATACCTTCCATGAGATCACCATCACTACATAAAACATAAGTATAATAATCAATAATGGAATGCCCCTGTTTTTGATAATATTCTCTTAAATAAGTTTCACCTATCGCAATTCCAACACTACTAGCAAATCCCTGTCCTAAAGGGCCTGTAGACATGTCAACTCCTGGTGTTACCAAATATTCAGGATGTCCTGGAGTTTTTGAATGAAGTGTACGAAATTTTTTTAAATCTTCTAAAGATAAAGAATAACCAGCCATATATAAAGTTGCATATAAAATACTAGAAGCATGACCAGCCGATAAAATAAAACGATCTCTATTAACCCAGTTAGGATCTTCAGGATTAATTTTTAAGTGTTTTCCATACAATGTATAAAAAATAGGTGCACTTCCTAAAGCAATTCCTGGATGTCCGCTATTAGCTTCATGAATCATATCAATACTTAAAGCGCGTAAATTATCAACGATTTTTTCTTCATTTATTAAATTAGGTTCTTTTGGTTTTAAAAACATAATATGGTACTCCTCCTAGATATAAAAAGATGTAATTATACATCTTCTTCATCATTAAATAACATTTCTAAAAGTTCTTCTTTTTTAAGTTCTTTTGTTTTTTCTAAATTATAATCTGGTTGTTCCTTTGGTAATTCATGTGGGAAAGAACTAGTTTCTATAATTGGAGATTCAATTTCATTTTCATCATCCTCAAAACTTTCTTCACTATTATCATTAGAATATTTTGATAATTCTTTGCGTAATCTTTTTGGAGATGTTTTCATATAGAAATAAATTCCAATTCCACCAATGATAAATAAAATAAGACAAGCTAGACTTACAATAAGATATTTAAGAAAACTATCAGATTGATTTTTATCAGAATTTGAATGATTATTATTAGCCATAACACCTGAAGCATTGGCATCACTTGAAGTAATAATAGAAGTTGGTTTCTCAGTTACACTAGCTTCTTCTTCACGGGTAACTTCTATTTGATAAGTTTTGGAATTGCCTTTACTATCTTTTACAACAATACTAACAGTATTATTACCTACTTTAAGTTTTGAAGTACCGCTAATCGTTACTTTAGCATCGGAATCTTCAGGACTAGCTTCGACAGTTATGGTATCAATTTCATAAGGAATATTAGCAGTATATTTTGTAGTATTTGCTTTAAAAGTTTCATTTAAAGCATATCCATTAATTTCCAATGATTTTAAATTAAGACTAGTTGCTTTCACTTCATCCTTAACGATTTTTAATTTATAAATATGATTTGTTTCCTTATCTTCTGCAACAACTTTAAGTTCTACAATAGAACCATTTTTTAAGTTAGAATTATTCGTTACAAATGCTGTTGCATTTTGATCAGAGCGTTCATAATCAATAACGATTTCTGAAATATTAGTATTAATATTAACAGTATATTCAAAAACATTAGGATCAAAATTTTCGTTTAAAGTTCCGTTTTTGATTTTTAAACTTTTTAAAGTTGCATCTTTTCCAATACTACGAGTTACCTTTACTGTACAAGTAGCAGTTTTTTTGGTTCCTTCAACCTCGATGGTTGCTGTAATAGTTGCTGTTCCTGCCTTATTTCCTGCAGTCACCTTTCCATTACTATCTACTGTAGCAATAAATTCATCATTACTAGACCAGATAACATTACTATCCTCAGGTTCTACTTTTGCTACTAATGTAATAGATTCCCCTGCATTTAAATTTACTTCTGTTTGATTTAAAGTAATGGAAGAAGAAATTTCAGGCTCAGGAGATTGTGATGGTGGACTTGATGTTTCTGATGGATCTGGTGATACTGATGGACTAGGCTCTGGTTCTTCGATTGCCCATACAAAGCATGGAACCATAAACAATAAGATACTAGTTAAAATTACTAAAATTTTGTTTTTTATTTTCATTTTACTTCCCTCTCACTCTATTCTATATCGATTATAACATAATTATTTTAAAAAAGATACCCTATTTTTGTATCAATATAATTTTCATCATCCTACACTAGCAATTAGTAGCAATCATATCACTATTTCATATAATATACTGACTTTTTATATAAGGATGATACTATAAAAAAAACATCTAATCAAGGAAACTGTACAAACCATTACTATCCTAATGAAAATTTATGCAATTGTTATCAGTTTATACCTGGTCCTACAGGTCCAATTGGTCCGACCGGTCCACAAGGTACTGCAGGAGGTCCTACAGGTCCACAGGGAATTCAAGGGATTCAA
>CANQKN010000043.1 GCA_947624515.1 uncultured Bacilli bacterium
TAGCAGGTGGACACTCATCAAAACTCATGGCAATATCGCTATCTAATTTATTTTGAATTTCAATTGATTTTTCAGGGGTTAAAAATAATTGAGAGCCATCAATATGACTTTTAAAATGAACCCCCTCTTCTGTAATATCTTTGGGCTTTGCTAATGAGAAAACTTGAAAGCCACCACTATCTGTTAAAATAGGACCATGATAATTCATGAATTGATGAAGTCCTCCTGCTTTTTGAATTAAATCTTCTCCAGGCCTTAGCCACAAATGATAAGTATTGGCTAAAATGACTCCTGAATTCATATCATATAATTCTTCTGGGGTTAACATTTTAACAGTTGCTTTGGTACCCACTGGCATAAACATCGGAGTTTCTACGATTCCATAATTAGTTTCTATCGTACCAAGTCTTGCCTTGGTATTTTTTTCTTCCTGTAATAAATGATATTTTATTTTCATATAATCTACTCATTTCTATCAAATTTAATTAACATACTATCGCCAAAGGAAAAGAAACGATATTTTTCTTTTACGGCTTCTCGATAAGCATTTAAAATATTTTCTCGACCAGCTAAAGCACTTACTAACATTATTAAAGTGGATTTGGGCAAATGAAAATTTGTAATTAGATAATCTACTACTTGAAACTGATATCCTGGATAGATAAAAATATCTGTATTTCCCTGACAAGCTTTTAATTCATGATATTTCATCATAATAGTTTCTAGTGTTCTTACTGTAGTAGTGCCTACAGCTATGATTTTTTTTCCTTCTTTTTTGGTCTTCTTTAATAGATCAGCTGTTGATTGATTCATTTCATAATATTCTGTATGCATTTTATGATCTAGGATATTTTCTTCTTGTACAGGGCGAAAAGTACCTAATCCTACATGTAATGTAATATAGGTAACATTCACACCCTTTTTCTTGATTTGATTTAATAATTCTTCGGTAAAATGAAGTCCTGCTGTTGGTGCAGCACTACTACCAATATTTTTGGCGTAGACTGTTTGATAGCGAGATTGATCGGTTAATTTCTTATGAATGTAGGGAGGAAGTGGCATGGTACCTAATTTCTCTAAAATTTCTAATAAAATGCCATCATATATTAAACGATATTTGCGAATTCCCTCTTCTTTTTCTTCGATACACTCTGCTTTTAATTCTCCATTTCCAAAAGTAATTATCGTTCCTACATGAACTCTTTTAGCAGGTCTAGTAAGACATTCCCAAGTATCTTCTTGAACATCTTTCAAAAGTAGCACTTCAATCATTGCTCCTGTTTTTTCTTTGGTTCCTATTAAACGGGCAGGTAGTACTTTCGTATCATTTAATACTAAAGTGTCTCCTTCTTCCATATAATCTAAAATATCAGGGAATTTTCGATGCGTAATTTCTCCTGTATTTTTATCTAGAACAAGTAATCTAGATGCATCTCTTTTTTCTAAAGGTACTTGTGCAATTAACTTTTCTGGTAAATCATAATCAAAATCTTCTAGTTGCATCATATCTCCTACTTTCTACTTCATTAATTCATAGTAATCTGTCATTTGAATCATTTGAATGGAATCCGTAATATATTTTGAAATTACTTTATTATCTACTTTATTACGTTTTGGTTGGAAAAAGCCTTCTACTATTTTTCGTAATATTTTTTTTCTAGCTTCTAAGTCTAGAGTTTTAAGACGAATGGCAGTTAATAATTCTAAGTTACCTGCTATGATGATTGTGTTTTTAATTTCTGTAATAGTACTATTTTGATAATAATCGGCCATCATAAATAAACTGCCTACATCATATTTTTCTAAATTCACTCCTCCAAATTCCATTAAACCAGATAAAGATACTACATAAATTACTTTATCTTCAATTGGTACTAATAGAGAATCCATAAAATCAACAAATTCTAGAAATTTCTTTTGTACTGGTTCCTCTAATAGTAATAATTTCGGAATTCCATTCCATTTTTCGATATCATCTTTTTCATCTAAAATCGAAAACTTTTCATCAATAATTTTATTAATTTGTGCTACTAACTGTTCCATATTTGTATTTTTTTCTTTTTCTAATAAACGTTCTATCATTTTAACACCCTTTTATCCTTTTCTTTTTTTATTCAAATAAATCATTTTGATATTCAATTTGTAAGTGTTCATAAGCAAGATTCGTTACTACTCTACCACGTGGTGTTCGTTTTAAGAAACCTTGTTGTAATAAGTATGGCTCATATACATCTTCAATGGTAGTTACTTCTTCTCCAATTGAGGAAGCAATGGATTCGATTCCTACCGGGCCACCATTAAACTTCTGAATAATGGCTAGTAGTAATTGGTGATCTGTATCATCTAATCCTTTTTGATCAATTTTTAGACGATCTAATGCTTTTTTAGTGATTTCCAAATCGATTAGACCATTTCCTTCTACTAAGGCAAAGTCTCTTACTCTTTTTAATAAGCGATTGGCAATTCTCGGTGTTCCTCTACTTCGACTTGCTAGTTCTAAGGCAGCATCTTCCTGTATTTCTATATTTAATACCTTTGCTGTTCTTTTTACAATTTGAATCAATTCTTCTACAGTATAATACTGTAGTTTGGCAATGATTCCAAAACGATCTCTTAAAGGCGAAGTTAAATCTCCTGCTCGAGTGGTAGCACCTACTAAAGTAAATCGAGGTAAATTAATACGAATACTACGACTATTTCCTTCTCCGCCAATCATAATATCTAAAACAAAATCTTCCATTGCTGGATATAAAATTTCTTCAATATAAGATGGCATACGATGAATTTCATCAATAAATAAAACATCATTAGGTTCGAGTGTTGATAAAATAGCTGCCAAATCTCCTGATTTTTCAATGCTAGGTCCACTTGCGGTTTTGATGTTTACTCCCATTTCATTAGCAATAATGTTAGCTAAAGTTGTTTTTCCTAAACCAGGTGGACCATAAAGTAGAACATGATCTAGCGATTCTCCACGCATTTTAGCAGCTTCTACATAGACTTTAATATTTTGTTTGACATCTTCCTGTCCAATATATTCTGCTAAACTAAGTGGACGAATACTTGTTTCTACTAACTTATCTTCTTCCATTTCTTCTTCTGTTATGATTCTTTCATTCATAAGTTATCTCCTAACTATTCTTTTATTTTAATAATAATTTTAAGGATTCTTTTACTTGTTCTTCAATTGATAAATTTTGATTTATTTTGACAATAACGGTTTTAATTTCTTTTTCTTTATAACCAAGTCCTTTTAATACTTCTATTAATTCTTCATAATTATTATTTGTTGATGTTTCTACCCCTGCAATTGCTACTTTTCCTTTTAAGTCTAAAATAATCTGTTTCGCTACTTTATCTCCTATTTTAGGAAACTTTTTTAAATACAAAATATTTTCTCTTTCAATGGCATCCATAATTCCAGAAATAGAACCGGTTGCTATCATTGGTAAAGCCATCTTAGGCCCTAATCCTTTTACACTAATTAATTTTAAAAACATTTCTTTTTCTTCTTTGGTTTTAAAACCATATAAACTGTTTTCTTCTTCTCTAATATATTGATAAGTATATACTTTATAAATAGTTCCTAAATCAAAAGAATAAGGATTAGGAGTATAAATTTGAAATCCCATGCCACTTGTTTCTACTACGATATAGGTACTTTCTATTTCAGTTACTGTTCCTAAAATATAATTATACATATTCATCCTCCATAACTATAAATATTATACAATACTTTTCTGTCAAAGCAAAGAAAAAATGCTCTATATTCGAACATTTTTTTGTATTTGTGATGATTAAGCTGAATCTTCCATAATTTGAAAGTGATTACCACTATCTAAATAAAGAATTCCTTTTTTACCTTCTACTTTTTCTAATACCTCTTCATAGTAATTGATTTGGGAAAACTTTGTTAAAGTCAAATAAACATAATTACCGTCATTCATATAGAGTAAAAAACGATCTTCATCTTGTTCATTCGGATAATACCGGATTTCTGAAATTTGGCATTTAATATCTTCTTTGATTTTATTCATTCCCTTTATAAAACTATCATATTTAGTATCTGGTACATAGTTTAATAAAATAGGTACGGAGTAACGATACTGATCATTGATTTCTTTTTTGTTTCCTAATACTAATAATTGATCTTCTTCTTTACGAAATAATAATTTTTCTTCTTCTACTTCTATATGAATTTCTGCTAATAATTTTTTGGTTACTTTTACTTTTTTTATATAATCATTACTCTCTAAATTTTTTTGAATACTGGTCTTAGTGGTTTTAAAAAAACTAGGATAATTCTCAATATTAGCAAGTTCAATAATTTCTTGATCTGTTAAATAATCATTACCACTAATATAGATATTTTTAATTGGAATTAATGATAAAAAATATAAAATAAGAAGAAGAATCAAAAGAATGATCATGATTATAAAAATCGGTAAAATTTTAATTTTTAGTCGTTTCTTTTTCATAAACTACTCCCAATTTATAAATTCTTGTTCAACTACTAAATCGATATCATAATTTTCCTTTACCACTTGCTTTATAAAATCAATTAATTCTTTAATATCTTTTGCTTTAGCATGATTAAAATTAATAATAAAATTAGCATGTTTTTCACTAATTTTGGCTCCACCTTTTATTAATCCTTTATATCCTAAATCTTCGATTAATTTACCAGCAAACATATCTTTAGGATTACGAAAAACACTACCAGCAGAAGGATAATCTAAAGGTTGAGTTTCTAATCTTCTTTTCTTACGATCATTTACTAATTGTTCGATTTCTTCTTTTTTCCCTTTTTTTAATTGAATGGTTGCTTCTAAACAAATATAATCTTTATTTTTTTTCAAAAAGGAAGTTCGATAATGAAAATCAAGTTCTCTATTTACCATTGTAATCACGGTCATTTTAGGAGTTAATACTTTTACTTTGGTAACTACATATCCCATATCACTCTTGTAGGCACCAGCATTCATATAAACAGCTCCACCAATACTACCAGGAATCCCTGTTGCAAATTCTAAACCTGTTAAACCCTTTCTAGTAGACTGAATCGCAACTTTCATTAAAGATGCACCCGCTCCACAAATCACTTTGTTATCTTGAAATTCTATTTTATTGAACTCATCTAACTTAATTAAAACCCCTTCGTAAACAGAATCACTAAATAATACATTGGAACCATTTCCCAATACCATATATTTTACATGAAGAGTTTTTAATTTTTTGATTAAAGTAACTAAACTATCAATATCTTTAGGAAATATCATCATTTGTGCAGTTCCGCCTACTTTATAGGTAGTATATTCTTTTAAAGAAACATTGGTTAAAATCTTTCCTA
Source organism: uncultured Bacilli bacterium (assembly GCA_947624515.1). Lineage (GTDB taxonomy): Bacteria > Bacillota_I > Bacilli_A > RF39 > UBA660 > Alloscybalousia. The sequence continues at coordinate 5,351 of CANQKN010000043.1, forward strand.
AATCCATTTTTTTAAGTTCTTTTATTAAATCTGTCATTTTTTATCACCATCTATTAGTTTTCTTAGTAGTTGATATATTTTACTAGCACTATCTTTTTTTCCTAATTTACTAGCATTTTTACTTAATGATTCATATAATTGATGGTCATTCAAAATATGATCAATGGTGGATACTAATAAATTTTCATTATAATCTTTCTCTTCTATTATAACAGTTGCATTTCTTTCTTCAAGACTTTTTGCATTTTTTAATTGATGATTGTGAGTTACATAAGGACTTGGAATTAAGATACTTGGAATTCCTAAAGCTGTAATTTCTGCAATACTACTAGCACCAGCACGAGAAACGATTAAATCTGTTTTTTTTAATACTTGAGCCATATTATCTAGATAAGCAACCATTTTTACATTGGTTGGACATTTTACTTTTTGATATTCTTCGTAATACCCTTTTCCTGTTACAAAGATTACTTCATAATCTTTTTGGGCAAATAAAGGTAAGGTTTCTTTTAATTTTTGATTCATTGTGGTAGAACCTAATGATCCCATGACGATTAATACTAATTTTTTCGTTTCTGTTAATGAAAGATGAAATTCTTTCTTCATAACTTCTTTGGTGTAATAAACTTCTTCACTTCTAGGATTTCCTGTTAGTTCTACTTTTTCTTTTGGAAAATAGGAAAGAGAATCTGGTAAACTTACTCCTACTTTATCAACATAATGTGCTAAAAACTTATTGGAAAGACCAGGAATGGAATTCTGTTCGTGAATAAAGGTCTTGTAACCTAGTTTTTTAGCACTATAAATAACAGGTGTTGTAACATATCCCCCTACCCCTATCACAATATCAGGATGAAAAGAAGCTATTTTTTGTTTTAAAATTTTTATATTTTCTAAATAATTCTTGATTACTTTTATATTTTTGAAAGGATTTTTTCGGTTTAATCCTTGCATTTGTATTCCAAAATAAGGAATTTTGCGTTCTGGAATAATGGTAGCTTCCATTCTATCTTTTGTACCAATATATAAAATTTCACTATTTGGTTCTTTTTCTTTTATTTTATTGATAATAGCTAAAGCAGGATAAATATGTCCGCCTGTACCTCCAGCACTCACAATTATTTTCATAAGTTTCACATCCATACTCATTATATCATAATTATATGTTTATCACATAGATTTTATTATTCTATCAATGTCAATCTGTAAAAAGAAAAAATAGTCTTATTATAAAAAATCGTAAATTTTTAGACTAAAGTCCGTTTTTTTACGGATTTTTTTCTTTACTAGATTTAATGCCGTTTTTAGAAGAG
>CANQKN010000044.1 GCA_947624515.1 uncultured Bacilli bacterium
CTAGTATCAGGGTTCTTATACAGATACTTAAAAGTAGTATCACTACATAAAGAGATAAATCGTAATTCCTTTCTATTATTTTTTTCTTTTGTTTCTTTTATTTTTTCTGTGATCATAAGTCTACTCCCATCTAAGGGAAATATTTTTTATTTCCCTTACTAGTAATATCTGTTCTTTTTTTAAAATGACTAACTTTTTATATAAAAAACTAAAAATTTTTTGAAGTGATAAAATAAAAATAGACATATCCAAAGATAATGTCCACTTTTATTATGTTAAAATTTATTAATTAGTGACAATAATTTAGTTTTATCTAAATCACAATCATTTACCATATTATCGTATAAAATATATTCGCTTATAGGGTTAAATGATAAACCATAACAATATATATAGAATTCTTCTTTTGTGATTTCTTTTAAAGGTTTTTTATATAATTTATATATATTATCATAATAGAATTTATTAATTCTAACTGGAGCAATATTTAAATAAATATTAATAATATAATATTTAAATTTTAAATTATCAGTACAATTATAATAATCTTTCAAGCAATTAAAGAAAATATAGGAATATACTAACTCATAAACCTTTCTTTTTATATAATGCTTTTTCTGTGGTTCACTAAGGGCAATGGTTCTAATAACTTGCATTTCAATTGTAGAATAACCTCTAGAAAATAAATGTCTAAGAACTAATGGTTTCTTTTTTCTAATGAAGATTGATTTATATAGATAACAAATAAAATCAATTATAGTCTTTATTAACTTCCATATCATTTTCAAAAAGCATTGCAAAGCATGAAATAAAGTGATTAATACATATGCTATTTTACCTATATACTTTTTGTAGTAAATAGGAAAAGTTTTACCATATGAAAAAAATCTTCGAATACGGTACCAAATAAACTCTGTACAAAACCAATTATAACTATGACTTCTAGCAAAAAAGGATCTATCTTCTTTCGTTATTAACATAGAGGAAAGGAACATAAAATGCCCATTATATTTAAATTTATGATAATCACTCATTTTACATATTTCTTTTAAAATATCATCTAAACTTTTAGCAGCGAAAGTTTTATCATCAATACATTCAATTACGGACCGACATACAAAATATCCTCCTATTATTAAAGTTATCCATAAATAACAAGAAGAATTAGGAAAATATTTTCTAAGAAAATCAGCACTTAATATTAATGATATAAATAAATATAAAAAACCATAATCAATAAATAATTTATATAAATAATCTAATATAAACATCAGTGGATGTTTTAAATAGGTATCTTTAAAAGTTAATGGATTTAATATGAAAAAATAAATAAATATTGATATCAAATAAATTAATAACACAAAAGATGTATCTAAAATATTAAAGAAACATAGTAAAAACACAATAATATTTAAGATACCTACTTTCTTATCAATATTAACATTTTCCATATTATGGATTAAAAAATATAACATAAAGATAAATAATACAATATATCCTCCATTAGATACTTTATTATTAATAAAATTAAAAATATAATCCCCTGAAAATTCCATAGCTATCACCGTTTTCATTATATCACAAAGTCATAAAAAGTCTAATTTTAGTTATAGAAAAATTAAAATACTGTTTATCAATATATAATTTTATTTTTATATAAAAAAGAAACTAAAATTTTTTAGTTTTCTATGTGATTATTTATCATTAGTCATTAGTCTTTAATTTTTTCCTAATTCTTGTTTCATTGTAGTAATTTTTTCTATAGATAATCCTGTTACTTGAGAGATTTCTTGAAGATTCATTTTCCTATCTAATAATTTCTTAGCTATTTTCTCTTTTTCTAATTGAGAACCATTTTTCTCTCCAATATCTTTTCCAATATCTATTCCTTCTTGATACCTGGAATTCATTAATCTTTCATTTACTTCTTTTTCATTATACATATATCTAAAATAATCATCCATACTTAACCTCTCCAATTCTTCTATAATCTCTAGGTCAAAACTATCCTGTGTTATTTTTCTCATTTCTTCAAAACTTTTTGCTTCAAATAATAATAATCTTTTTTCAATTTTATTATACTCTCTTTTTCCTTTTTTTGGTAGATATATTTCATAAGATTCTATCATATCCCTTTTTATACTATTCTCTTTATCCTGTAAAGCAAAGTATAAAATAGGAATTCCTGGGGCTTCTATGGATCGATAACTATTAATTATAATTAATCTTGTAATTTTACTTTCATATGTTTTTTCTTGTTTATCATAACGATTTCCAGCAATACGAAATAAATAACTATAGTTTTTAAATAGGTTACTTGGAGAATTACTAGTATTCATTTCAATCACTACTAGTTCTTTTCCTTTTTCTAATAGTAAATCTAAGCGATAATCTTTATTTTTTGATCCTGTATTATGTTCTCCATCAATTAATTCATATCCTAGTAGATTAATTCCTGTTTGATCTAATATTATCTCTTCGAACCATTTTCTAAAATATTTACTTTTAAATAAATATTTAAATACAGTATCTTTTGCTAATGATATAAATTGTTTTTCAACTATTTGCATTTGCATAAATTTTCCTCCTAATATTATCTGCTACTAATATTATTTATAAAATTTTACAAATGACTAAAAATTTATGAATTTTTTAGTTATAACAAGTATTACCTAAATCTTTAAGTATTCTCACAGTAAATGATATTTTATTTTCTATTTGTTGTTGTATTTTGTTCTCTGCTTTCTTGATAAGAATTTTGATATTCACCAGATACAATATTATTTATCCATTCTTGATTATCCAAATACCAATTGACTGTTTCTTGGATACCTTTTTCAAACTGATAAGTTCTATTCCATCCAAGTTCTTTTTCTATTTTGGAAGAATCAATTGCATATCTTAAATCATGACCTTTTCTATCATTTACAAAAGTAATTAAATCCTCTGGTTTTCCTAATTGTTTTAAAATTGTTTTCACGATTGTTAAATTAGTCTTTTCAGAATGTCCGCCTAAATTATAAACTTCTCCAATTTTACCGTTTCTTACAATCATATCTACACCTATATTATGATCATGAACATGAATCCAATCTCTTACATTTTCACCAGTTCCATATACAGGTATTTTTTCATTTTTTAATGCTTTCGTGATAATTACTGGAATCAGTTTCTCTGGAAATTGATATGGTCCATAGTTATTAGAACATCTAGAAATTGTTGCTGGAAGTCCAAAGGTCCTATAATATGCACCAACAAGTAAATCTGCACTAGCTTTACTTGCTGAATATGGACTTGAAGTATGAAGAGGAGTTTTTTCTGTAAATAATAAATCCGGTCTATCTAAAGGTAAATCACCATATACTTCATCTGTAGATACTTGATGATATCTTTTTACTTTATATTTTAAAGATGCATCCATTAACACTTGTGTACCAATAATATTTGTAGTTAAAAATATACCGGGATTTTTGATAGAATTATCTACGTGACTTTCTGCTGCAAAATTAATAACAACATCAAAATGTTCTTTTGAAAATAAATCATCAATAAGTTCTCTATCTGTAATATTTCCATGAACAAATTTAAAATTGTTCTTTTCTTCTAAGGATTTAATATTATTATAATTTCCTGCATATGTTAATGCATCTAAACATACAAAAATATCTTCTGGATATTTATCGACTACATAATGCAAATAATTACTACCAATAAATCCAGCTCCTCCTGTTATTAAAAATTTCATATTCTAATCTTCCTTCTTTAATATTTTAGCTTTCTTTAACTCTTCACAATATCGATCGGTAGCTGATTGCCAAGAAGGTAACATTGCAAAGCCATTTTCTACTAATTTACTTTTATCTAATCTTGAATTTCTAGGTCTATATGCTTGCTTAGTTTTAGTTAGTTCTAAATATTCTTCCGTAGTAACAGGATGGATTTTAGTAGTTCTTCCGTTGCTTTCCATAATATATTGGGCAAATTCTGCCCAAGAACAGTATCCTTCATTATTTACATGATAAGTTCCATATTTATCTGTTTCAGCCATTTCTACTAATAGTTTAGCTAAATCTACTGTATAGGTTGGACTTCCTATTTGATCATTTACTACATTTAAATCAGTTTTTGTATCTGAAAGCTTTAACATCGTTTTTATAAAATTATTTCCATTAATTCCAAATACCCAAGAAATTCTGGTAATGAAATGATTTGGATTTCTTCGAACTTCTTCTTCCCCTAAATATTTAGTTTTACCATAAACACTTTTTGGATTGGCAGGATCATTTTCTAAATAAGGAGTATCTTTTGTTCCATCAAATACATAATCTGTAGACATATAAACGATTTTTGCACCTACTTCTAACGATGCATCTACTAAATTTTTAGTACCGTTTACATTCACATTGGTAACAACATCTTCCATATCTTCTGCTTTGTCAACTGCAGTCCATGCAGCACAATGGAAAATAACATCTGGTTTATATTCTTTTACTATTGCTAGAACTTGTTCTCTATTTGTAATATCCATTTGGTCAACATCTAAAGCTAGAATATCATATTCTCCTCTATTATTTAACTCTCGTACGATATCATATCCTAATTGTCCTTTCACACCAGTGACTAAATAACGTTTTGGTTCTCTTTGAAAATTAACTATACTATTTTCTAATGTTTCTCTTACTTCATCTTTAGAAGATAGGATTGGTTTTTCTATTTCATATTTTTTAAATATTTGTTCCCAATTGATATTTAACTCAGGATCATTCCAAAGAATTCCTCCTTCTAAACGTGGCATATATTCATTATCTACATAATACTCAAATATCGTATCTTCTTTTAAAGAGATAAATCCATGAGCAAAACCTCTTGGAACATATAACATTCTCCCATTTTCAGGAGTTAGTTCTACGCTTGTCCATTGTTTATATGTTTTAGAATCTTTTCTTACATCTACTACAACATCTAATACAGCCCCTCTATGGCATCTAACAACCTTTGCTTGACAATAGGGATCTTTTTGAAAATGTAATCCTCTTACAATTCCTTTTCCACTTAACGAATCACTTACTTGAAAAATTCGGTTAAATCCCAATTCTTTTAACTCTTTTTCAGTAATAGATTCAAAATATCCTCTTTCATCGCCAAATCTTTGAGGTTCTAAAATATAACAGTCCAATAAGTTTGTTTCTATTTTTTTCATAATATTCTCCTTCTTAATAATAAAAATATTTATTAAATTATTATACATAAAAACAAATAAATTACAACTCTTTTATAAAGGTTATTAAACTATCGTAATTATACTTTTGAAGTTCCTTTTTCATATTATCTGTAATAAAATCTTCAAATTGAGTATGTTCAATCGACAAATAAAAGGATAATAAACCTTTTATTCTTTTTAATTCTATTGGATCTTTTAAATTATTTTTCTTGTAGTTAATAGCTTGATAAAATAATTTTCTTTTATTATTACGTCCTACTGATAGGCGGCGATGACCTCTTTTTTCAACAATTGTTATACCAGTTATACGAACTTGTTTATTTTTTATGAAAAATTGTGTTTAAAAGATGCTTATCTAACTTATATTTTTGAATATTGTTCTAAATATGGCTGTATAAATGAAGGTATTGATAATATTATCAAATGGAATTACTACTGAAGGTACTAATAATGTTATTAAACAAATAAAATTATCACCTGTGGATGCAGAAAGTTTTATCTATAATCCTATTAAAGTATAAGAAAAGAGAACTAAAATTTTAGTTCTCAATGTTCTCAATATAGTTCATTTATCATTAGTTTTTGATCTCACTTACACTACTTGACATTGAACCTTACTTTTTCACTATATCATATTGCTTTTTATTTTTTATTTATTTTATCTCACATCATTTACAATTATACATAAATATTATTTTTAAATGTATTTTCTTAAAAATTCATAATTTTAAATGAATTTTATTATAAACTCCGTAGTTGACAATTTGTTAACTTTACTCATATTTTTTCTATTTTTTCTATTTTTTCTTAATTATGATAGGCAATTGTTCTGCATCCTCCAGTTATATAAAAGGTAACTCCAACAATTAAACTATCCATACTACTAACCATAAAAGCAGCCAGATTTGCTACTTCTATTGGCATAGCGATTCTTAGGAATACTAATTGCATCAGTATCTTTAACATCTGACATTGGAGTGGCAGTAGATCCTAGAACAATAGCATTAACCACTATTCCATACTTTATAAAAGTATCAGCTAACTTAGTTTTTTTACAGCCCATTTTTGAAATTTGATATGATGTCCAAGTAGGTCTTAATGATGAGGAAGATAATATATTAAGAATATGTCCTTTAATCTTATTATCAATCATATATTACCCAACATATTTTGGCATAAAGAAAGCTCATCACTTATTGTGAGAACAACATAGAAGAAAACAGGACAAATTTAAAATCACATATATGCACCAATAAATTGTGCTGCCAAGACCACCATTGCCAGTGCAACCGGATAAGTTGCTGCATA
>CANQKN010000045.1 GCA_947624515.1 uncultured Bacilli bacterium
TAGCACCACCCGTATAAGCAAATAAATTTAAAACTTTAATAGAACGCTTACTGCTTTCTATCTTTTTAATCATATAATCCCAATTCACTGCCTGTTCAGGAAATAATCCGGTATGTTTAAAGCCCATTTGTCTAATACAAAATGTAAGACCATGATATTGAATTTTCCAACTAATAGGAGTATCTTGCAAATTTTCCCAATGTCCTCCTCCCTTATTACTACGGTAATAAACAGAATGGATATTAGGATATTTTTTTACTAAATCTCCATTATCCCATATAATCTGAGGATCTGGCCTTAATAAGTAAATATCTTTCCAACGCTCTAGTTTCATACCTTGAGAAGCATCAATAATTTCATAATCTTCAAAATCCTTTACTATCCACATAATACATTCACCTATTACTATTCTAACAAAAAAAGAAAAAAAGAACTACTAGATAATTCCATCACTATATAGTTCTTTTACTTTTCTTAACACTTGTTCCTGTCTTTCTTTTTCATAACTTGGTAAATTTTTCTTAGGAAAACCAAAAATATTGATATAATTTTTTAATGGTTTTACATGATTACTACTAGAAATCATAATAGAAAAATTAGTATCTAAATCTTCTGCAAAAGGATCCATAATCATGCCATCTACAATTAATTTAGAACTTTTACTAAGAATTACTTTAGTAGTTGCTTCCTTACCATGAAAAAAATCTCCAACATATAATCTTTTAAAATTTGATATTAACATATAATATCCCCCTTTTTTAACGTGGTATATTATAACATAATACGATAGAAAAAACAACCTTTTTTATCATTTCAAGAATAACTTTTTCTCTTTTGCTGAAGATTCATAATTAAAATAATTTCTACAAAAACAATCTTTATCTTCTCCCAAACATTGAATATATTTTATAATAGTATTTATTTGATCCTCCGTTAAAGAATCAGAAACAAGATAAGGATAAAAAAGATTATAAAATAATAAACTCATATTTTGGTGTTTTTGAATAAAATCATTCTCTATTCCTAGCTTAAAATCAACTGCATATTCCTGCATAGCATTCATTAATTCGATATAATCGTTGGAATTTGAATTAATCTTTAACATTTCTTTTTCAATAATAGACATATCTTGTTTTGAATAAGCCTCTAACATTTTATCAGGAGAAATAAGCTCACAAAAGATTTTGGCAAGCAATACATGGTCATAATATGCATTAGGAATAAAATCATGATTGATGTATTCCATTTGAAAAAGAGTTGTTAAACCTTCATTTAAAGCAAGGTTATCTAAAAAACCAGTAAAATGAATTAATTCATGTTCTAAATGAAAAACCATAAGATCATTGTCTTCATACATAATAATGATTCCATGATCACAATCACAATCAGCCGCCACACAATGATCTCCCCTAATAACATCCCTTTGAAAGTCATATACTAAAATAAGATTAGAATATATTTTATACAATTCTTCATAATCACAATAAGGATTACTGTTCAAATAATTTTTTAAGGCATAAGGAGCTTCCATATATGAATCTGTAAAATATGGATTTTCTTCAAAAGCTTGCATTAAAAAATCTACTTTTTCATGACTAGAAATTTCTATAGAATCAGAAAAAGGATTATCTTTTAAAGAAGAATTGAAATGTTGAGTCATCATATCCATCTCTAACGTAATAGCATTAGGAATCCTTAAAAACTTCTCATAATTAATTACTACATTGGCTATATTATTTCCAATATGAAAACTTAAAATAAAATAACTAAACCACAATTTTAATTTCTTTAAAATATGATTTTCATATTTCAATTTTCTTTTATGATTATTAAAAATAGCATGAGAAGTATAAATAGCAGAAAGGTTGGTATTGATTAAGAAAAGAAATTCTTGTAATATAAAATTTCTCCATTCTAATAAAAAGTCAGTTGATAGAAACAAATGGTTAGCACGATGAAGGCACATAGAAGATGCAATCGATAAAGGAATATTTAAAAGTATACAAATACACTCAAAATAATATAAATCTTTATGATATTGAAGGGAAAAAATTTCATCAATATATTTTCTTAATAATTGATTTTTTTCTGTAACATACATAATAACTTTCTCATCTAGATGATAATCATCCAAGTAAGAAAGTAAAAATGATTGCATCTTTTGTTTTAATCTTTCTTGTTTTTTAGAATGAAATTTATGATACTTTGAATCAATACAATATCCATCATAATGATAATCAGTATATACAATTAAGATTTTTTCTATAAAATTAGAATCATTTTCATTGCTAGTACATACATAAATTTTTTCGATTTCTTCATTTTCATTTTCTTTTTTCTTCATAGCTGTATCACTTCCGCTTCTTCGTATTATAACAGATTCATAAAAGAAAGTATAGTTTTATTTTTTATTTATGATAAGTAAAATTTTTATACATAAACTATACTAGAAGGATGTGAATTATGAATTATTTTTTTAATAAAAGAAATTCAGATATAACATATACTGTTCAAAATGGTGATAGCCTATATAGCATTGCTCAAAAATTTAATATCAGTACAAAGGATTTAATGGCATTAAATCACTTAGATAATAATTTAATTTCTCCCAATCAGGTTTTAATAATAAAAAAGACTACAGATCCGATAGAACATATTGGAAGTGATATCTGTGGTACTTACTCACAAGAACCTATTTACGATATTTATATGGTAAAACCAAAAGATAATTTATATACAATTGCCAAAAAATTTCATACAACAGTTGCTAAATTAATCTATATGAATAATTTAAAAAATAATCTATTATTGGTCAATCAACAATTAAAAGTTCCACATAGTAATGAAAATACTATTTCTTATATAGTAAAAGAAGGCGATAATTTATACCAAATTGCCTCTAATTATAATGTAACTCCAAAACAAATAATGGATTTAAACAAATTATCATCAGCTTCTGTTACCATAGGTCAAGAATTAAAAATACCTACTTATTCTCGAACCTTGGCAAAAGAATATGATATCTATTATGTTAAGAAAGAAGATAGCCTATATTCCATTTCCCAAAAATTTAATACTACCGTCGATCTTATAAAAAAAGAAAATAATTTAATAAATAATCTCTTATTCATTGGGCAACCATTGATAATTCCAAAATAAAAGGTACAATCATACTTTTATTTTTTAGCTTTTTCAACAATATATTTCCATTCCAAAGGACCAACTCTACCAGTTTTTTCTAATTGATATTCTTCTTGGATTTTTTTAACAGCTTCTTCTGTTTTACTATCAAAACATCCCCAAATATCTACCGGTGGAAAACTATTATCTTTTTTATGAATATCCGTTAAAAATTGCTGCAAAGTAATAATTTCATCCCCGTTCATACCTAAAGATAAAGAAATTCCAGGATAAATTTCATCTTTATGAGAAAGTGCATCCTTTGGTAAATGTGATAAGATTTCAAAATAAGCTTCTTTCATCTTATTCCAAGTAATAACATCTACAATCCCCGTTACAGGCAATTCATATTTTTTTTGAAAAGCTACTACCATTTGATAAGTATGATCATCATAAATAGAATCCACTGTTAAAAAAGGAATATCTTCATCAAAATAAGCAATAACTCTTAAAAAATAATGAAGTCCTTGAACATGAGGGCCTTGATCATTTTTCTTGAGTTCTAAACCAAACTTCATTTCAATTTCCTCTTGAGAAACACCCTCTGCATAAATATCAGATAATTTTTTAACCGCATTATATAAATATTTTATTTTATACCATGTTGCTTTATCAATGATTCCTGTTATCTCTAAATCAAAGATATCTTGAAACTTTTTTACTTCCTGTTCCAATAAAACATCATAAAATTCATGAATAGGATTCAATTCTTGAATTGCTGGATAATTGACATGAATTCGATTTAATTGTCGTTTAATAATACGAACATGTTCTGATACATCTCCTATTTTTAAAGGGAAACCAGGATAAGAATCAATTGGATCGGATACCATAGCATTTTGAATAATAGAAATATCCTTTCCATAATAATATTTTAAAATTTCGGTTGGTGTTTTTCCTTGATTAGCAAGACTGACTGTACCCCACTGCGATAATCCCTTACATAATGTTTTTTTTCCATCACAGTAACTAGCAAAATAAGGTTCAATATGATCTCCTTTTACAATATAATTATTAAAAATTTCATCGACAATCTTCACAATATTATCAAATAAATCCCTTCCTTTTTTATAAGTTTGATCATAATTAGGAAGAGAGGTAATATCAAAGAAATAACCTTGACTCTTATAATATTCATTATAAATTCGATTCAAAGTAAATGAAATAATAGCTAAAATATTACTTCGAAGAGCCGCTTCTGGCCAAGAAGGAAAAAGTTCGCTACAACTAACATTTTTAATGTAATCTATAAAAGAAACGTTTAGTTCTTCACTTTCTTCATCAGGATTTCCCAAATGTACAATAATTGTCGTTGGAATAATAGGTCTACCAATTTGTCTACTCTCCATAAAAAGATTCCTTTCGTAAAGGATATTCATTAGGAATCATTTCTATTTTTTGAATCGATTTAATACCATCATAAATAGATACATTGTCAATTAAAACAGTTTGATAATCAGGATGGGTTGCTTCGATTTGATAAGTAGATGATCCATTTAAATAATCTGTTCTACGAATTGGTGTAGGTAAGGAAATAGAATCAATTAATCCACTCTCTTCTGTATATCCCGTATAAAACACCTTTTTTTCATGGTTAAAAATCTTATAAACTTCAATTTTAACATTTTTAATAGGAAAATAAGTATTTCCTATCAGAGTTTGAATTTTTAAGGTTCCAACCCCTAAATTCTGTTTTAGAAATTCTTGATAACTAAGTTCCTCTTTTAGATCAAGATTAGAATTTTTACTAATAAATAAAACCTGTCCTGGCATAATGACAGTATTTTTCAATTCGTTTAATTCTATTAATTGATTAACAGATACTTGATATTTTTGAGCAATACTATATAAATTTTCCCCTTTTAAAACCGTATGTGTCATATTTCTATCACCTACTACATCCTATGAGAAAGAAAAAAATAAGTGAAGTATGATTTTTTTATCCATTTTAGGCTATTCACATATATTATGATAGAAAGGATAGAAAAAAATGTTAAGTAAAGATAAAAAAGATTGTTTTTCATTTAATAATGGATGTTATTTATTAGGTCCAACTGGGCCTACTGGACCTACTGGACCTAGTGGAGGACCAATAGGGCCTATGGGACCAACCGGACCTACTGGACCAACTGGTGCTACGGGACCAACCGGGCCTCAAGGAGAAACAGGATCAACAGAATCTATTCAGATAGGAGAAGTTGTTACAACTGATCCGGGGACAGATGTAGAAATTATTGATCATAAATATGGATTAGAACATGTTTTTGATTTTATAATTCCAAGAGGAATGGACGGAAAAGAAGGCCCTAAAGGAGAACCAGGAGATATAGGACCTATGGGACCTACTGGACCCGCAGGATTACCAGGAACAAGTGTTACCATTTTAGGATCTTATGATAATTTCAATGATCTAGAAAGAGAACATGAAACAGGAAATCCAGGAGATTCCTATTTAGTAGGAGATAATCTATACGTATGGTCAGAAACCGAAAACACTTGGAAAGATGTTGGTAGAATTCGTGGACCTCAAGGTATTCAAGGACCACAAGGAATAGCAGGTATAAAAGGAGAAATGGGACCAAAAGGAGAAGAAGGGCCAACCGGACCTCCAGGACCATTAGAAATTCCAAATGGTTACTTTGTATCCTTTAATAATAATTATCCACAAGGGGGATTAAAAGTAGAATCGAATGCTAGAATTCCTATCACGTTAAAGGCAATGGATAATGCTGGGATTTATACTTTAGAACAAAACGAAAATTACATTCAATTTGACAAAGAAGGAGTATTTCAAATCACTTTTATTGTATCAGCTTACTGTAAAGTAAGTGAAAATGATACGGATGTCATCGCCATTGGTTTTCGAAAAGAAAATTCAGATATTATATATGCTGGAGCTAGTATTTGGAATGAAATTCATGCTACCGAAAAAATTATTGGTCAAGGTATGTTTGTAGTAGCAAGTACCGATGAAAAATGGGAATTAGTTAACCTTAGTCAATCACCTATCTACCTAGACTCTCCAGTTATTACAGATACTCTTTCTGATTCTTATTACATCAATGCTCCTGTCAATATTATCATCCAATATCTAGGATAATAGTATCTATGTGTTTATAATTGCTCCTTTTCTAAGAAGATCATATATTATGAATGAAAGGAGGAATACAATATGTGTGGAGGAAATAGTTTTCCAAATCTTGGTAGTGGATGCTACTTACTAGGACCTACCGGACCATTAGGGCCTACTGGACCAACTGGACCAACTGGACCTACTGGAGACACAGGACCATTGGGACCTACCGGACCAGCTGGTGTTAGCTTAGCAG
>CANQKN010000046.1 GCA_947624515.1 uncultured Bacilli bacterium
ATGATAGGAAAACAAGAAAAAAAGAAGAAAACTTTATTGTGTCATTTGACCAAGAAAACGTGGTTTAGTCATATTGCAGTAGAAATACCAGGGGAAGAAACTAAGAATGTTTGGTTAGAAAAAGTAACTAATGAAGAATACAACAAATTAGATAATTGAAAATATTTAAAAATTTACAAGCAAATTATTTATGTAGTTTGCTTTTTAAATGTTATAAAAAAATTTAAAAAAGTATTGTAAAACATATGTTTGCGACATATAATATTCTTATCAAGGAGGGTTTTTATGAATCAAGAAAAAATGCATTTAGTAAATAAAATATTTCATAACGAAACAATTAGAACGGTGTGGGATAAGGAAGAAGAAAAATATTTTATCAGTGTAGTTGATATTGTTGGCGTTATTTCAGAAAGTGATAATCCAAGAAATTATTGGAAAGTTTTAAAACATAGGTTAAAACAAGAAGGAAATGAGTCGGTTACAAATTGTAACCAACTGAAATTAAAAGCTTCTGATGGTAAATATTATAATACTGACGTAGTTGATATCGAAGGAATGTTTAGAATCATAGAATCGATACCTAGTAAGAATGCTGAACCAATCAAACAATGGTTAGCAAAATTGGGTAGTGAAAGAATTGATGAAGTATTTGATCCATCAATAGCTGTACAAAGGGCTATGGATTTATATAGGATAAAAGGTTATGATGAAAAATGGATTGCTAAAAGAATACAAAGTATTCAAGATAGAAAAGAACTTACTGATGTATGGATGGAAAACGGTATTACTGAAAGTAAAGAATTTGCTATATTAACGAATGAAATATATAAAACTTGGTCTGGAATGACTGCTAAAGAATATAAAGAGTACAAAGGTCTTCGTAAAGAATCTCTTCGAGATAACATGGATAGTTTAGAAGTGTCTTTAACCGATATAAGTGAAGAAGTAACAAAAAGATTAGCAAAGAAAAAGAAACCTCAAGGATTAAAAGAAAATATAAAAGTTGCTCATGCAGGTGGACAAGTTGCTAAAAACACAAGAAATGAAATTGAAAATCTACTTGGAGAATCAGTTATTACAAATCAAAACAAATTGAACTATCAATATATAGATGAAAAAGAAAAAATAGAAAATAAAAAATAGATTTGCCGAAATACCAACAAATGTAAGATGTTGGCATGGAGCAAAATCTAATTCTTGGTTTAGTATATTGCAGTAGAAGATGCCAATTTTGAAATAAAAAAGGCCATTGCTGTTGAAGTAATAGCCTTTATTTTGTAATTTTTTTCTCAATAAAAGAGATAATGTAGTACATGACATAAGAAACAATACCTAATGAAACTACTGAAGTAATCACTAAATTGATATTAAATACCTGGGAACCATACATAATTAAATATCCTAATCCCTTTTTAGATACTAATAATTCACCCATAATTACTCCAATTAAAGACATACTAATATTTACTTTTAGACAATTTATCAGATTATTTTTATTACTAGGAACAATTAATTTTAGGAAAATTTGATACTTCTTTGCATTAAACGAACGAAGAAGAGTAATAAAATAATGATCTGTAGAAATGAATCCTTGATAAATATTAATAATAGTAATAAAAGTAGAGATCATGAGTGCCATGAAAATAATAGAATTCATATTTGCACCAACCCAGATAATAATTAGTGGACCTAATGCAACTTTAGGTAAAGAATTTAAAATAGTAAGATAAGGATCGATAATTTTGGCTATAGTTTTATTCCACCAAAGAATAGTAGCAATGAAAAATCCAATGACAGAAGCTAGAATGAAACTAAGAAGGGTTTCATAGACAGTAATCCAGACATGACTCCATAATTGATTTTGCTTGGCAAGAGAAAGAAAAGTTTGAAATACTTTGGTAGGACTACTTGATAAAAAAGTATTAATCCATCCAAACCTAGAAGCAATTTCCCAAATGACAAGAAAGAAAAAGACAATTAAAATTTGACAAGTAATTACAAATAAATGGTTTCTTTTTCTTTTTTTCAAAAATTCTTTATGCTCTAAACTATAAGTGGACATCTAAATCCCTCCAAATCTGATCATAATAAGTGTTAAATTCTTTACATCTTCTATTTTTCATTGGAGTAGATTTATTAGTTAAATGAATCTCGTAAATCTTTTTTACAGTTGCAGGTCTTTTGGTTAAAACTACAACTCGATCAGATAAAGAAATCGCTTCTGCTAAATCGTGGGTTACTAAAATAGCAGTTTTTCCTTCTTTTTTAATAATCTGATAAACATCATCTGATAAAGCTAATCTAGTTTGATAATCTAAAGCAGAAAATGGTTCATATTGTTAGTACTATAATAATTATTTTAATTTTATTTCTATGGTATTATCTTCATTAACTGTTATATAATCTATATATTTTGCCCAAAACATTCTTTTTGATGAATTATTTAAATTCTGGTATAGAGATAATCCATCTGATTTTAGAAAATCTTTGTATCGATTTAAATCACATTTTTCTATTATTGGTTCTTTTTCAGCATCTTGTAAAAGTAAATTAAGTTTTTTAAATTCAATATCATATTTTTCTCTTAAAATCATTCCATCAAGATATAAGTCAGTGAGTCTAGCTAGTTTTGTTTTAACTTTTTCTTTATCAATTTTATTGGATTTTTGATTTTGTTTGTTTAGAGCAGATTCACTGTTAATTATGGTTTTTTGCATCACATCTTTAATATTATTTATTAAATATTCTTCTAGAGTTTTTTCAACTGGTCGCTTTTTATAATTGCACAATTTATCATTATAAGAATGATTGCAACGGTAAGATGGATATTTGAATTCTACTTTTCTACCATGACATTTTGTTGTTTTAGAAGTAAAACCAGCCAATCTACATCCACATTGTGGACATTTTAATAAGCCACTAAAAATATAATCATATCTTTTATTATTTTTTACATTTCTTTTTACTAATGATTGTATTTCATCAAATTCTTGTTTGGTAATATAAGGCTCACAGTAATTACTTATTCCCCTATATGTTCCATAATATTTTTCATTCATTAAATAATGCCTCATACTATCATAACAAATTTTTAAATCATATTTATCATTTATGTAAAGAAGTGTTTGTCTAATACTTCCAGATTTCTGGATATGTGTAAGCATATCTATAGCAATATTTTCTGTTTCAGGATTTTTAACTACATGCTTGTTTTTTTCTTCACCTGCTACCATATATCCTAATGGTACGGCATGAGAACCAGTAATAGCTCTACAATTTTTTACCATATTGTCAAAATTAAATTTAATTCTGTCGCTTGTTTGATCGGATTCATTTTGAGCAATAGACAGTTTAATATTTAAATGTAATCTACCATTGGATGTAGTAGTACTATATTCTTCATCTGTACATTCCCAGTCAATTTTATTTTGATCAAGTATTTCTTGAACCTTATAATAGTCAGAAATATTTCTAAACCAACGATCTAATCTCCAAAATATTATTCTGTCAAATTTTTTTAATTTTGCATCTTCAATTAGTCTTAACAGCTCTGTACGATTTTTCAATTTTGAACGAGCAGACTTTCCTTCATCAACATAAATATCAATAACTTGATATCCCTTTTGCTTACAATATTCTATTAATCTATCTCTTTGAGATTGTAAAGAATAACCATGTTTTACCTGCTCTTCAGAAGATACTCTTATATACAAGACAGCTCTTATAATAGTGTCTATCGCATTTTTTATTACTTTTTTCACATTGCAACACTTCCTTTTTATTAAATTTTATGCTACAATGATATAGAAAAATCTATTACATTGTAGATTTAATCTCATTGTAAATTAAGTTGGTAGCTTAAGTAGGTTTTTCATTTTTGACTTCGTATTAACGGTACGAAGTCTTTTTTTAATCACATTCTTTAATTGCACCATTTTCAGTAAGATGAAGATGCCATTTGCACATTTGCGATTTTTCTTTTTCTAATATGTCATATTTTTCTTTTAATTCATTAACATTATTATTCATTAATATTAATGAAGCAAATAATAATACATTCATAAATATTGATATTGTTAAAATTAAATAAAATAAATATTTTTTAATGCCATTATTAGTTTTATCTATATTTTCTGTTTTTTTTAAATTATCAGTAATGTATTCTTTTTTATTCTGTTGTGCATTTTTTTTCCTTTTATTAAGAGTAGTTTTTAAATCTTCGCAAAACATAAGAATTCCAATAATTAGAATTGCATTAGATCCAAGATTGGAAACAAATGATTTATCAAAATCATAGATTTTTCCATATCCGCTAATCCACATCATTACATACATTATAATTATAACTCCTCCAAGTGCCATAATACCCTCCAATTAATTTATTTTAGTTCTTTTTTCTCTAGCAATTCCTACAACTCTAATAGGTAGTTTTTCTACTTGCTCTTTAGAAAACATCATAATATCATATCCTGTATTATAAGGCTGCAACACTATTCCTTGCTCATTAACAAGGATTTTTTTAAATGTAGATTCTGTTCCATTGATCATAACAGCAACATCTTTACCATTATATAATTCTACATCATCATTTTGTTCAAAAATAACAATATCATTTTCACTATATTTAGGAAACATAGAATCTCCACTTATTCTTAAACCATAAAACTTTTTTCCACCAATAGTCCAGTCTTTTGGAATTTCTACATAATCTATAATGTCATTTTGACTTTCTATTGGTATTCCTGCTTTTATGGTTCCCAATACTGGAATCATTACAGTATTGGAAGATATATCAATCATTTCAGCATTATCGTAAATAATACTAGAACCAATTAATTTTTCTAAGGAAATGTTAAACAATTCAGAAATTCTTATTACATCAGTCATTATTGGAGATCGTTGTCCTAATTCCCATTTTCCAATTGTTGAGTAATCTTTATCTAATTTTTTGGCCAATTCTTCTTGTGTCATTCCATTTTGTAATCTTAAATGTTTTAGATTCCTTGCAAAATTATTCTCCATTTTTTCCCTCCTTTTCTATAGTATAAGACAAACTGCAAAAAAAAACAAGACAAAATGTCAAAAAAGCATTGACATAAGACAAATAGTCTTGTAGAATGATAGATATAAGGAGGTAAAAAAATGAATTCAACAGAAGCTTTAAAAAGTTTTAGAGGGAAAAGATTAAAAACACAAGATGATATTTCTAATATTCTTAATATTTCTAGGCAAGCTTATTGCACATATGAAAATAATCCTTTACAGTGTGAATTAAATTTAATTTTTAAAATCTTAGAATCAATGAATGTTGATGACATGGAGATTGAATTATTTTTAAATGCAATAAAACAAGACTATTTGTCTTATAAAAATTTGAATGAATCCAATGAAAAAGAAGGAGATTAAAAATGGAAAATATAAAAGAAAACAATAATTTAAAAATTGATGAAGAATTTATAAAAAAATTTCAAAGTTTAGGGAAAAGTTTAGAAAATTTAATGAAAGAAGAAACAAAGGGAAAAGAAGTAAAATTTAAAGTTGAAATAACAAGAACTGAAGACGGAGAAAAAGTGGAATATTTATGTGGAAATTTTGATAGCTTAGATGAATTGGTTACAAATATAGATGATTTTGTTAAAGTTATGAGAATGAGACCTAAAGACTACTAAAAAAGAAGAAATATGATGATTTAGTTCTTCAATTTCTTCTCGAATTCATTAATAAAATTTTGAGTTTCTTCCCATGTGTCAAATATTCCAATGATTATCCAATCCATTTCTTGGTTATTGAAACAAGCATTTTTATTTCGAGTGATTGATGCGTCCAAACGATCACAGTGAAAATTATTTTGGGAAAAACTATATTCAGCAACATAGTATTTATCTAATTTCAAAATAACAACTCCTTTCCTAATTAGAAGTATAACACGAATTAGGATAGTCTGCTAAGACTAAAAAGATATAATGAAAGAATTTGATAAAGAACACGATAACGAACATTTAATAAATTCACTCGCAACAGCAATCTATCAAGTGATTAATGATAATAAAACTACTTTTTCTTAGAGGAAAAAAAACGAAATTCTGTCGAAAACGAAAAATAAAAGAATAAATTATAGAGAGGTGTGATTGATGAAAAATAAAGAAGTCAAAAATGAAGAAGAAGCTACCAACTTAAAAGAATATTTTAAAAAAAATATTGATGATGTAATGAAATATCTAATCGAATTATTTGAATTTCAAGAAGATATTAAATTTGTTAATACAAAAATAAATCATATCAAATAATCCACAAAATTGTGGATAAGTAGGACAAGCATTAAAGGAGGTGATGAAAAATGAAGAAAGATATTATTATGACAATTATTATGATGATTATATTTATAGCAATATTTATAGGCATGATGATTTTTGTTTCAAATCGTAATCAAAAAATTGAAGAAGGAAAGATAGATATTATTTATCAATACGGAGGGGATATTTAATGATAGCTATAAAAAAAAGAGGACC
>CANQKN010000047.1 GCA_947624515.1 uncultured Bacilli bacterium
TGGTGGAGCATAGCGGGATCGAACCGCTGACCTCCACGGTGCAAACGTGGCGCTCTCCCAGCTGAGCTAATGCCCCATATAATCACTTAATACAGTTTGATAGGCATAAACTGCATCAGTGATTTAATAATATCATTACTACATTATAAAAGTCAATACCTAAATTTTAATATTTATGATTATCAAAAATAAATTTTTTTCAAATTAAAATCGAACTCTTACTTTTTATGAACCTTTTGATAATCCATACTTGCCTTTACAAAAGAAGAAAATAATGGATGGGCCTTCGTTGGTCTACTTTTAAATTCAGGATGGAATTGGCTAGCGATAAAATGAGGATGATTAGATAGTTCGATAATTTCTACTAATCCACTTTCTGGATTGATACCAGAAAAAGTCATACCTTTACTTTCCAATAATTCACGATACTTATTATTAAATTCATAACGATGTCTATGTCTTTCGTAAATAGTATCACAACCATAATCTTTATAAGCTAAAGTTCCTTTTTGCAATCTACATTCATAATTTCCTAGTCTTAAAGTTCCACCTTTATTAATAACAGCTTTTTGATCAGCCATTAAATCAATAACTGGATTTGGACATACTTCATTGAATTCTTTAGAAGAAGCATCACTCAATCCACAAACATGTCTAGCAAATTCAATAACAGCAATCTGCATTCCTAAACAAATTCCTAAATAAGGAATTTGATTTTCTCTTGCGTATTGACAAGCTAAAATTTTTCCTTCAATACCACGACTACCAAAACCACCAGGAACTAAAATACCACTACTATTTTGAAACACTTCTTTTAGATTTGCTCCTTCTTTCTCCAAAGATTCACTATCTACCCAATTAATTTTTACTTTTGTTTTATACTGATATCCTGCTGCTTTTAAAGCTTCTTTTACAGAAAGATAGGCATCTTCTAATTCTACATATTTACCAACTAAAGCAATTTCTACTTCTCCTTTTAAATTTTCAACGGTATCTAGTAGATTTTGCCAAGCAGTCAAATTACTCTTAGTCACTTTCAAACCAAATTGAGTTAAAATAATTTCCTCAATATTTTGTTTATGAAAATTAATAGGAATTTGATAAATATTAGAAACATCTTTTGCTTCTATAATATTTTCTTGAGGAATACTACCAAATAAAGCAATCTTCTTTTTAACAGCCTCCCCTAAATCAATAGGAGCACGTGTAACTACAATATCTGGCTGGATTCCTAATCTTCTTAATTCAATAATACTATTTTGAGTTGGTTTTGTTTTTAATTCATTAGAACCATATAAATAAGGAACCAAAGTAGTATGAACAAATAAAGTATTTTCCTTTCCTTGTTCTAAGCGAAATTGTCTTAATGACTCCATCATAACTGAAGATTCAATATCACCAACAGTTCCTCCAATTTCTGTAATGACAATATCAGCACCACTCGTAGTTCCAGCTTCATAAATTTTATTTTTAATTTCATTAGAAATATGTGGTACAATTTGAATCGTTGCTCCTAAAAAGTCACCTCTGCGTTCTTTTTCAATCACACTAGAATAAATTTTTCCATTTGTAATATTAGAGGTATAATTTAGTTCTTCATCAATAAATCTCTCATAATGGCCTAAATCTAAATCTGTTTCACATCCATCAGCTGTTACAAAAACTTCTCCATGTTGTATCGGAGACATAGTTCCTGGATCTACATTAATATAAGGGTCAAATTTTTGCATAAAAACTTTATACCCTTTAGCCTTTAATAATAAAGCTATACTAGATGCTGTAATTCCTTTTCCAAGTCCTGAACAAACTCCTCCTGTTACAAATACAAATTTCGTCATAAAAACACTTCCTCCCAAAAATAAAAAGACCTAAGAGAACTTCTTAAGCTCTCTTAAATTATAGCATACTATTAATATAAAGAAAAAAAAGGAGACCAAAAGCTACCAATTTAGACATAATTTTACAAGTTCAATGCTTACAAGACTCTATAAAAGTGTCAAATATCTTTTTCATTAAGTCATCATAATGAATCATTGTTTCCGGATGCCATTGCACACCTAAAGCAAATTTATGATTTGGTATATCAATTGCCTCAATTAAGCCATCTTCTGAATAGGCATCAATATGAAAATAATCTTTTTTTGTAATGTGATAGCGATGTCTACTATTTACTTGTATTTGATCTATTCTTAAAATATCATGTAATATTCCCTCTTCAATTCGGCAAGTATGGACATAAGGATTTTTTTCTTGACAATGATTAATATCTGTTTTATTTTTTTGTGTCTGATCACTGCGAATATCACCACAGAAATTATCTATATTACCTAATATTTGCATTCCTAAACAAATACCTAAAATAGGGATATCTCTATCTAAGGCATATTGACAGATCACTTCATCAAACTCATACCAACGGATACCTCCTGGCATTAAAATACCATCACATATATTTAAAATGCGATATAAATTCTGTTTTTCTTTTGCAGTTAATTTGCCTGCATCAGATGGAAGTGTTTCATCATACTTCAAATCATTTGGTGGGACCACAATAAATGGAATTCCACCACTTTGAATAATAGCCAAACGGTAATCCTCATTTAATTCAATAATAGATTCCTTATCCTCCTTAAAACCTCTTCCCACAATTCCTATAATTGGTTTTTGCTTCATATCTATATACAATCCTTTTTATTATTTTATGTCTATTCCAATGGGACAATGATCACTTCCATAAATATTATTATAAATTGTAGTATTAGAAACCTGATCTATCATACGATTAGATACTAAAAAATAATCAATCCGCCAACCAATATTTCTTTCCCTTACATTTTTCATATAACTCCACCAAGTATAGGCATCTTTTTGATCAGGATAGTAATAACGATAAGTATCAATAAAACCACTAGCAAGTAATTCTGTAAACTTTTCTCTTTCTTCATTAGTAAAACCAGCATTTCCAATATTTTGCTTAGCATTTTTAATATCCATTTCAGTATGAGCTACATTAAAATCACCACAAATAATAACTGGTTTAATACAATCTAATTTTTTAAGATATTTTTTAATTTCTTGTTCCCATTCCATCCTCTCATCCATTCTCTCTAAAGTTCTTTTTACATTTGGGACATACAAATTGACAAGATAAAATTCTGGAAATTCTAAAGTGATACTACGACCTTCTCTATCAAATTTAGGAATCCCAATACCATAAGTTACAGATATTGGTTTTATTTTACTATAAACTAAAGTACCAGAATATCCTCTTTTTTCAGCAGAATATAAATATTCAAAATAATGTACTGGATGAAAATCATATTGCTCATAGGTTGCTTTTACTTCTTGAATACAAAAAATATCTGCCTTTACTTCTTCAAAAAAGTGTGAAAAGCCCTTTTTTAAGCAAGCACGAAAACCAGCAACATTCCAAGAAACAATTTTCATACGATCACCTTGTCATTAACCTTTTTTAATTTTCTCTCTAATTTATTCAAAAAATAAACTTGTCCTTGTAGAATTTTTTTCTTTGCTACTGTAATATCTAACCATTCTGCACGATCCATTTCTGGAAATTGTTGAATTTTTCCACTTCCCTTGGGCCATTCCTTAGAAAAAGTATTGCTAGTGGCTTTCGTAGAATCATAATCCCCAGTAGTACAGAAAATAATTACTAATTTATTACTTGACTGTTTTTTACTCCCTAAAAATTCTAAATTTTGATAATCGACTGTAAACCCAGTTTCTTCTTGAAATTCGCGAGTAGCAGCTGAAATAGCCTTTTCATTACTCATTTCTCCTTTTGGTATAGACCATGCACCTTCATCAATATTCTGCCAATAAGGACCACCCATATGACATAATAATACTTTTAATTGATTTTGTTCTATTTTATATACTAAAACTCCACTACTACGCTTCATCATCATTTATCATCTCCTCTATCATAGCTTTCTTAAATGGTTGAAAAGCTCCTGGCAAAGCATATATTTTTTCTAGTTCTTCTAAAGTTACCCATTCAACATTTCGAATATTATTAGTATTTGTTAAAAAAATGATATAAGAATCCATATTCCATTTTTTATGTGTAAAGATATGTGTATAATGGATAGACTTTTTTATTTTTTGATATTCAATGTGATTGGTATTTAAATACTCTTTTACTTGAGACAATTTCATATGACCGGAAAAACAAGAAAATTGCCATAAATTATGTAGTAATCCTGATTCATTTCTTCTACAGATTGCTACTTTATTTTGATATATAAATAATAGTATGGTGTAAAATTCTTCTGCTTTCTCTTTTTTTATCGATTTAACAGGAAGTTCCAAATAGGTTTTCTTAGAAAAAGCCTTGCAATAATTTTGAATAGGACAAATATCACACTTAGGGATTCCATTCGGAATACAGATGGTTTCTCCAAGTTCCATAAGGCTTTGATTAAAATTACCCGAATCATCTGGCATAATAGAAATTAATTTTTCTCTAACTTTTTTTTTAACTTTTGGATTGGAAATATCGTCATAACAATTATTAAGTCGCATATAAACTCGTAAAACATTACCATCAACAGTAGCCTCTTTTAAGGAAAAACAAATAGAAGCTATTGCGCTAGCAGTATATTCACCAATACCTGGTAATGCTAGGATTTGTTCATATGATTGTGGAAATTTACCCTTATATTTTTCTACAATAATTTGCGCAGCTTTTTGAAGATTTCTTGCCCTATTGTAATAACCTAAACCTTCCCATAATTTAAGCAACTTATCATGGTTACAATTAGCAAGCGATGTAATCGTTGGTAATTTATCCATAAAATGGTAATAATAATCGATAACTGCTTCAATCCTAGTTTGTTGTAACATAATTTCAGATACCCATACATGATATGGATTTTTATCTTTCCGCCAAGGTAAAAGTCTTTTATTTTGAACATACCATTTTAATAAAGGATCGACAATTTTTTTCATAAATAACTCCAATCTTTCTATAACTTTTTATAATAAGTTTTAATTTCTAATCTTCATTAAAATTATACCATAAGATACGAAAACTAAAAATATTCTGATTTATTCCAATTCCTCCATTGTTGTAGGAACCTAAAACAATATCTTATAACTAATTAATCAAATATTGAAATCAATATTTATCTTTTCAAATAGCGATATTGTTTTACCTGCAACAAAGGATTTTCTCGGCATAAAATCGAATTTTTTAGTTTTTGAGTTTTTTTGTTAGTTACTTATAAAAATTTCTAAATAATATTATTAGAGAATAATTAGAAAAAAGGAGGAGCATCATGCAAGATGAATTCAAAAAAATAAAAGACAAAGTAATTACAGGTAACTGGATAGAAAGTACATCAAAAGGAAAAGGTGGTGTTGGAATTACTTTAGAAAATATTTTAGGAAAGGAAAGAGAAAATTTCGAAATACCAGATTATAATGGAATTGAGTTGAAAGCAAAATATTCTACAAGAGAAACTCACATCACATTATTTGGTGCAACCCCAGATAGTTATTTATTTGAAATTAAAAGAATTCAAAGAGAATATGGCTATCCTGATGCAACACTACCACAATTTAATATCTTTAACCTTTCTATTTATGGAAATAGATATGTATTTTTAAACCAGCATTATTTTAGACTATCTGTAGATCAAAAAAATAAAAAAATTGTGTTAAATATTTATGATAACCATTTCAATTTGATCGATAATCTAATTTCTTGGTCTTTTGAAATGGTAAAAGAAAAATTAGAAAGAAAACTATCCTATTTAGCAATTGTACATGCAGAAAGAAAGTTTCAGCATAATGTAGTATATTTTAGATATACCGATATTCATTTTTACCAACTAAAATCATTTGAAGAATTTATTCAGTTAGTAACAAAAGGATTAATTCGAATTACATTTCGTATTAGTGTATATAAATCTGGTAGAAAATATGGAGAAATATATGATCACGGAACAATATTTAGTATTGATGAAAAAGATATTACAAGATTATTTGATAAAATTGCTTAGTGACCAAGGGGTAAAACAAAAAAAGAACTTAATAATAAGTTCTTCAGAGTGTAGACAAACCCTTAGTTTTTTCTAAGGGTTTTCGTATATATAAATTTTTTTTCTAAAATTTATAAACT
>CANQKN010000048.1 GCA_947624515.1 uncultured Bacilli bacterium
ACTTATGTAATAATTGACCAACAGTAGCTTTGATAAAACGAGGTGCATCAAAACCATTATGTTGGAAAAATCTAGAATCTTCTGTTGCTATTAAAGCATCAATAAATATTTCTGGTAAATCGTCATAAGTAATGTTTTCTCTCATTTCATCACCTAAGCGATAGAATTCTTCACCATTTTTATCATAGAAGATAGAAGCTTCTCGTTTTTCTAATTGTGTAATATCAAATTCTGGAGCTTTTCTTACAATCATTACAATAAAAGCAGATGCTATTAAAGCAATTATGATTGCAAGGATTAGGAAAATAATTAAAATAATATTTAAAATTTTTCTTCTTTTTGGTTTCGACTTAATCTTATCTAGCATTCTTGCGATTCCTAAAATGATTCCTATACCAATTATTAATACTATCGTAACCTCAAGTCCTAATATAATATAACTTAAGATCATCATTATTAATAAAATTATTCCGATAATTATCATTGGTTTTTGTATTTTATGATGTGCTCTTCTAGTTGTATGAGCTTTTTTAGCTTTTGCCATTATGATACCTCCCTATTTTTATCTAAATTCTTTTTAATAATTTCTAAATAATCTAATCTTGGAGCATATTTTTCTGGAACTTCATGACCTTTTTCTAAGAAATAATCATAAGGAATTGATTTTCTAGTTGTATGATCAATATAAGAAAAAAAGTCTTCCGCAAATAATAGAAAAGTCTTACTATATTCTATAAAACGAATAATTAAGAAACCAATTCCTCCATTTTCCATAATATTTCGTAAATGGTTCATCTGGTGAGGATGAATATTTTCTAATGGAAAGTAACTCTTATTATTTGTTTCTTTTGCTTCAAAATCGATATATTTTCCTTGATATAATCCATTATAATCTGTAGTAGATGGCGCTTCAAAGTAAGCTTCTTTAATGGTGATTCTACCTGTTTTATTTGTTTTACTAGGATAGTTTACTTTTAAAATTTTGATTGGTGTTGGTTTTTTATAAATAAAAGCTTGTTTGGTATCAATATAATATTGATTGGAAATATTGATATCATTTTCTAAATCCATCCCACGATTATTATGAAATACTTGTTTTTTATTTAAAATTTCTTTTAGTGATACTTGATTATTATATTCCATTTAATCACCTATATCATATTATACTATATTTATGTTATTTTTCCAACTTTTTTCAAGAATGTTTTTTTAGATATTTTTATCTAGTTTTGTCGAATCTATGATTTTCTTTTTCTTTCTTATTATAATAAAATCTAGGAGGATAAAAATATGAATTATTTACAGGTTTTAGAAATATTAAATCGAATGGATAGAAAGGTTCTAAATATAAAATTAGTTACTTATACTAGGGATTATCAAAAAAATGTGATATTCTGATATTGGTGACTGTATGAAGCTTAAAGATTTAAAAGAATTACATATTGCACATAGAGGAATCAAAACAGATGGGGTAGTAGAAAATACGATTCCTGCTTTTTTGCTTGCTTTAAAAAAGAATGTTCCTATTGAACTTGATATTCACCTTTTAAAAGATGGAAATATTGTGGTTTATCATGATAATAATCTGAATCGACTTATGAAAATTAATAGACTAATATCCAGTTATTCTTATCCGGAATTAAAAAAACTAACTTTTCCTAATACAGATACACAAATTCCTTTATTTTCTGATGTTTTAAAATTGATAAAAGGAAAAGTACTGTTGGTTGTTGAAATCAAAAGAACTACGATTTGTAGTTATCAAAAATACTGTCAAACAATAGTTGAACTTTTAAAACAATATCCCTATGAAGTTATCATTCAATCTTTTGATATCAAAATAGTTCATTGGTTTTTAAAACATACCAATTACATAACAGGTTTATTAATTTCTCATCCTTATGGAAAAGACTTATTTACTTTATATAGTCTTATTATGAATACTAGTGTTTTGTTATCTTTATTAAAACCTAATTTTATTAGTGTTAATTATCGTATTGTTTCTAGTAAAGCAATTCAAAAATTTAGGAAAAAGAAACCTGTTTTTGTATGGACGATTGATTCTAAAAGTCAATTAGAAACGATAAAACCATTTGCTGATAATTATTTTATTGAGTTTTAATTTTTTAATTAGAAAAAGTTTCCTTGTATTTCATGAAGAGTTGTGTTATAATAGTAAACCATTCATAGAAAAGGGGGAAATTACTATGAAAATTAAAAATTTAAAATGGTTCGGTGCTGCTGCTTTATCTACTATAGTTATATTAAGTAAAAATAATTTTGAAAATTATGCTTTGGAATTAAATACTATCACACCTGTTTCTAGTAACAAAATAGATGTACATGGTTTTTTAGATTTGATGCAAAATGGTATTCACTCTATTGATATTTTGACTGAAACTGATCCTGTTGTTAATTTAAAATCTTTATATAACGAAAAACAAATCGAAGAACAAAATAAAATTGCTGCCCAAATTCTTAAACAGCTTGGTGCTGCTGCTTTTAATTTTGATAGTTCTAAAAACCTGATTGTGTTTTCTGGAAGTTTTATTACAACTGATCAAATAACTGATCAATTTTATGAAAATTTAAATTTATTATTATCTTATGAATGCGATTATCAGTTACAACTATGTTATTTAGATGATCAAATTGACTTTTCTAAAGTTGATTTAACACATGTGAAAAAATTATCTTTGCAAAACTGCGGTGATCATTTTAATTATGATAACTTTACTTACCAACTTTATAGTCAGATTGATTTTTATAGCATTCCAGCAAAAGATACTATTCGTATATTGGAAACTTCAATTAATGATAATACTAGTATTAGTTATCTTTTTGATTCTTATTCCGATAGGCTTGAGTTTGTTAAATATTTAGTCGATCATAATATTAGCATCAATTCTTATTTTCAAATAGGTGAGTTTAATCATACCAATTGTGAAATGTATTATTTATTAGCACAATTAGATGCTAAACGAGTATCTTCTTATGAATGGGGAATTAGAGATGATATTCCTAAATTTGATTTAGATTTGGAACTTAATGGTTCTATTGAAGATTTTAATCTCAGCTTTTCAGAACAAACAGAATTAGGAAAATTTACTGTTTCTTCCAATAATCCTGATTTGAAAATTACTTTATCACATGGTTTGTATACGGAAAATACTTCTTTTGATGTTCCTGATAATATTCTTATGTGGTTATCTGGATCTTGTACAGACTCTAATGCTTTTATAAATTTAGAAAATATTCATTCTTTATACTATTTTAGTGAAACTACTGATTATTCTATTTCTTGGCAAGATAAAAATGATGACTTTGATGAATTTATTAACCAAATACAACAATCTGTTAATAAATCTCCTGTAAAATAAGTTGTTTATTTAGTTTTTACTTTGTTACTCTTCTATACTTACCATTGACATTTCTTTCTATTTTTGTGATAATATTAGCGTAAGGATTTGGTGAGAAAGATGCAAGGAAAAATTTCTTTAACTCCACAAGATATTTTAGAAAAAGATTTTAAAATTGATACTAGAGGTTATCGTTTAAAAGAAGTTGATCAATTTTTAGACGAGATTATTGGTGATTATGAGCAATTTTATCAGATTATTCAAAATTTAGAAAAAGAAAAAGAAGCTCATTTAAAAGAAATTATGAATTTAAAACAGGAACTTCGTAATGTTAAAATGAGTATTGACATTGCAAAAGGTAGTGAAAAAGAAGTCACTAATATGGATATTTTACGTCGCATTTCTAACCTAGAAAATATTGTTTACGGAAAAGAAGAAAAAGAAGAGGAAGAATAATAATACTTTGACAAACGCTATATTCTAGTAATATAGAGGAAAGTCCATGCTCACACAATCTGCGATGATTGTAGTGTTCGTGCTAAAGGAAAAAATAACTTTAGGTAGCTTATGCTAACGGCAATGAAAATTCCTAAGTCTTATGATAGGGAATTAGTAATTATAACGTGCCACAGTAACGATATTTTTTCGAAAGAAAAAAGTGAAACGCGGTAAACCCCACGAGTGAGAAACCCAAATTTTGGTAGGGGAGCTCTGATAATGGAATCAAACAAAATCAGGGATCGAGCAATCGATAGATAAATGTTTGTCGCCTATTATATAGGTACAGAACATGGCTTATAAAGTATTTATTATTGATAAGAGGTGTTAACTTGAAGGAGATAGGTGAATTTTTAAAATCTTCAAGAATTAATAATGGTGTTAGCTTAGAGGAAGCTGCTGAAGATTTGAATCTAGCTACTACACAGTTAGAAAATATTGAAGATGGTAATATTCGTGCATTTAAGGATGTATACGTTTTAAGAGATTTAGTAAAAGAATATGGAAAATATTTAGGAGTGGAAACAGATAATATTATTGATGAATTTAATGATTTTATGTTTGACCATACTTCTAAAATTTCTTTAGATGATATTTTAGAGTCTAGAAAATTAGCTAAAGAGTTAGAAGATAAGAATCGAGTAGCTTCTCCTTATACTAAAATAAAAACACCAAAAATTCGTATTGATCAAATTCAATTAAAATTTATTTTAATTTCAATTGGGATTATTACTTTCCTATTTCTTTTCTTATTTATATGGTTAAAGTTAAGTAATCCAGATAAAGTTATTACTTCTGAATTACAGGGAAAAGGGGAGAAAGTTTATGAATTTACCTACTAAATTGACAGTATTAAGAATTATTTTATCTATTTTTATAATGATTTTATTGATGTTTCCATTTGAAGCTATTGGAATTTATTTTCCTGTACTTCGTACTAACATTGATATTGATATGAAATATGTTATTGCTGGTATTATCTTTATTATTGCTAGTATTACTGATTTTTTAGATGGGTATTTAGCACGTAAAAATAATCAAGTTACGGATACTGGTAAAATGTTGGATGCTATTGCTGATAAATTTTTAGTAAATCCTATTTTAATCATTTTTGCTGCTGAGGGACTTCTTAGTCCTATTGTTCCTGTTGTAATAGTAGTGCGTGATATTGTAGTAAATACTATTAAGATGCAAGCAGCGTCTCATGGAAAAGTTGTTGCAGCTATTTCTTCTGGTAAAATTAAAACAGCTAGCTTAATGATTGGAATGGTGTTATTATTTTTTGCAGATGTACCATTTATCTATATCAATATCCGTGTTGACTTATTATTTATTTATTTTGCTACCATTATGTCCCTTATTTCTATGATACAATATTATCAATTAAATAAAAAAATTCTTTTTATCGAAAATGAAAAATAGTTTTTTTCTTAAAGATTTAACTAGAAAAAAGAAAATTTCTCTAAGGAATTTTCTTTTTTTTGCTTTTTACTCTCAATAAAAATAAATAAAACATTTGTTTGAAAAAACACTTGCATTTTTGTAAAAAATAAGTTATGATGTATTTGTAAGTCGAAATATACGGGAGGATTTTATGACAAAGAATACAGAGAAAAATGATGCTTTAGAAAAAGTATTAAGCGATATTGAAAAACAATTTGGAAAAGGCGCTATTATGAAATTGGGTGACAACAAACATATGAAGCTTGATGTTACTTCTAGTGGTAGCTTGACTTTGGATATTGCGATGGGTGTTGGTGGATATCCAAAGGGAAGAATTATTGAAATTTATGGACCTGAGTCAAGTGGTAAAACTACTTTTGCATTACAT
>CANQKN010000049.1 GCA_947624515.1 uncultured Bacilli bacterium
CCCCCCCCAGGCACTTTTGTCAATGAAAAAAGAAAAGCATTACTCGTAACACTTTTCTTTTATTTTATTTTTTATTTTTCCATGTCCACCTTGACTTATATCATAATTAGGAATCGTCTCCTGCAAATCTATGATACCATAATATTCTTTTAAGGTATTTACCATTTCTGTATATCTAGATATAGCTTCTTCCTTTTTATCTTCCATTACAAGATTAGTAATTGGAGATAAATAGAAATTATAGAAGTTAACCCACATTTCTGTTTCTTTTGTTTCTTGATATTCATGTTGAATACAATTAGCAATGATTGGACCAATACTATCATATTCCATTAATAATGGTAAGTATTTGGAATCTTTTTGTAAAACGGAATTTCTAAAATTTCTTAATGTATTTAAAATAACATGATCATCATCATAACCCAATACATTACAAATAATAGTAGTAATGTAGCATCCTCCAGATTGTTCACGTGGTTTTTGATGAGAGCAAGAATCACCTGGGTAATAATAACATTTATACCAACTACAATATCCTTTTACATTATCACCTTGATAATCATATTCGATACAACCACCACATTGTGTTTCATATGCCATATTTTTTTCTCCTCTTTATAATATAATTTGTTCTTTTTCATATTGATAATCTGGAAAGTATGTATTCATAATTTCCATACAAGCTTTCACATATTCTACAGATTGTGGTTTTTCTTGCCAATTTACCCAACCATTATACATACCAAAGATATCTTCTAATGTAGTAACATCTTCTCTTTTAACAATATCATTTAATAAGAACAAGCATGCTTCTGCATTTTTTATTGGATCATTTAATATTTCTTCTTTGCTATATCCTAAATTCTCTTCAATATAGGATAAATTACATTCATTAATTTGAAACATTCCATAGTCATTTGTACTAGAAATAACACCATTATTATTCCAATTTCCTGCTGATTCTCTATATCCAATTGTTAGAATAATTTGATATGGGATGTTATTATATTGTTCTGTTACTCTTTTAATATCATCTTCTAATTCATGAGATAGATTCATTCCAGAATATTCATTAATTGATTGTTTAGCAAGAATAGCTTCTACTACTATATTATTTACGGATGGTAAATTTTGTACAAGCCCTGTTAATGGATTTACAGAGAATTCTTCTAATTCCATATCAAAATCTTTTACATAGCAATTATTATAAGATAGTCTACTTTCTCTTTCCAAAGTAATACTATGATGTTGATTACTAAATGCTGATGTAATCATTAAAAAATATAATGTATTACAATATAATTTTACTATACTCTTTTTTTTCATACTCGACCCCTCTTCAATTGCTTGTATTATATCATAAAACTAAAGAAAAAGCAATTTTTATTTCACTTTTAACAAACTTTTTATTTAGCTAAAATTTCGCATACTAAATTACTAATTTCTGTTGGATTTTCAATAGGAAGTCCCTCTATTAATCTTGCTTGGGCATATAATATTTTCGTATATTTCTCTAATTGTTTTTTGTCTTCTTGATATAGTTTTTCTAGTTTTTTACTAATTTCATGATTTTCATTAATTTCTAAAATAGTTTCTGCTTTTATCTTTTCATCTGTTGGCATAGCATTAATTACTTTTTCCATTTCTAAAGAAACATTTCCCTTACTAACTAAGCAAACTGGATGATTCTTTAGACGATGAGTAAGTTTTATATCACTAATTTCATCTTTTAAAGTTTCTTTCATAACAGCAAAGACATCTTTTAATTGTTCATTTTTCTTTTCCAAAGCCTTTTTCTCATCTTCACTATCTAAATCAATATCACTAGATACATTGGCAAATTTCTTACCTTCATATTCATTTAATACTTGCATTACAAACTCATCGACATAATCTGTTAAATATAATACTTCGTATCCTTTTTCTTTTACTTGTTCTACTTGAGGAAGTAAATCAATTTTATCAATAGTTTCTCCACAAGCATAATAAATTTTATCTTGTTTTTCTTTCATTCTAGAAAGATATTCTTTGAAAGTAACAAATTTCTTATCTTGAGAAGAATGGAATAGTAATAGATCTTGTAGTTCTTCTTTTTTCATACCATAGCTATTATAGATTCCAAATTTAAGTTGCATACCAAAGGCTTGGAAGAATTTTTCATATTTTTCTCTATCATTTTCTAACATAGAAATTAATTCTTTTTGAATCTTCTTTTCAATATTAGAAGCAATTAATCCTAAGTTTTTATCTTGTTGTAGCATCTCTCTTGAAATATTTAAAGATAAATCACTAGTATCAACAAGTCCTTTTACAAAACTAAAGTAATCTGGTAATAATTCTTTACATTTATCCATGATGAGAACACCATTGGCATAAAGTTGTAGTCCTTTTTCATATTCTTTGGTATAAAAATCATAAGGAGCATGAGACGGGATATATAAAAGTGTTGTATAAGTACATTTTCCTTCTACTGTGGAATGGATGGTTTGAAGACTATCTTCATAATCAAAGAATTTATCATGATAAAATTGTTGATAATCTTCTTCTTTAATATTCTTTTTATCTTTTTTCCAAAGAGGAATCATACTATTTAAAGTTTCTTCTTCTTGATGTTCTTCATATTCATCAGAATTCTCTTTTTTATGACGATGAGTTACTATCATCGTAATAGGATAAGAAATATAATCAGAGTATTTTTTAACAATTTCTCTTAATTTATATTCTTCTAAGAATTCATCATATTCTTCCCCTTCTTTTAATGTAAGGACAATTTCTGTACCAATGGTATCCTTTTTGGTTTCTTTCATTTGATAGCCATCAACACCACTAGATTCCCAAGTATAAGCTTTGTCACTATCAAATTTTCTAGATGTTACTTTGACACTACTTGCTACCATGAAGGATGAATAAAATCCTACACCAAATTGACCAATAATATCAATATTTTTCTTTTTTTCCATTTCTTCTTTAAATAAAGAAGATCCGCTTTTGGCAATGGTACCTAAATTTTCTTCTAATTCTTCTTGATTCATACCAATACCATTATCAGTAATGGTAAGTGTTCTAGATTCTTTATCTACTGCTAAAGTAATTTTAAAATCACTTTTCTTTACTTTTACTTCTTTATTTGTTAAAGATAAATAATACAATTTATCAATTGCATCACTTGCATTGGAAATTAATTCCCTTAAAAAAATCTCCTTATTGGTATAGATGGAATTAATCATTAAATCTAATAATTTTTTTGATTCTGCTTTAAACTGTTTTTTCAAAACAATCATCTCCTAACAATGGATATCTTAACTCTATTTTTAGCAGATGTCAATAATGAGTGCTAAAAAATATTAAAAGTTATCTAGAATTTCTGTAATCACTTTATAAAAAAACTTTGATAAATTCATTTTTTTAACAATATAAAGTATGCTATAATAGTAAACAAACAGGAGATTGGGTTATGATTTATTCGGACATAGTGGAAAAAGCAAATAAAGATTGTAAGGAAATACAGACAAATCATTTGATTGCTTTATGTGAGATTGAAGAAGATTATAAATCATTTTGTGGTGATTTAGAAAAGTTAATTCAATCTAAAAGTAATAAGAATTTAGTGATGAAGGCATATCGTATGATGTCAGGAAAATCCTTTTTTATTCCTAAAAGATATAAAAATTTTATGGAAAAGTACAAACATACTATAGAGGTAGTAAAAAAGTACTCTTGTTTATCCAACTTCACTATTTTTAGTTATGATGCAAAAGGAAAACGTAAAACAAATTTAGATGAAGACTATTTTTATCAATATATCGAAGAACATAAAGAAGATATAGAAACCATAAAAGCAGTATTATTTAAAATTAAAGATCTTGATTTTGAGAAGATTCTTTTTAGAGAAAAATTAGATTTTAGTGAGTTTGAATATAAATTAAATACCTCATGTGAAAGTAAGTTTTTCTTTTTAGAAAACATGGAAGTTAATCCTACACATTTAGAAAATTCAATTCAGTATAAGACAAATAGTTCATGTTATTGTATTACTTTACAATTTATTGATTATGATAATAGAAAAATCAGTAAATATGCTAGAAGTATAGAATTAAATAGTTTGGTATTTAATCCAAATCGATTACCAAATGAAATAACAACAAGAGCTACTATTGAATTCATTTACAAACTAGCAGAAAAGAAAAAAGAAGAATGCAAAAAGATACAGCAGTTGGCAACAAATTTTGAAGGTCAAATCATTGATTCTTATACAGATATTACTGATGAAGCCACGGAAAAAGAAAAAAAATTATATCTTGATAGGAGAAGATCTTCTAGTATAGATAATGATTAATATTATTGATACCAAGGACAGTTGTATCGATAAAAAGGTGATACATATATATAAAAGCAAGTTTTACTAAAACAGTAAAACTTGCTTTTCATTGGATTATTTTTCTAATAATGCTAATTTTTCTTTTTCTTCTGCTAGTTTTTTGCGATCCATTTCTACAATATTAACTGGTGCTTTCTTGACATAATTTTCATTTGCTAATAAGTTTTCACGTCTTGAAATGGATTGCTTTAATTTTTCGATTTCTTCTTGCTTTTTATTCAAATCCTCTTTACTACCTTCATAATAGTAAGTAATATGGATATTTTTAGATTGATAATCAGTACTTAATAACTCATTGTTGGATTCTAACATTAAATTTTCCTCTTTTATTTTTAGTTGAGAATAATAAATATCTTTTAAATCTTGAATAACTTCTACTTTTACCTTAGCATCTTTCGTAATTGCATTTGATTGTTTTAAATTACGAATCGCAACAATATCTTCTAATACTTTATCAATTAATTCTTTCTCTTTATGATAATCAATATCTTCTACTTTTGGATAAGAACTAATCATAATAGACTCTGTCTCTTTAATTGGTAACATTTGATAGATTTCTTCTGTTACATAAGGCATAAATGGATGTAACATTTTTAAAATAGAAGTTAATACCTTAAGTAATACACTCTTGGTGGTATTATTCATATTACTCTTAGAAAGTTCAATATACCAATCACAGAAATCTTCCCATATAAAACTATATAGCTCATTTCCTACATTATGATACTCATATTTGTCCATACTTGTTCTTACGCTTTTTATTAATTCATTTAATTTTTCTAAAATCCACTGATCAGATAAAGATAAATTTTCTAGAGAGTAATTTTCTTCTTTAAAATCTTCCATATTCATTAAAACATAACGAGAAGCATTCCAAAGTTTATTGATAAAATTCCAAGTAGATTTTACTTTTTCACTATCATATCTTAAATCCATACCTGGTGCAGAGTTGGTTGTTAGGAAAAATCTTAAAGAATCTGCTCCATATTCTTCAATTACATCCATAGGATCTACTCCATTTCCTAAGGACTTAGACATTTTTCTTCCCTCTTTATCACGAATCAGACCATGAATTAAACAATCTTTAAATGGACGATGATTTGTAAAATGAAGTCCTTGGAAAGTCATACGATTTACCCAAAATGGAATAATATCATATCCTGTTACTAAGCAATTATTTGGATAATATCTTTGGAAGTCTTCTGTATTTTCTGGCCATCCTAATGTACTAAATGGCCATAAAGCACTACTAAACCAAGTATCCAAAACATCACTATCTTGTACC
>CANQKN010000050.1 GCA_947624515.1 uncultured Bacilli bacterium
AAATCTTTTTGGCGTGGTTTCTTTCCAATTTATAACTTTCTATTAAAATTATCTTGACTTTTAATAGTTAGTCACCATTATAATTTATGAATTTATTCTTTTATTATTCCTTTTAATAATTTTTCCAGGAATTCCTACTATTGTCACATTTTCAGGTACATCTTTTAGAATAATAGCATTAGCCCCTATTTTTGAATTTTTACCTATTCTAATATCTCCTAATATTTTAGCACCGGTTCCTATTAATACATTATCTTCTATTGTAGGGTGTCTTTTTCCTTTTTGATAACCAATTCCTCCTAAAGTGACACCATGAAACATCACTACATTGTTTCCAATCACTGCTGTTTCACCAATGACGACACCCATTCCATGATCAATAAATAAACCGTTTCCAATTGTAGCACCGGGATGAATTTCTATTCCTGTTTTTCTCTTTGCTTTTTCTGATAATAAGCGAGCTATCAAAAAATGCTTTTTTTGATAAAAGAAATGAGATATTTTATAATAAAGTTGTGCTTTGAAACTAGGATATAAGAAAATTTCTAAAATAGAATGAATTGCAGGATCGTTTTTTTTAATCGTTTTTATTTGTTCCTTTAGAAAGTTCATAACATCACCTACTATAATGTATGTCCTTCTAAATTAAAAGGCTGGTTGAATGACATATTATTAAATCAGAGAATTCATAGGCTATTTTTATCAGTAATACTATATTTTTTTTAAATTTTGTGTTAAAATAAGGACATCTATAAGGGAGGTGGAAAAATGAATTTACCAACTGTTGCTTTGGTAGGAAGACCAAATGTAGGAAAAAGTACTTTGTTTAATCGCTTGGTTGGAAGTAAAGTATCTATTATTGAAGATACTCCCGGTGTTACCAGAGATCGAATTTATAGTGAAGTAAGTTATAAAAATTATCGTTTTCACTTAATTGATACTGGTGGAATTGATGTTAGTCAAGAATTGTTTAATGATGAGATTAAAATTCAAGCAGAAATAGCGATTGAAGAAAGTGATGTTGTCGTTTTTATCGTAGATGGTAAAGAGGGTATTACTACTAATGATAAGATTGTTCGCGACATGTTAAAAATGAGTAACAAAAGAGTCATTGTTGCTATTAATAAGATTGATAGTAAGGAAAGTTTAGAACACCAATATGATTTTTATGAATTAGGATTTGATGAATATATTTTTATTAGTTCTGAGCATAATACTGGTATTTATGAACTTTTAGATGCTATTACAGCTGATTTTTGTGAATATGAAGAAAAAGAAGAGGATCCTCGATTAAAAATTTCGGTAATTGGTAGACCAAATGTAGGAAAGAGTAGTTTGATTAATGCCCTATTAAATGAAGAAAGAGTAATTGTTAGCAATGAAGCAGGAACAACTCGTGATGCCATTGATACTATTATGAAATATAATGGTAGTGAATTTATTTTAATTGATACTGCTGGTATGCGAAAAAAAGGAAAAATATTTGAAAGTGTCGAGAAATATAGTTTGCTTCGTAGTTTAAAGGCTATTGATAGAAGTGATGTATGTTTATTAGTCATTAATGCTCAGGAAGGGATTATTGAACATGATAAACATATTGCTAGTTATGCCTTAAAAAAAGGAAAAGGTTTGATTATTGTTGTTAATAAATGGGATACAATAGAAAATATGAGTACCAAAGAATATGAAAAAATCGTTCGTAGTGAATTTCAATTCTTAAGTTATGCACCTATTGTTTATTTATCAGCACTTACTAAAAAAAGGATTCATACTTTAATGCCGGAGGTACTAAAGGTTTCCGAAAATATTAAAAGAGAAATTAAAACTAGTGTTTTAAATGAAGTAATTACGGATGCTTATAGTCTAAATCTTCCTCCTTCTTATAAAGGAAAACGATTAAAAATCTATTTTGTTAATCAAACAGGTGTAAAGCCTCCAAAATTCACTTTTTATGTTAATAGTAAAGGATTGATTCATTTTTCTTATGAAAGATATTTAGAAAATAAATTAAGAGAAAATTTTGAATTGGAAGGAACTCCTATTATTCTACAATTTAAAAATAGAGGTGAGGAGTAATGTTGGGATTAGAAGAATATTCTATGGCTTTTAAAAAGGGGTTATATTATGTATTATATGGTAGTATAGAATCTATTGAAAATGTAATCTCTCCTGATTATAGCAATTTAGAATCTATTGGATATTATGATGGATATCAATATGGAGAATATTGTGAAAGAGTTGGACTTAGTATGGCACTGAATCAGGAACAATTACTGGCTGTAATTGATAAGTATCATACTAAGGCTTTACAAAGATATTATTCTTATCAAGATCAGTATATCCGTTATAAAAGTGGTTTTATTGATGGAAAGTTTTCTATTTTAGAAAAAATACATAATGAGGATCCAAGCTTTAGAATTTTACCAGAAATGGATAGTAATGAAATGACTTCGATAGGCTTTTATGATGGGTATTCTTATTTTTTAAATGAATTTGTCAAAAATGGAATAGTAAATAGACAATTATCTATAGGAAAGATAGATGAAATCTTAAAATCTTGTTTTCAAAAACGATTTGATCCTATTCAACAAGTAAAGGAAAATATGAAATCTGATGGAAAATATTTATCAAAAACGAACCAATCTAATCATTGATTATCTTTCTCAAATTTTAGTTTATGGTTCTAATACAAAGGGTACTCTTTCTCTTACTAAGAATCAGTTTGAAGATGGAAAATATTTAGTTCTAACTGTTCAAGTTATCAAAAATTCTTATTTTAGATGGCATGATTTAGGGATTTTAGCGAAAGATAGTTTATCGCTTTACTCATTAGTCTTATCTACTATTTTAGAAAAATTTGAAAAGTTTGAAATTTGTTTTCTTTCTTCTAATACCATTTCTATTTCTAGTCTAGTTAATCATAATTGTATTGAAATTCATTTTACACTTA
Source organism: uncultured Bacilli bacterium (assembly GCA_947624515.1). Classification (GTDB taxonomy): domain Bacteria; phylum Bacillota_I; class Bacilli_A; order RF39; family UBA660; genus Alloscybalousia. The sequence goes on from CANQKN010000050.1 coordinate 2,951, forward strand.
CTAATCAAAAAGAAAAAAATTGGTTTTCTAAACAGCAGGATTTATTTTATAATAAAATTATGAGGTGATATTATGGGGTGGTTTTTAGATCGAAAGGATCCTAAAACAGAATTAGAAGGCTTGGAACGTGCTCAAAAAATATTAGATGAGAGGTATCAAAAAGGACAAGTATTAGATTCTGTTTATCAGAAACAGTGTATGGAATTTCATAAGAGAAGAGAAAAATATGAAAAAAAATTAAAAAAACAAGGAAAACTATATAATTGAAATAATGGAACAAAAAAGACCTTTTACATATAATGATGTAGGAGGTCTTTTTATGTTAGGTGATTCATTTTTTAAAAAGGTAGAAGATAAATCGGGTGTAAATAAAGAAACTATTTTATCTTTAGCTAATAAACTGCAACATTCTGATATGAAAGATGAGAAGGTATTAAGAGATTTAGTACAAGAAATTGGTGGAGTGGCAGGAAAAGAAGTAAGTAAGGAAAAAGAAGATAAAATTGTAAATGCAATCCTAAAAGATAATGTTCCTAAAGATATTGACAAACTACTGTAAATGTTTATAATAAATGGCGGTAGGTGATAAATATGGAACAGTTTGAAGTATACTGGCATGATGGAGTATTTTATAGTCAAAAAGAATTGGAAAATATGGGGTTAGAAAAATGTGATTATGAAGACTTTCAAGAAAAAGTTGATCAAAAAGATAGTCTTCAATATAAAATTGTAAGTTATTGTGGTACGGTTGAAAGTAAATATAGTGCAAATGACTATTTAATTCAATTTGCTAAGATGCCATTTAAAGAAGTATTTTTTAAGGATTATCAGAATTATGGATTTGTTTTAGAACCTGAAAAATATTATGGTGTTAGTTATACTAATTATTTCTTATTATTCAAGACTAAAGAACAGCAACAAGAATTTTTATCTGATGTCTGGGATGCAGCAATGGATAAAATAAAAGTATTTGATCAGGATATGATTCAACTTCAAATTAAATATAATAATCAAGAGCAAATCAAAATAAAACAGAAACAATTACATGAGATGATTCCAAAAGAATAAGGAATATCTCTTTTTTTTTCTCATATAGTTAAATGAATAGAAAGTGAGTGTTAAAATATATGGATAAAAAAGAGATTATTAAAAATATTGCGCTTCGTACAGGTGGAGATATTTATTTGGGTGTAGTAGGTGCTGTTCGTACCGGTAAAAGTACTTTTATTAAAAAGGTTGTAGAAAACTTAATTGTTCCTAACATTGAAGATGAATATGAGAGAAAAAGGGCTTTGGATGAAATCCCCCAAAGTGCAGCTGGTAAAACCATTATGACGACTGAACCTAAATTTGTTCCTAATACTGCTGCTAAAGTACAGATTGATGATTTTAGCTGTAATATTCGATTGATTGATTGTGTTGGTTATTTAATTGAAAATGCTAAGGGTGCAGAAGATGAAAATGGACCAAGACTCGTAAAAACTCCTTGGTATGATGATCCTATTGCCTTTAGTGAAGCTGCTGAAATAGGAACGGAAAAGGTAATTAAAGATCATTCTACTATTGGTATTGTAGTAACAACAGATGGTTCGATTGGAGAATTTAATAGAAGTGATTATTTAGAGGCAGAAACTAGAGTTATTCAAGAGCTGAAAGAATTAGGGAAACCATTTATTGTTATGATGAATTCTACACATCCTATGGGTCCAGAAACACAGAAAATTTGTGAAAATTTAAAAAATGAATATCAAGTTCCTGTTATCCCTATGAATATTGAAGATATGAATCAAAAAGATATGTATGATATTTTAAGAGAGGCTTTATATGAATTCCCTATTCTTGAAGTAAAGGTAAATATGCCAGAATGGATTGCTATTTTAAATCCAAAAAATGAAATCAAGAAAAAATATATTGATGCTATTCGTGAAAGTGTTATAGAAATTGATAAACTTCGTGATGTTGAAAAAATTAATGAACACTTTATGGGAATTGATGTTATTTCTAAATCTTATTTATCTGATATCGATCCTGCTACTGGTGAAGTAACTATTAATTTAGAGGCACCTAATGAACTTTATAATCAAGTACTTAGTGATATTATTCAAATTGATGTAACAAGTAAAGCTCAATTATTATCTTTATTTCAAGACTTTAATGAAGCTAAACGGGAATATGATCAGATCAAATATGCTTTAAAGATGGTAAAACAGACTGGATATGGTGTTGCTTCTCCTACTTTGGATGATATGAAATTAGATACTCCTGAAATTACGAAACAAGGACCTCGATATGGAGTAAAACTCAGAGCTACTGCACCATCTATTCACATGATTCGAGTCGATGTTAATTCTACTTTTGAACCAATTATTGGAAGCGAAATGCAGAGTAAAGAGTTGATTGATTATCTAATGAAAGATAAAGAAAAAGATCCTAGTAGTATTTGGAAAAGTGAAATTTTTGGTAGAAGTTTAGATGTAATTGTACAAGAGGGTATTCAATCTAAAATTAGCATGATGCCTGATAATATTCGTTTTAAGTTACAGAATACTTTAACTAAAATTGTAAATAAAGGTTCTAATAATATGATTGCTTTTGTGTTATAAATAAAAAAACTGATTTTTCAGTTTTTTTATCAGAGTGTAGACAAACCCTTAGTTTTTTCTAAGGGTTTTCGTATATATAAATTTTTTTTCTAAAATTTATAAACTT
>CANQKN010000051.1 GCA_947624515.1 uncultured Bacilli bacterium
TAGTTGCTGTATAAGTATATGTTTGACTGGTTCCATTCGTTGTTGTCCAACTATTTGGTACGGATTGATTGTCAGTTACAGCATATCCTGATAACTGTACATTATCTTTTAATGTTAAGGTTGCTTCCTTACCATTTAGACTTACAGTGATTGTTGGTTTTTTAGTATCTAAGTGAACTACTTGAGGATTCTATACTAAAAGAAAAATCTTCTTTTTCGACAATATCTTATCTTCTAAAAATACTCTTACTAAATATATTTTAGTAGGAGGCTCTATTATGATAAATGAAAATGGTTTAATAAATAAAGAAGTAATAGAATCTAGAAAAAAATATGGTACAAACGAACTAACCAGTAAAAAACAAAAATCTTTCTTGCGACAATTTGTAGAAACATTAGGAGATCCAATTATTAAAATTTTACTAATAGCCTTGGCAATTAAAACTGTTTTTTTATTTCAAGATTTTGACTGGTTTGAAACATTAGGAATTATGATCGCAATATTTTTAGCTAGTTTTATCTCTACCATATCAGAATACGGAAGTGAAAAAGCATTTGAAAGACTGCAAGAAGAATCCTCCAAAGTTCAATGCAAAGTAAAAAGAGAAGGAAAATTAATAGAGATTCCAATAGAAGAAGTAGTAGTTGGTGATCTTGTTCGATTAGAAACAGGTGATAAAATTCCTGCAGATGGAATTTTAGTTGAAGGAGAATTAAGTGTTGATGAATCTAGTTTAAATGGAGAAACCAGAGAAATATATAAGTATGCTACTCAAGGCATTCCCAATGATAAAAATAAAGTATATCGTGGTTGTGTCGTATACTCTAAAATAGCATATATGAGAGTAGAAAAAGTCGGTAATGATACCTTTTATGGAAAATTAGCATTAGAAATACAAGAAGAAAACATAGATAGTCCATTAAAATTAAGATTAAGAAAACTAGCTCAAGTAATTAGTAAAATAGGATATATTGGTGCTTTATTAGTATCATTATCCTATCTTTTTTCCGTAATCGTGATTGAAAATAATTTTGAAATCGATAAAATCGTTGCTATGGTAACGAATTTTCATGTCATCTTTCAACATATTATTTATGCACTTACTCTAAGTGTTACAATTATTGTCGTAGCAGTACCAGAAGGTCTACCAATGATGATTACATTAGTACTTTCTTCTAATATGAAAAGAATGTTAAAAAATAATGTACTAGCTAGAAAATTAGTAGGAGTAGAAACAGCAGGAAGCTTAAATATTTTATTTACTGATAAAACAGGTACTCTAACTAAGGGAAAATTAGAAGTAGTTGGTTTCATTTCTGGAAATTTAAAAAATTATTATCAAGAATTAGAAATTACTAGATATCCTAAATTATATCAATATCTTAAATTATCTTTAACTTATAATAATGAATGTATATTATCTGGTAATCAAATGATAGGAGGAAATATTACAGATAGGGCTCTTCGTAAATTTATCACAACACCAGTTTCTAATTTTAAAGTAATATCTCAAAATCCTTTTAATAGTAAAGCAAAATATTCTAACACGATAATTGAATATGAAGATGGTATTAGAAAAAAGATAAATTTAATCAAAGGAGCTCCAGAAGTTCTTTTAAATAAATGTACAAAATTTTTAGATGAAAATGGGGATAAAAAAGATATTAATAAACTAGAGATTCAAAAGAAAATACAAGAAACAACCCAAAAGGGAATCCGCATTATTTTATTAGCAATGAATGATAGTTATGATTGTGAAAAAATGGAAAAACTTACTTTTTTAGGATTAATGTTATTAAAAGATGAAATCAGAAAAGAAGCAATTGAAGGAATGAAACTGGTTAAAAATGCAGGAATTCAAACAGTTATGATTACAGGAGATAATAAAGATACAGCAATGGCAATTGGAAAAGAAGTAGGATTACTTACTTCCAGTCAAGACATTGTCTTAACTAGTAGTGAATTAAATAATCTAACAACAGAGGAAATTAAAAAGATAATCCCAAGACTCAAAATTGTTGCTAGAAGTCTTCCCCAAGATAAGAGTAAACTAGTAAAAATCTGTCAAGAAATGAACTTAGTAGTAGGGATGACAGGAGATGGTGTAAATGATGCACCAGCATTAAAGAAAGCTGATGTTGCCTTTGCTATGGGAAGTGGTACCGAAGTAGCAAAAGAAGCAAGTGAAATTGTGATTTTAGATGATAACTTTTTATCGATATCAAAAGCTATTTTATTTGGAAGAACAACTTTTAAAAGCATTCGTAAATTTATCATTTTTCAATTAACAGTCAACATGTGTGCTATTTTTTTATCAATTATTGGTCCTTTTATTGGGGTAGAAACACCTGTTACAGTTATTCAGATGTTATGGATTAATATGATCATGGATACTCTAGCAGGAATTGCTTTTAGTTATGAACCACCATTAAAAGAATATATGGAAGAACCACCTAAAAAGAAACAAGAAAATATTTTAAATAGATATATGCTAGATGAAATTATTTTTACAGGTACCTATTCTTCATTATTATGTGTTTTCTTTTTAAAAAGTAATTGGATTCGAAGTCTTTACCGATTAGATAGTTCCTATCATTATTTAATGACTGCCTTTTTTGCTTTATTTATCTTTATGGGAATTTTTAATTGCTTTAATGCTAGGACTCATCGTTTAAATTTATTTGCTAATTTGTTAAAAAATAAAGTTTTTATGATAGTAATTGGATTTATTGTCGTAGTACAACTGGGACTAATTTATTATGGTGGAAGTTTGTTTAGAACTTATGGTTTAACCCCTAGAGAATTAGTAATTACTATTTTATTAGCATTTACTGTTATTCCAGTTGATTGGATAAGAAAGTTGTATTTAAGGAGAAAAGGATTAAAAATAGGAGTATGATTATGAATAAAAAAAATATTAGGAAATCTAGCTTTTTTTCATAAAATATGTTATAATAAAGCCGTTATAAAAAAGGGTGGTAGTATGAAAAATAAAATAATTCCAATAATCTTAGTAAGTCTATCTTGTATATTATTTATAATTGCGATCTTTTTAATGTTCAATTTTAATCAATCAAACATTAATACAGAAAATAATCAAAATGATATTTCTAATAATCAAAATAACAATCAAGAATCCAGTAACACAAATAATAACACAGAAAATAATAATGTTGAAAACGAAAATGTAACTCCTGGTTCAACGAATGAAGAAACAGAACATACTGTTATTCCAGAAACCAATCAAAGTACTACTGAGGAACCGAAACCATCTCCAAGTGCTACAACTCCTCAACCAGAAACAACTTCTAAACAGGAAACTGATGTTATTGCCTATTTTGAACAACAAGATAATATGATAGTAGGAAATATTAACCAAGATGATAGAACCTTTCGTGAAAAAGTAAAGGATTCTTTTGTAACAGTAATTGATTTTATCTTTTATAATAAAGAAGTAAAAGGTTATACTTTTCAAGAACTAACAACAACTGCTAAATTAAAAATAATTAAATTGGCACTATCTATTGATCATAAAATTGATGAATATTTTCCAGATTATAAAGAAGTAATTAAAGATAAGTATACCAATATCAAAGGAAAATTAGCAGTAAAATACTTAGAATTTACTGCTACCTTATGTGAAAAGGTAGGAACTGATACTTGTAATCAAGCCAAGGAAGATTTTAATAATATGAAAAATAGCTTTCATATTACTTGGGAACTTATAAAAGAATTAGCATCTAGCGGTAGTAGCAAAGTAAAAGAATTTTATGAATCTTGGAGAGACTCTGAATAAAGGGTTTCTTTTTACTTGTCTAAAATAAAAAAATATAGTAGAATGAAAAATAGCTTTGGAGGGATACTATGATTCAAACAAAAAATGTAACACTTCGTTTTGGTAAAAGAACATTATTTGAAGACGTGAATATTAAATTTACTCCTGGAAACTGTTATGGTTTAATAGGAGCAAATGGTGCAGGAAAAAGTACTTTTTTAAAATTATTAAGTGGAGAAATTGAAACAACAAGTGGCGAAATTATCATTTCTAAAGATGAAAGAATTTCCACTTTAAAACAGGATCATTATGCTTATGAAGATTATACCGTTATGGATACCGTTATTATGGGAAATACAAAACTATATAATATTATGAAAGAAAAAGAAGAATTATATTCTCATACTGATTTTACGGATGCAGATGGTATGCGTCTTGCTGAACTAGAAGGAGAATTCATGGAATTAAATGGGTGGGAAGCAGAAAGTGAAGCCGGTGAATTATTATCTAATTTAGGAATTGATGTTCTACAACATTACTGTCTAATGAGTGAAATTCCTGCTAAACAAAAAGTAAAAGTATTATTAGCACAAGCCCTATTTGGAAATCCTGATATTTTACTTTTAGATGAACCTACCAATAACTTAGATTTAGAAGCTATTAATTGGCTAGAAGAATTCTTAATTAATTATCCTAATACTGTAATTGTAGTTAGTCATGATCGTCATTTTTTAAATAAAGTTTGTACTCATATTGCTGATATTGATTATAATAAAATCAAACTCTATATTGGAAATTATGATTTTTGGTATGAATCTAGTCAACTTGCTTTAAAACAAATGAAAGAGGCTAATAAAAAGAAAGAAGATAAGATAAAAGAACTACAAGATTTCATTGCTCGATTTTCAGCAAATGCATCTAAAAGTAAGCAAGCAACTTCACGTAAAAAAATGTTAGAAAAAATTGAATTGGAAGAAATCATTCCTTCTTCTAGAAAATATCCTTATATTGACTTTAAACCAGAAAAACCTTCTGGCAAAGAAATTTTAACGGTTAAAAATCTATGTAAAACAGTGGATGGTAAAAAAGTTTTAAATAAAGTATCCTTTTCAGTATTAAAAGGAGATAAGATTGCTTTTGTAGGAAGTGATGAACTTGCTAAAACAATGCTTTTTAAAATTCTAATGGGAGAAGAAAAGTTTGATTCTGGAGAAGTGATTTGGGGTAAAATAGTAACAAAATCTTATTTTCCACAAGATAACTCTAGTTATTTTACGAAAGATATTAATATTATGGAGTGGATTGGACAGTATTATCATATTGAAGATGAGACAGTACTTCGTGGTTTTTTAGGAAGAATGTTGTTTTCTGGTGAAGATGTTTTTAAAAAAGTTCCTATTTTATCTGGAGGAGAAAAAGCTAGATGTATGTTATCAAAATGTATGTTAGAGGCTAGTAATATGTTAATTTTAGATGAACCAACTGCTCACTTAGATCTAGAAAGTATTACTGCTTTAAATAATGGATTAATTAAATATGATTCAGAACTTCTATTTGCTTCTCATGATCATCAATTTGTAAGTACAATTGCCAATCGTATCATAGAAATCTTACCAACCGGTGTGATTGATAGAAGACTTCCTTATGATGAATATTTAGAAGATAAAGAAGTCATAAAATTAAGACAGAATGCTAAAATAAATCAATAAATCTATTTTTAATAAAAATCTAAGAAGAATTTAATTCTTCTTTTTGTTTGGGAAGAAATATGATATACTGATAATATAAGATAGGTGAATCGTTATGA
>CANQKN010000052.1 GCA_947624515.1 uncultured Bacilli bacterium
CTATTCTAATTCCTTCAGGGATATTATGTAAAGCTAAAGCAATAGCCAAGGTAATTCCTAATTGAATATCATGATTAGAAGTTAAAAAAGTTGCGATACCTTCAGGAATATTATGAAGCATAATAGCAATCATAGAAATCATTCCTACTCGATATAAAGTAGCATCTTGATAAGTATTATCTGGTAAATATTTATCAATAGTCATAGATAAAACTACACCCACTACAACAAATACGCTACAAAATAAAAATGCAGGAATAATATAATAGGTTTGTCGAATACTTCCATAAGATGACGGAATTAAATCAAAAATAGAAATTAAAAACATAACACCACTAGCAAAAGCCAATGAAGAAATCAATACTTTATTAGAATGATTTTTTAAATAAATAAATAAAAAACCAATTAAGGTACTACATCCTGCTAGAAATGTTATCAAAAAAGGTACCATAGTTATCACCTTTTAAAATATATGAGAAAAAAATATAAACTAGAACTTGTCCAACATACAGAAAATCGTTATAATAAAAACAAGGAGGAAAAATATGAAAAAAATAATTCATGAATTTAAAGAATTCATCGCACGCGGTAATGTAGTTGATTTAGCTGTCGGTGTTATTATCGGTTCTGCATTTGGAAAAATTGTAACATCTTTAGTGAATGATATTTTAATGCCTATCATTGGCGTAATTTTAGGTGGTATTAATTTCACAAATCTAACTTTACATTTTAAAGATGCAGTTATTTACTACGGTAACTTTATTCAAAATGTAATTGACTTTTTAATTGTTGCTTTCTGTATTTTTATGTTTGTAAAAGTAGTAAATGCACTAACTCATAAATCTCATAAAGAAGAAAAGAAGGAAGAAGCACCAACGAAAAGTGAAGAAGCAATGCTATTAGAAGAAATTAGAGATTTACTAAAGAAAAGTAAAAAGAAAAACTAGTACCCATGGTACTATTTTTTTTGACATATTTCCTTTAATAAACAATGATCACATAACGGTTTTAGACTTTTACATTGATATCTACCAAATAAAACCATCTGTAAGTGTCTTTTACTCCAATTCTTTTTTTCATATAATTTTTGAAGTTTTCTTTCTACCTGTAAAACAGAATCGTTTTTCTTAGCTAACCCTAATCTCTTACTAACTCTATCAACATGAGTATCTACTGCTATATTATTTTCATGGAACCATTCACTTAAAACTACATTAGCTACTTTTCTTCCAACACCAGGCATACTCTCTAGTGCTTTCCGATCATTAGGTACTTTACCATCATATTGATCCCATAAAAGATTGGCAATTTCTAATAAATAGGTTGCCTTTCTATGATAAGTACCAATAGGACGAATAATCGAAATAATATCTTCTATATTAGCATCTTTTAATTCTTCTAAAGTTTGGTATCGTTCAAATAAGACCTTAGTTACTAAATTTACACTCTTATCTGTTGTTTGAGCACTTAACATTACTGCTATTAGTAATTCATAATCTTTTTGATAATTTAATTCACATCTAGGATTTGGGTATAATGAATCTAAATAAGATTCAATCAATTGTATTTTCTTCGTCTTCTCCATCTTCAAACCAGTCATATTCAAACAACTCCAACTTCTCTTTCTTTTCTTGCTTTTCTTTAAATTTCAACCGATTATTTGCTACATCCTGTGGGGTTTTAATCCCTTTTTTACCCCATTCATATAAAATTTTATCAATATATCTTAAATTGCATACACCACTGTAAACAGCCTCTTTTAATGCTTCTATAATTAAATCTTCTTTCGTACCATCTTCTAACCAAGCACTAATAATTTCATATTCCATAGAAGTTAATGGTCTCGCAAATTCTTTTTCAATCACTTCAAAGATATTACTATTTTTTTCTTCTTCTATTTTAGCTTGATTAATATCATCAATCATCACATTTGCCAATTTTTCATAAAACAAATCTAATACAACATATTCTTCCATAACATTCTTTTCATTTTTAATCACTTCAATGCTAATATAGTTTTTTTCTGTTAAAATATCTAAATAGGATAAAATTTCCTCTTTCGTCATACCTAAATCTTGTGCAAAGCGATTTGTATCAAAAATAATTTTAGTACCTAAATTAGAAAGATAAACTAAAAAGATAAATTCTTCTAAAGAAAGTTGAAACTTCTTTCGTAATTGAAATAAATAGAAAGGTACTACAAAATTACCTTTTTTTAATAGTTCGACTAATTTGCTACTTTTCATATAAGCCTCCATTAGTTTTTTATTATATCAAATAAAGGAGAAAGATACTAGTTTTATTAACGATAATGCTGCAAGATATATTCTGTTAAAGAATCTTTATCATTCTTTAAAGAACCTACCACAATTTGATTTTCAATATCAGTAAGAATTTCTTTTAAAAATAGTCCTGGCTTTTTATTTAGTAACTTACTAATATCTTCTCCGTTCATAACGATCTCATTTCGGGATTTAATAGGTAAAGCATTATATTTTTGTGTTACTATTTTTTTATCAATATTTTTCATACTTGCAGCAATACTGTTTACATATAAACCATAATGATAAAGAACATTACAATCTAAATTATCTAGTTTTAAAACTTTACGGATTTGTCCCATAATTTCTTTTTCATTTTTCATAAAAGGATATAAGGAATCTACTTCTAATTGGGACCAAATGCCAATTAGATCATCAAAATTTTTAATCTTTTTTAAATTAGGTAATTCTAATTCTTGATCCAATTCTAATTCTAATAATAATTTAATCCCATAACGAACATTGACACTAGCAAATATTTTATTTAATTCTTCTTTTTTACGATAGTAAGATAAATTTCTAACAAGATATTTCGTATTACGAATAGACTGTTTAATATCATCACTTAAACGGAAATTTAAAATAGTTGCAAACCGAACAGCCCTTAAAATACGAAGAGAATCCTCTGTAAATTTATGATAACTATCCCCTATTGTACAAATTTCCCTTCTTTTTAAATCCTCTTTACCATTCAAAAGATCAATAATATTGCCTTCTTTATCCATACAAATGGCATTAATCGTAAAATCTCTTCTTTTTAAATCTTCTAAAAGATTATCAATATATTCAAATTTTACAGGCTTACGATTATTTAAATAACTAAGTTCACGGCGAAATGTTGTGATTTCAAAACGAATATTTTTGAAAACAACAGTAATAGAACCATAAGTCTCATTTGGTAAACAAGAATGAGAAAAAAGAAAACGAATTTCACTTGGAGTTGCGTTTGTACAAATATCAATATCACTAGATGGCATTTTTAGTATGTAATCACGAACAAATCCACCAACAATATAAGCAACATAACCATTATCCTCAATTTTTTGTAGTAATTTTAATGCAACATCAAGCATAGGATCACCTAAATATATTATACCATCTTTTTTAGACAAATTACTAATATTTGCATCTTGGTTGACAAAAAAAAGAATGATCAAATCATTCTTTTTTCTCTACTTTTATCTATTAGTTAAGTACTGCTTTTAAAGCTGAACTTTGTTTAAATCTAGCAGATTTACTAGCAGCAATTTTAACTGTAGCTCCAGTTTGTGGATTACGTCCTTCACGAGCAGCTCTTTTGCTTACTGAGAAAGTTCCAAATCCTGGAAGTGTAATTTTATCTCCTTTTTTTAATACTCCTGTGATTTCATCGCAAATAGCTTTAATTGCACGATCTGCATCTGCTTTAGTTAATCCAGCTTTTTCTGCTACTGCTTCAACTAATTCTGATTTTTTCATGTGTTAAATAACCTCCATATTTATTATTATTTTTAAGCACATATTATGCTTACATTTCAAGAATAGCATGAAATAACGATAAAATCAACTCATTTGACTAAAATTTTACACAAAATATGCAATAATTAACCAATTTCCTGAATAATAGCCTCATATATTAAATCAACAATATAATTACTAGCCTCTAAATGATATTTAGAAATCATATTTTGAATAGCATCGTCATCATTTTTAATATGAAGATAATCAAAAACACAATATTTCTCATTTGGAATATCGCATAAATAATTTCTAGTATAAGGGTTATCAATAATCAATAAAGGAAAATCTTCAATCCATTTTTGAAATTCCATTAAAATTTTTTGAGTACTATCTAAATAAGTAAAATTAGTTTTATCATAACTACACATATCAACAAATTCTAAAATAGGTACCATTTCTTCCTTTAGACGATAATCAAATCGATCTATTAACTTTATTCCATCTAATTTTAGTGCTGATAATTGTACCAATACTCCTTTTTCTTTAGAAATAGAAGTAGGAATTAATTCTAAAATGATATACTTATGATCTAATAAATTCATCGTTACCACCAATCTTATTATACTACAAAATCATTATTCACCATACAAAATGTAATTGTGTAACAAAAACAACTTGACAATATAGATAAATTCCTTTAAAATGGAATTTTGTTTGGGGAGGAATGAGATATGAAATTTCATAATATAAAAGAATTGTTAAAAGCAAAATACTTATTACTAGATAAAAATTTAAAATGGAATACTTATTTAATATTGATGTCTCTTTCCTTAGGAAGTATTCAACTATATGATTGCTACCAAAAATATCATGATACCATTCATATAGAATATAATAGTCAAACAAGTAAAGTAACAAATCAATCTTTAAAAAAAGAAAATTTGATAAAAGAAATACCCGATACTAGAAACATAATAGATTTTACTACATTACAGGAAACTTGTTTAGCAATTGCATTACAAGAGGTTTCTTCAGAAGAAAAGTTAGAATACATCTTAGAACGATATCATCTTACAGAAAAAATGTTTAATATTTTAGTAAGTATTATTTTAACAGAATGTAAATCCTATGATATAAATAGTACGGATGAAAAAGAATATCTAGACTGTTATACTGATGCCTATGCTACAATAAATACCATTTATAATAGAACAACCAGTAATACATGGAGCTGTTATATTGATCAAATTATGGGAGAAGGTCTAGGAACTAATTTATACTATCAAAGTATCTGCCCAGGACAATTTAATGTCTATGAAAATGGAGATTATCTAAAATATATAGATATAGATAAAACAGAATTACCTGGATATATAGGTATTATAGATTTCTTATATTCAGAAGATAAAATGCATAATTATTTAAGTTTTGTATCATCTTCTTGTGTAGAAGAAAGTAAAATACAATTTGTTCCAGGAGGAAACTGCTATTACAACGAACAATTAGAAACGGATATTTTAGAAATAGAAAATAGTAAAATTTTATCAAAATAAAAAAACTGAAAAATCAGTTTTTTTATCAGAGTGTTGACAAAGTTGTTCAATACTCTTTCTTTTTTCAAAAAAGTGTTATATAATGAAAAAGTAAGAACGCTT
>CANQKN010000053.1 GCA_947624515.1 uncultured Bacilli bacterium
TAGTAATTATCAATTCCTTCTTTTTACTTTTTTTCACTTTCTTCTTCATGGTATCCTCCATACTACTATTTTTCTATTTTTATTCTACCCCCCCCCAGTCACTTTTGTCAATAAAAAAGAAAAGCATTACTCGTAACACTTTTCTTTATTTTATTTTTCATATCGGCATTCAGAATTACTACATTTTATCTTTTTGTTTTTTTCTACTAATAAATTACCACATTCTGGACAAATTTCTCCTGTTGGTATATCCCAAGTAGCTACTTTACATTTTGGATAATTGTTACAACCATAGAAAATTTTACCTTTTTTGGTTTTCTTTTCAATAATTTTGCCTTGTTTACAGATTGGACAATCCATTATTTCTTTTACTACTTTAATTTCTTTTTTTACATATTTACATTCCGGATAATTACTACAAGCTGTAAATTCACCATATTTTCCTTTACGAATTACTAACGGATTACCACATTCTGGACAAACTTCACCTGTTTCTTTTGGTTTAGCTCTTTCCATTTCTCCAAAAGCTTTTTGTAAGATAGGATCAAATTTTTGATAAAAATTCGTAAGCACTTGAATATAATTTGCATCATGACTAGCAATTTTATCTAAATCGTTTTCCATATCAGCTGTATATTCTACATTAATAATATCACTAAAGAATTCCTGTAACTTATCAGTTACTTCAAAACCAATATCAGTAGGAACAAATTTTTTATCTTCTACCGTCACATAACCACGATCACGAATATTACTAATGATAGTTGCATAGGTAGAAGGTCTACCAATACCTAATTTTTCCATTTCTTGAATTAATTTTGCTTCTGTGTAACGGGCTGGAGGAAGTGTAAAATGCTGTTTCTTTTCTACATTGTTGGTTACATATTCCTTCTCCTTAAATTCTGGTAATACTTTATCTTCATTTGATTCATAATCAGCATAAATTTTTAAATACCCATCAAATATTAGTACTTGACCTGTTGTTTTAAATAAATAATTTTGATTATTTAAAATAACCGTTGTCTGATTTACCTTTGCATCTGCCATAATAGAAGCTAAAGCTCGATAAAAAATCATTCGATATAATTTATATTCATCACTTGTTAAATACTGTTTTACAGATTCAGGAGTTCTATATATACTAGTAGGACGAATTGCTTCATGAGCATCTTGAACATTTTCTTTATTCTTTGCTTGTTTACTATATCCAATATACTCTTTTCCATAATTTTTCTCAATAAAGCTTTTTCCACTACCAACAAATTCATTAGATAAGCGAACAGAATCTGTTCTCATATATGTAATAAGACCCACTGTTTCGTTATCTAAATCTACTCCTTCATATAACTTTTGAGCAAGACTCATCGTTTTTTTAGCAGGAAATCCTAATTTAGTAGAAGCCTCCTGTTGTAAGGTACTCGTAATGAATGGAGGTTTACTTTTTTTATTTTTTAACTTTTCTTCTACATTTTCCAATCTGTAAGTATCTGTCAGTTTATTTAAAATAGCATCAGCTTCTGTTTCATTATGGATTTCTACTTTCTTCTTTTGATATTCAAATAGTTCTGCTTCAAAAGTAGGAAAAATCGATGTAATTGTCCAATACTCTTCTGGAGTAAATGCTTCAATTTCTCTTTCACGATCTACTATTAGTTTCAAAGCTACACTTTGAACACGACCTGCACTTTTTCCTCCAGTTTTAGATTGCATTAATTTAGATAAACGAAAACCAATAATTCGATCTAAAATTCTTCTTGTTTCTTGACTCTTTACTAAGTCTTCATCAATTTTTCTAGGATCTTGAAAAGCTTCAATTACTTTATCATGTGTAATTTCATGAAATAAAACACGTTCATAGTCTTTATCTTTAATATTTAATGCTTCTTTTAAATGCCAGCTAATTGCTTCTCCTTCACGATCGGGGTCGGTAGCTAAATATATTTTATCTGATTCTTTTACTTGTTTCTTCAATTCATTTACTAGTTTTTTCTTACCACTAATAAAAGTATAAGATGGTGTAAAATTATTATCTACATCAACACCTAATCCATATTTACCTGTTGTTGCTAAATCTCTAATGTGACCTTTAGAAGATACTACTTTATAACCATTTCCTAAATATTTTTCAATTGTTTTGCTCTTTGCAGGAGATTCTACAATCACTAAGTTCTTTGTCATGAAATCACATCCCTTATTAAATTTATACTCGAACTTTTTTATTTTGTCAATTTTCTTTCCTATTATAATATATCAAGAGTAATTTAAAATCACTAATTTTTATTTAAAATTTCTTGATATTTTTTATTTACTTCTGTAAAGTCTATTATTTTCATTAACTCTTCAATATATTTTTTGCGATTATTATAGTAGTCTAAATAATAAGCATGTTCCCATACATCAATAGCTAAAATGGGTACCATATCATAACTGAAAGGACTATCTTGATTTGGTAAATTTAATAGATATAAATCTTGATTGGGTTTAACTGCTAAAAAAGTATAACCTGAACCTGGTAAAAAACTAGCTAATTCTATCAATTGATTCATAAAATTTTCAATATTTCCAAATTTTTTTACTAAAGCACTTTGTAGAGGTTCTGGTATTGAAACATTATTTTCTTGTTTTTTAATACTACTAAAATAAAGTTCATGATTTATAACTCCTCCAGCATTATAAAGAATAGTATCTCTATCTTGAATAGGAAAAATATCGATATTGTCAAATAAATCTTCTTTTGGATATTGAAAATTAAATTTATTTTTTATTAAAGCATCATTTAAATTTTTTAAATACTTCAAATAATGATTATTATAATGAATTTCCATAGTCTTTTTACTAATATGTGGTTCTAGATCGTTATAATCATATTTTAAAATATAAGGTTGATACAAAAAAATCACTCTCCTATATGAGTATATGAAAAAAGAAAGATCTTTAGTTATCTTTCTTCTAATTTTTGTATTGTGGTTGATATAAAATTATTTTTTTACCTCTTTTGTTAAGAATGTAGAAATAGGTTGAAAAGTTAGCCGGTATCCATCAATTAAACCATACTTCTGGATAGCCTCAATATGTTTTTTGGTAGGATATCCTTTATGATTTTTAAAACCATACATAGGATATTTTTGATCTAGTTCAATCATCATTCTATCTCTAGTAACTTTTGCTATTACACTTGCTGCTGCAATGGAAATACTTTTACTATCTCCTTTAATAATAGAAGTTGATGGCATATTTAGTTTTTCAAGTTTCATAGCATCGATTAGTATATGATCAGGAGTAATAGGACTATTTTCTACTGCTTGATACATGGCTAATTTAGTTGCTTCATAGATATTTACTTCATCGATTACTTTTTCACTCATCATTCCAATACCAATACTTAAAGCATGTTCCATGATATATGAATAATATTCTTCTCTTTTCTTCTCACTTAATTTTTTAGAATCGGTTAGTCCTTTTAATACAAAATCGTGAGGTAAAATAACACAAGCTGTTACTACTGGTCCTATCAAAGGACCTCTACCTACTTCATCCATACCTGCAACATAATTAATTCCCTGATCCCATAATTGTTTTTCATATTGATATAAATCTATTTGATCCATTTTTTCACCTACTTTTAAATAAAATTTAGAAACTATTCCTAGTAGAATCTCATTATCTTTTAAAAGTTTAGTGTGTTACCACATAAGAAACAAACTTTTGCATTTTTCTTTACTTTTGTACCACATTTTGGACAAACTACAAATTCGGAATCTGATACTTTTTCAGGTAATGGGTTAGAAATTGATTCTGGTTCCTGAGTTTTTAAATTAGGCATGACGATAGAGGGAGATTCGATATTAGAAATCTTTGGTTCTTGCATTATTGGTTTTATTTCTTCCACTTTTAT
This sequence comes from uncultured Bacilli bacterium, assembly GCA_947624515.1. Taxonomy (GTDB): domain Bacteria; phylum Bacillota_I; class Bacilli_A; order RF39; family UBA660; genus Alloscybalousia. The sequence continues at coordinate 3,896 of CANQKN010000053.1, forward strand.
AGATGGTTCAGGAAAGGAAATGGTCATTTCTTTTGGTTCTTCTATTTCTTTCTTTTCTTCTTCTATTGGATTAATAAATACAGGAGTTGAAAAAGCATAGGGATTCTTTGGTTGGTTTTCTTGATTGGTATTCGTATTTGTAACTGCTTGTACTTCATCTACTTGTAATAAAGTATTTGTATAATCTTTTTGGTATACACCTCCACCTATTGAAATATTAAGGTGATTAGAAGATTGATCTACTTCTTCATGAACTACAGGATTAATTTCTTCTTCTACTTTAGGAATATCTACTACTGCATTTTTTCCTTCCATGGCTTTCATATTGATTCCAATATATTCATTTTTACTAAAAGCTAATATCGGATAAAAGATAAATGGCAATAATAGTAATCCAAAAGCAAAATTAGAACCTCGTTGAAAATATTTTGCTAAAATTGTCATGATTTTAAATAATATATAAATGTTTAGTCCAGGGATTAATAATAAAAGAAAATACCATGTTGGTACATCAACAATTTCTAATAGAATCCAAATATTGTAAAAGGGAATCCAGGCAGAAATAGCGGAACGATTGGCTTTTTTAAAAATTTTAGATAGAGAAACTAAACAAATTAATATTATTCCAAGTAATAAAATTCCTAAAATAATCCAATAAATTAAATTTTCATTGATTTTACTTTGATAAATAGTTGGATAATCATTATACATATAACTAACCCTCCTCTATTATCTAAATATATTTTATCAAAATTTATTTAAAATAAATAGAAAAAGTTTATAAAAAATAAAAAACCCTTAAAATAAAGGGTAATTACACTATGGTGACCAGTACGGGATTCGGACCCGTGAATGCCGCCGTGAAAGGGCGGTGTGTTAAGCCACTTCACCAACTGGCCAAAAATGGC
>CANQKN010000054.1 GCA_947624515.1 uncultured Bacilli bacterium
TTATATAAAAGATGATATGTATTTAAATAATAAAGGTCATGAAAACATAAGTAACTATATTATTAAGAAAATATAAAAAAATAAAACCACTATTTTTCTAAATTATCCGTGTTATAATATATTTAGATATATAATAGGATGTGAGCAAATATGAATAGAATAACAATGTCTTTACCTAAACCTATCCTAAAAAGATATGTATTAAATCATTTTTCTGAATTATCTATTGAAGAGTTTTATCAAGTATCAAAAAGAATTGACATTCCAGCTTATTATATTAGTAAAAATAGTGTTTTAAGTAGAGATCCAAAAGTACTAAGCTACATGTTGGATATTAATAAAAATTCTTTTGAGTATTTTAAACCAGAGGCTTTTTCGATAGAATGTATTAATAAAATTGCTAATTTAGATGCTGAAATTCAATATCATCATATTGATAAATTTCCAATGTTGTTACAAAACTCCAAAATATGTGAATCAATTATTAAAGAATTTCCCACATTTTTAAAAAAATTAGATGAATCTCAAATAACTGAAAATATTATATCAATATTAGAAAATTCATACTACATACCTGACGAAGAAGATATTAATAAAAGTTCTCTATTTTTGAAAAGTGAAAAATTAATGGAAAGAGCAGTTTCTAAAAATCCTTTATTAATTTTAAGAATAGAAGAACCTTCTGAAACAATTATTAGAGCTGCATTGTGTAAAGGATATGTTCCAGAAAAAGCTCATTTTATTTATAATCCATATTTACTGAATAATAATAGCTTATTAATGAAAGCTTTTGAAAACGATCCATCAATGATTGTATATTTTGATTCTGAAAAAATAACTTATGAATCTGTAATGTCAGCTAGAGAAAGAGGCTTTGTAGCAAGTGAAGAAGATTTATTAAATAATATATATTTACGCAATAATCAATATATTATGGAAGATGCAATTAAAAAAGAGCCAAGACTAATAAGATTATTGGGTGATAATTGTTATATAGATTATATTTTGATTAAAGAAACATTAGAAAAGTATAAAATAACTAAAGAAGATTTAGAAAAAAATCCTGCATTAGCTAAAAACCATTCATTAATAAGTTTGCTTCCTGAATTTTCCTTATATTCTGCATACCTAACTAATGAAGAAAAGCAAAAAGCCATTGCCAAAGTTTTATGTAATTCACACGTATTAACGACTAGTGATTTACCGTTTTTAGATAGTAAATTTGGTGGTAAAGCTGATATAAGTAAAATAAATGAATTGCTTAAATACTTTGATGTTTCTATTAATGAAACCGATTTAAACATCCAACAAGGTTATTTACAAGTACTTGATAAAATAGTAGATGGGATAGTAAATATAAGATATACACAAAATAAATTTTCTTTTAAATATCCAGATATTGTGGCACTAAATGATTCTCTTATTCAACTGTTTAGTAATGTTATATCAACAAAAAATTATGAATTAATATCGGAATATGTTAAAGAATTACATTCCTTTATTGGTGAATCTATTCCTATTGAATTATTAAAGAATGAAATAGAAAAATATTATAATATTTATGTTAGTAATCAACCAATTGATTTATCTATAACAAATGAATTTTGCAATAAAATTTTAAATCAACATAGAAATCATTTTATGAGAAATGAAAAAAACAAAATTTTAGCTGATATAGAAAAGAAAATGAAATTGACTGAAAAGAAAAAAACAACACTTCTTAATGGAAGAAAAATAAGCAAAATAGAAAATCTTATTAAAACAAACAATTATCAACAATTAGGTATTACCGAAGAACAATTTATGACTGAAATCAGTATTGTTATTAATTCGATTGTAAATAACAAAGATATTAGAAAATTAAAAATTCAATTTGATGATTTAAAAATAATTCAAATTGTTAATGTGTTTAAGTGTTATGGTAGATTAGACGTAAATCGTATTAACAATATATTAGGTATCAATAATAGTGAAGTATCAAAATTCATTGTAAGAAAATTTGAACAAATAAAGTTTAAATTTATAAATAATGTTACCTTAACAGAAGAAGAATCTCATATTTCACAATGGGATAAGAGTAAATTAGGCGGATTAAATCAAACAAACTATGTTATTGGTGATGGTGATAGATGTATAACAAATCTTTCTGAGCTATTAGTAAATCTTGATGAAGAAATAGTAACAAAAATATTAGATAATAAAGACTTAATTAGAGATGTTTCGTTCCTGTTACCTTTCATAAATCTAATTGACGAATTAGATATAAAAACCTATATAAATATATTGGTTGATTATGATAGAATCAAATCTAAAATCACAAGTACAATTGACGCTTTTGAAAATACAGATTTTACAACCGTTGTTTTAAAGAAAATTGATGACTTGATTTTTTTAGCTAATGCATATAGTTCAATAGATGATATAACTTTATTTGCGTTAGGAAGAGAAATTGTATCGGAAATTGGAGAACATAATAGTTCTAAATATTTGGAATTTTATACCCAAATGGCAAGTAAACAAAGTGGTAGTATTCCTCCAATTTCTTTATCTACACCAAATTATTATTTAGAATCAGGCATATATTCGGATCCTGAAAGATTACTTATTGGTAAGAAACCAAATAAGGATAGTTGTATAGATTTATTAAATCCTGCCGGAGTAAGGACATATAATGAAGTATTATTACAAAATTCTGGAGATGTAATTTTAATAAGAGATTCACAAAAAAGACTTGATTCTAGAATACTTCTTTTTAGAAGAGGAAATGTTATTCAAATGGTAACACGTGCTGGTGAAAGACTTCCAATAGATTTTAAGACGATTGCAAATCAAATTATACAACAATCTATTGCTAATAATGATAATATTGATTATGTTTTTGTAAATAAGTATTCATCTAATTTAATAGATGGTAACTATGTTTTAGTAAAAGATAGTCGATTTGTTAATAACTTTTCTCATGCCGATTTTTCTGATTCAGCATTATTATTAAGTTCCAAAAGACAAATGCAGGGATTTGAAGAAAAAGAATTAGAATTAGATTTTGATATTGAACCTAAATGTTCTTATCAAAAACCTAGAAAAAAGATATCTTATGAGCCAACAGAGACCGAAATTACAAGATTAAGAGCTTTGAAAATAGCTATGGAAATTAATCCTGAAACCAAGGAAAATATGTCTAGAAATTTTGAACCATTTTACTCTAAGGAATATGCAAAAGTAATATGTGGAGAAGATTGGTATATTGCTATTAAAAATGACGGAACTGTGGAAGAACTTATTTTACCAATAAAAGATAGCAGAATACTTGAAGAGATTGAAAAAATAAAAGATACATTAGGAATTGAAACAAAAAATATTGAACTTGAATCAATGTTGACTGATGAAACAGCAATAACAAATGAAGTTCAAGGAATTAAGCGTTAAAATACGAGGAGATTGTTTATGAAATTGATAGGAAAAATTAATGAATATAATGGTAAATATGGTACAATTATAACTCAAAATAATGAATTTGTTGATTTTGATTTTAAAGATGTATCATTTAATCAAAATGTTAGTATTGGTGATATTGTTGAGTTTAGATTAGAAACGAAATTTCCTAATATTAAAATAGCAAGAAATATAAATGTTATATCTGATATCCAAATAAATTCTAATAGGTTAAAAGACGATAACTTATAATGATAAGCCATCGTCTTTTTCTTTATTTTTTATCTAAAAAAATTGTCTCAAGACACATTGATGATACACCAGAACTAAAACAAACAATTAAACAAATTATCATTGATGCTATTCAAAAATAAAGTTTTAAATAAAGAGGATGGAATGAATGGTAAAACTAGGTGAAATACTTACTTTGAATAATAATAAAAATTACTTAATAAACGAAGATAATTTAATTCAAGTTACTGACGAAGAATTAATTGAACAACTAGAAAATATATTTGCTAATATGTTTTAATATTTAAGATGATAGAAAATATAAAAAATCTATCATCTTTTTAAATTACCTATATATCTTCCTAAATATTTATCGTATTTTAAGTAAAGTATCTTATAATATTTAAAAAATAAACAAAATTAATGTTAAAATATAGTTAAAGAATTTAGCTTAATATTTTATTTTTAACAAGATGTAAACAAGGAGTTTAATTATGATAGAACAAAAATTAATAAATTTTGCCAAAGATGGAATAGTTATCGAAGGAATTACATATTTAATACCCCCGAATCCCGAAGCTGGATATAACTGTGGATTTTCGATATTTGTTCCCAAAAATTGTGAACAAAATACTACTTTAATAATGCATAGTTGTAACACGGGAACTGATGTTCCCATTCATTTAAAGGAAGCTAATGATATTGCCAAAAAAAGTACTTATGAAAGACCTAATCCAGGAATGTGGTTTGGTTATGATTTAAATATGCCTGTTATGATACCATTAATACCTAGAGTCGAGGGTTATTATACTCAAGCTTTGGGAAGTAAAGTTTTTCATAATGATGTCTCCGGCTTAATTTTAGACCAGCAAAGAAGAAAAGAAGAAGAAAAATTATCTGAACAAGAGATTAAAATGATTCAAGACCAGTGCCAAGACCTTCCTTTACAAGTTGCAAATATGATTAAATCCTCTAAATTGTTTTTGCAAAGTATCGGTATTAATGTTGATGATAAAGTTATTGC
>CANQKN010000055.1 GCA_947624515.1 uncultured Bacilli bacterium
AATATAAATAGAAAGGAATCAATCAATACGAAATTAATTAATATTTCTATAAGATTGATTATACGTGATTTTATGAAAATAAGATTAGGATATGTTGCTTTACCAGTTAGTATTCCTATTACTGCATCTAAAACCATAACTTTAACTAATTATCAAAAATTAGGAATAAAAAGGGGAGAAGCTAAGCGAAGAGAAATCTTTCAAGAAAATTTAGAACATTTTCTTGAAATCTTAAAATATAATGATGCTAATGACATTCATTTTTATAGAATGACTTCTCATTTAGTACCTTTACTAACTTATCCTAAATCTTATGATACTATTTTAAAAAAAGAAAAATCAAAATTAGATGAGATTGCTGCTTTTATTCAAAAGAAACAAATGAGAGTTGATATGCATCCAGATCAATTTTTAGTTTTAAATAGTACGAATCCTAATGTTGTGGAAAGTACTATTCTTTCTTTAGAATATTATTATTCACTTATGAATCTGTTACATTTAAAAACTAATATTATTTTACATATTGGTTCTTCCCAAGAGGGTAAAAGAAAAGCTATGAAAAGATTTGAAGAAAATTTTTATCGTCTTAAGAAAAGTATTCAAAAAAGAATCACTTTAGAAAATGATGATAAGATCTTTAATATTAGAAATACTTTGTCATTATCAAAAAAATTAAAAGTTCCTATGGTACTTGATTATCATCACTTCTTAGTCAATAAAAATAATGAACGGATAGAAGATTTTATTGTTGATATTTTTTCTACTTGGAAAGATCAAACACCCAAAATTCATTTTTCTTCTCCTAAAAATAAAAAAGAGAAAAGAAGTCATCATGACTATATTGATAGTGATACTTTTATTGGTTTTATTGAGAAGATAAAGTTCTGTAATATCGATTTTGATGTTATGATAGAAGCAAAACAAAAAGATGAAGCTTTATTTCGACTAGTTCGTGAATTAAAATATAAAACGAATTATCAATTTTTAGATGAAACTACTTTTATTGTTTTTTAAAATTCGTTATAATATTGGTATGAATGGGAGGTAGCTATGAAAGAAATTATTATTTTACCAGCTGATACTTATACGGTTGTTAATAAAACAGTTATTAAAGATTTAGATCGTAAGTTAATTACAATGCTTTATCAGCCTATTATTGGTTATAGTGCTACTTCTTTATATTTTACCTTAGTAGATGATTTGGATAAGAGAGAATTAATGAGTGATGATTTAACACATCATCATCTTATGAGTACAATGCAATTAAAATTAGATGAAATTATTATTGCTCGAAAAAAATTGGAAGCAGTTGGACTTTTAAAAACTTATTATAAAAAAGATCATGTTAATCATTATATCTATCTATTATATTCTCCTATGTCTGCAAATGAATTTTTAAATCATCCAGTCTTAAATATTGTTTTATATAATAATTTAGGAAAAAAAGAATATGATAGAATCGTTGATTTTTTTAAAATTCCTAAAATTTCTTTAAAGGAATATGAAGATATTAGTTCTAATTTTAGTAGTGTCTTTACTTCTGTTAGTGGAAATGTATTAATAGAAAATGAAAATATTCAAAAAGAAAATAAGAATAAGATTGAATTAACTGATAAAATTGATTTTAATTTATTAATTTCTAGTATTCCTAGTACGATGGTTCATGCAAAATGTTTTAATGAAGAAACAAAAGAGTTAATTAATGCATTAGCTTATACTTATGATATTGATGATATGAATATGCAAGGCTTAGTTAGAAATAGTATTAATGAAAAAGGTTTGATTGATAAAGTGGAACTTAGAAAGAATGCTCGTAATTTCTATCAATTTGAAAATGATGGGAAATTACCAACTTTTGTCTACAGTAAACAACCGGATTATTTAAAAACGCCAATGGGGGATAATAGTAAATGGGCAAAAATGGTTTACACTTTTGAATCTGTTCACCCTTATGATTTTTTAAGGAGTAAGTATAAAACGGGAGAACCATCTTTAAGGGATTTAAAATTAATTGAGAGTTTATTGGTAGATCAAAAAATGACACCAGGAGTAGTCAATGTATTAATTGCATATGTATTAAAAATTAATAATCAAAAATTATCGAAGAATTATATTGATACTATTGCAGGACAATGGAAAAGATTAAATATTGAAACGGTAGAGGAAGCAATGCGTATTAGTGAAAAAGAACATAAAAAATTAAAAAAGCAATTTGAAAGTAAAACGAAATCATCTGCTATTGTAAGTCATAGTAAACAACCTAGAAAAGAAGAATTACCAGATTGGTTTGATAAAGAATTAAAAAATGAAGAAATGTCTGAACAAGATGTAAAAGAATTAGATGAGATTTTAAATTCGATTGATCAAAGTATTGCTTCTTTTAAATAAATTAAATTTTTCTTGCTTTTTTTTCTACTTTGTGGTATAATATGCAACAAATAAAAAGGAAAAGGGGAATTTATATGAATCAAAAAGAAGTGAAAAAATCAATTTTATCGATTATGTTTGTTTCTATCTTTTTAATCTTGATGACTACTTTTGTATATTTACCAAAACAAGAAAATTTATTATCATCTTTTGCCTTTTTACAAAATCAAAGAAGTTTTTATATGGAAGATGTAACAAGTGGTATTCTGTTAAAAGATGCTTCTCCTATGTCTGATGAAAAAGGGTTCCAAAATGAACCATATCGTTTTAAAGTTATTAATCATTCTAACGAAGATATTACTTATCAAATCGTTTTTCAAAATAATGAACAAAAAGCTTTAGAACAAGGAAAAGAAGTTTTACCAAATCATTATTTAAGATATTCTTTACAAAATGCTAATGATGAAATGCAAAAGGCAGAAACACTTGCTGATGATGGTATTTTATATACTGCTGTTGTGAAAGCACATAGTGAAGAGACTTATGATTTTAGAATGTGGTTAGATTATGATGCTGATAATGGTGCTATGAATAAAATATTTATCGGAAAAATCGAAATTGTTAAAATAGAAAAATAGAATAGTTGGAAATACAATTATTCTTTTTCTTTGTCTTGATAAAATATTTGAAATTTAATACAATAGAATCAGTTGAGGTGGTTGTATGAAAAAAATTCAAGAGTTTGTCAAATTAACCAATGAAGAAATCGATTCTTTAAAACAAAACTATATTCAAAAATTAAATCATTCTAAAGATTTTTCCGAACTTGTCCATAGGTTAGATATTAGTGATGAGGTTTTAATGAAATATACTTCTTCTTTGGAAGATGCTAGTATTGAATTTGGTCATTGTAAAAAGTGCAAGGGTTTAGCTGAATGTAAAAATAAAGTTTGTGGTTATTTATATACTCCTCAATTAGATCATAATCATATTGTTTTTCATTATCAAATGTGTAGTTATTTAGAAAAAAAGGAAAAGGATACTGAATATCAGAAAAATGTTTATTTATTCGAAGTGCCTAAAAAGGTAAAAGAAGCTTCTTTGAAAGATTTATATAAGAATGATAAAAATCGTATTGAATTTATGAAATATGTCAAAACATTTATTGATGAATTAACGACTCACAAAAAGGCAAAAGGAATTTATTTACATGGAAGTTATGGAACTGGTAAAACTTATTTAATTGCTGCTTTATTTAATGAGCTTGCTAAAAAGAATATCAAGAGTGCTATTATTTATGTTCCTGAATTTTTAAGAGTATTAAAATCTTCTTTTGGTGAAGATTTTGAGGAAAAATATGATTATATTAAGAAAGTTCCTTTGTTGTTATTAGATGATATTGGTGCAGAATATTTGACACCTTGGGCAAGAGATGAAATTTTAGGAACTGTTTTGCAGTATCGTATGGATGAAGAATTACCGACTTTTTTTACTTCTAATCTTAATTTAAAACAATTAGAAGAACATTTTAGTATGACTTCTAGTGGAAAAGAGGAAGTAAAAGCTAGAAGAATGATAGAAAGAATTAAAGATTTAACGAATGATTTTGAACTAATAGGTGAAAGCAATCGTAAATAAAAAATATTGAAACAGATGTTGACAAAGCATCAAAATGAACATATACTAATGTTAGTTATTTAAAATAACGATGATAAAAGATAAGATTTTTATAGGAATTTGATAGAGAGTCTAAGTTTGGTGGAATTAGATAAAGGAATATAAAGATTACTACTTTTTTAGTTGGGCCTTAATAGGACTCCCGGATTTATTCCGTTATCAAACAAAGTAAAAAGTGGATGGTACCGTGTATAAAGCACTCCTGTAAGG
>CANQKN010000056.1 GCA_947624515.1 uncultured Bacilli bacterium
GCATAAAACCATAAGGCATTAGTAGCAGGATAATAGTATTCTCCTTTCGCAACACGACTTGCTAATTCTTTTTCTTTTGTAGTTGCGCTAGAAAAAAATAAATTACTGTTAATACCTGCAAACCCTCCTGGTGATTGATATATGGTATCTGTTAAAGTACGATTATTTTTAAATGTTAAACAGTTAGAAATGGTACGATTGACAACCACATTTCCTACCATTAACATACCAAGTTCTCCTTCACCAATTGCTTCTGCACGCATGAGTCTAGCAAGTAAATCTAACTCTTTATCAGTATAATTTACTAACATAATATCACCTATAATAAAATATGAAAAAAAATAATATGTGTTATTGTAATCAAAAAATGAATATGTTATAATACAAGGCATAGGGGATTAGTTAAATGGTATAATAATGGTCTCCAAAACCACTGTTGGGAGTTCGATTCTCTCATCCCCTGCCATATGTCGATAAACTCCAATTTTGGAGTTTTTAATAATTAAGGAGGATTTATGGAAAGTCATAATTATACAATGCAGGATATCGAAAAATTTATTGAAGATTATAAACTTTCACAAAAATTAAAATCTGAAGACTGGATGTTATCAGTACCAATTATAGGTAAAAAAATGTATGAAAAAGCCTATTTAGAAGAATGCAAAAGAAATTTCTTTGAAGAAAAATATTATGAAATGTTAAATGCATCAGCAGAGAAGCAGCAAGAATTTATTAAACAAATGACCCCTGTTTTAGATGATTTTTATGCTAAAGTAGAGAACAAAAGTAAAGGAAGATAATCTATCAAAAAGAAGGTAATAGAAACTTGTTCTATTGCCTTGCTATTTAGAACTTGAGGCAGCACTATGGCTGCTTTTTTATATTATGTATAACATGATAAGTTTTATAATGACTATTTTTACCACTATTTTGTAGATACTACACACCACTAATTGCCTTTTTTACAAACTGTCCACTTTCTGTTAAATCATTATCGGTAAATCCATTGGTATTAGATCCATTTTTGAGTAATGCAGAGGATTCATTTTTATCTGAGAAAGACCAGTTAGTCCAACTAATATTATTTTCTTTCATAAATTGAACCCATTTATCAGCTTCATCTAGGAAAACACCACCATTACCTGAAGCATCACTAGTTCCCCATTCACTTACAAATATTGGAATATTTTGATTGATTGCTTCTTTTACTCTATTTCTCAACCATTCTGTATGGGTTCCAGAATAGAAATGAGCTGAATACATAATATTGTTCCCTTCAATCTTATCATTTACCGGATCTAGAACATCTTGACACCAAGTATTAGTTCCAACAATGATAATGTTATTACTATTTTTTCTGATAATATTTATAATCTGTTCAGCATAAGGTTTGATATTTTGATTCCATGATATATTTCCATTTGGTTCATTACAGATTTCATAAATAATGTTAGGAGTATTTTTATATTTACTACTAATTTCATTAAAAAAGTCTTTTGCTTCTTCTATATGTTGCTGTGGATTTCCGTCACTTAAAATATGCCAATCTACAATGACATATAAATCGTTCTGAATAATCATATCAATACTTTTGATAACGGTATCTAGTAAGTTTTTATTACTAATATATCCACCTTCTTCGGTATACATAGCTAAACGAAAAACATTACTATTCCATTCTTTTAATATTTGAATATTTTCTTCATTGACAAAGTTACTATACCATTGTAGTCCATGGGAACTCATTCCTCTTAATTGAATATTTTCTCCATATTGATTGACAAGATTAGTTTCATTTAATTTTAAATTACCATTATAACTTACAAAATTATTTTTTTCAGGCTTTAGCTCTGGCTTTTCAACATCTATCATTTCTTTTTCCTCTTTTACTTCCTCTAATTTTTTATTTTGACAACCACAAGTAAAAACAATTAATATAATCAATATCAGTGATATTTTTTTCATACATTTAATTCCTCCAATATTATTTTACTATAAATAATGAAATTCCCATGAGTAAAATTTTAAACTTTTTATATTATTTTTTATTTCTTATCAATACAATAAAAATTAAATCAGACATTAACATGACAGAAAAAACATTATCGATATAATGATCCACTAAATAATGAAAAGTAATGAATCAATTTACAAAAGAATAAAATTAAGTAGTTTTATAAAAAATAAGAATGCAACCATTAAGTATTAAATTTATGATATTATATTTTGATAAGATATAGTATAATATGTCTAGAGGTGACTAATTTGAAAAAAAATTTAATCAGTTTATTAATAACAGCAATCATTGGTTTTATTGTTTACTATTTTACATTACCAGCACTTAATTTACATAGCTTTGGCTTTTGGCTTTATTTTCTATTTTTAATTGCTATCTATTCTATAACATTATTGTGTTTTTCCATCGATAGTCGTGGAAATATTATTCACTCCATTAAATTATTAGGTGGACTTGCTATTTCGATTAGCATTATTATTGTTGGAATTATTGCAGTTGATTTTATCCTATCTCCAATTTTTCAATCAAAGAGTTATTCTAAAAGAATTAGTATTAATGAAGAAAAAGAATTTATTGAAGAAATTCCATTAGTAGATTTTAATACTCTCCCATTGTTAGACAAAGCATCTAGTCAAAAACTAGGAGATCGTGTGATGGGACAGATGCCAGAGTTAGTATCACAATTTTATGTATCAGATTTATATACTCAAATCAATTATAATAATACTATTCTTCGTGTTACTCCATTAGAGTATAATGGCTTTTTTAAATATTTAGCCAATAAAAAAGATGGGGTAAAAGGATATATTACAGTCAATTCCGTTACTGGAGAGTCTAATTTAATTAAATTAGAAAAAGGAATGAAATATGTACCTTCTGCTATTTTTGAAAAAGATTTAAACCGTCATTTAAGATTTCAATATCCAACTAGAATATTTGGTGAAGAGAGTTTTGAAATTGATAATGATGGAAATCCTTATTGGATTATACCAACAATAAAATATCAAGGTGTAGGTTTAAAAAGGGAAATTAATACTGTTATTATTTTAGATCCTATTACAGGAGATAGCAAGGAATATAAAATCGAAGAAGTTCCAACCTGGGTGGATCATGTATATTCAGCAGATTTGATCATTGAACAAGTAGATGATTGGGGACAATATAGAGATGGATTCTTTAATTCCATCTTTGGTCAAAAAAATGTTGTTCAAACAACAGAAGGCTATAACTATACAACAATGAATGATGATGTTTATTTATATACAGGAATTACTTCTGTATCATCAGATGAATCCAATATTGGCTTTATCCTTACTAATATGAGAACGAAGGAAACAAACTTTTATTCAGTACCTGGTGCTGAAGAATATTCAGCAATGGATAGTGCCAAAGGTCAAGTTCAACAAATGGATTATGATGCAACATTCCCATTATTAATTAACCTAAATAATAGAGCAACTTATTTATTATCTTTAAAAGATGATGCAGGACTTGTTAAGATGTATGCTTTTGTAGATGTAGAAGATTATCAAAAAGTAGTAATTACAGATAGTGCTAAAGGAATTGAAACTGCTGCTAATAATTACCTTAATAATGTTGATTTAGAAACAAATACAAATTATTTAACCGAAAAAGAAATTGAAATAGCTACTATTTCACAAGCAAATATTGATGGAACGAGCTATTACTATCTAATCGATCAAGAAGGTAAGAAATATTCAGTTTCTATCAAAGTAAATAAAAACGTAATACCATTCTTGCGAGCAGGTGATCAAATTAAAATAGCATATAATAATGAAAAAGAAGTAACAGAAATCATCAATTTAGAACAAAAATAAAAATAATTGTATAAAATTGTATAAATATTAAAAGAATTGACATATATTATTTTGTCAGTTCTTTTTTTAATAAAAAAAGGAAAAAGAGGAAAAAAGGTGGGGGAAAAGAAAGAGAAATAAAGAGAGGAAAAAGGAAAAAAGGGAGAAAAAAATAAAAAAATAAAAAAAGTAAA
>CANQKN010000057.1 GCA_947624515.1 uncultured Bacilli bacterium
ATATTTCAATGAAAATAATTACTGGAGAAATAAAAAATAAATTAAGACATCCATTTAAAAGCAAAAATTAAAAGCAGATTATCAATACAAATATTAATTCATGTATAGGGAGGAAATTATGTCAGAAAATGAATTAATAGAAAAATACTTTAATAGTAAAAAGACAAAACGACTTTTTTATGAACAAATATCAAATTTCAATTATTATAAAGATAATTATATAACTAACAATAGATTAAAAATAGGTGATGAAGTAATTGTAAATAAAAACACATTAATACATGGAACTAGATTAAAATATGATGAGATTGATATTATTGCAAAAAAGGATTAATATCAAGTGAATTTTATAGTACATTTAATAAGAATAAAAAGAAACCTTTTAATGTGCAACCAAAGTAATCTCAGTCAAAATTGTCATCCTCAAGTTCTGCATCGAATTCAAAGTGAAATTCAATCGTACGGTCATACAGATCTAAAGTATAACTACGAGTACATACAATACCGGGATAATATTTTGACATAATTTTATCCAATTCCTTTGCTGCAGTGGTATCGTAAGAATATTGTACCAAAATAACACCATCGCCGAAAGCAACCACTAAAAAGCCTTCTTTGAATGTTTTACGTCTACATGTGATTCCTGACTCGATTGAATTGAATTACAATAGAATATTTTTCCTTTTATTTCACCTGTATGTATACTTACTTCAAATTGTTGCGCCTTTGTAAATTCTGTTCCTCTATTAATAATACAGAAAATAATTGCTCTACTCCTTACTAAATAATTTATCTTGAAACTTATTTAAACTTTCTGACATTGAATCTGATGTCTTCTCCGTATGTAAAACTCCTAGCATAAATTCTGTGTTTTCGAATATAAACATTTGTATGTATAGTCTATTTTGATTATTATATACGGTATACATTTCTGTTGTTGTTATAACAAAATTACATTATGTCGTACATTAAGACGTTGTGTAAGACTTATTGTTATGGACACTATTGCTACTTGCTTTTACTTTTTACATGACGTAACGTTGAAGGTGAAGGGGGTGAGAAAGAAAAAATTTGACATAAATTTATATTATGATATAATCCTGACTAAAAATGGTGATTTGAGCACAGGGAAAAACTGTTTTAGGATATATTATGGGAATAGCAGGATTAGCAGTGAGGTTTGCTGTTGGAATGTTTTATTAGAATTATAAAAATAAATAGTTAAGTATTTGTCCAGATTGATTTTGTGGGGGAATGATAAATGGTTGAAATTGTTGAATATAAAGATAAATATGCAGAGGAATTGTCTAAAATAATATTAAGTAATATGTACAAAATAAATATTAAAGATCATGGAAAAGATGTAATAGATAAAATTTCGAAAGATTTTACAGAAGATGAAATAAAGAAAAAATTTCCTAACAGAATTAAATGTTTGGTAGCATTAAAAGATAATGAAGTTGTTGGTACTGCAAGTATCGATAGATATAGAGGTGATAAAACAGGAAAAAAATATATTGTACTAACTGTGTTTGTCAAAATGGAAAACCATCATCAAGGAATAGGCAGAAAATTAATAGAAAATATCGAAGATATTGCAATTAATATAGGATGTAAGGAGTTAATAGTACCTGCTTCTGTTTATGCTTGTGAGTTTTATCGTAAATTCGGATTTGATTATTTGGATGGTAAGAAAATAAAAAATGAAGATAAGGAATATATTTTAACAAAGAAATATTAATATTATTGTGTGCGATGAACCGCAATATTGTAAAAGAATAAAAGTTTGTAAGAAATAAGAAATTAGATAAAAATTACTCTAAAAACAAATTTCGAAATTGTTTCAAAATCCATTCATTGACACATATAAAAAAGCAATATAAAATTTTGTTATAAAAAATTGTAAGCAAAAGTCAGTTTTAAATAACTGGCTTTTTTAGTTGCTCTCGTTTCCAAAAATGATTCTTAGAATAACGAGAATATTAATGCAGATTTTAATTAAAAGGTATAAAGATGAAAAACAGTAATTTTAAAGAAAATGAACTTTTACATAAATTCATAGTGTGATACAATCTAAAATGGCAATATTAATCAAAGAAAATAGTAATTTTTAAAAATGAAAGGAGATTTATCAAATAGTAGATTGAGTAGTTTAGACATGGTATTTGAGGGAGAAAAATCAATAGGTGCAGTACCAGAAAAGAAAATGAGAAAAACAACAGCAGATGTTATACAAAATATTTTTACACCAGAAGATGTTACAATAATGGAAACATTATATTGCATATGGATTGCAGAATAAAACATACAAAGTGGGATGAAATTTTTTTATCCTACTTTGCTACATATTGGGACAAAAATATTCTCAAAAGCTTAATATATGGTTGAATTTATTTTTTTTGATAATAATATAAAATAAAAATAGAGCATTACAATGACAAACAAAGAATAAAAATATGGGAGGATTATAGTGAATAATGAAACAGTAAATAAGCAAATACCAATAAAGTCAATTATAGATGTAGCAAATTATTTAGATGATTATAAGAATAGATACAATAATATGTTTGAACAAGATAAAAAAGATATAAAGATGATATAATAATGCCTATCATTGATTTAGGTTGTGGTAGTGTAAATGATACACTTTATTTAGTTGAAAAAAGCAGATGATATAGTTCTATAGTAATTATAAGGAGGATGAAATGGATTTTAAGATTGAAGATATAATAAGCAAGGTAATGAATGATAAAAAATTTTTAGAAAGTGTTTTTGAAAGTGGAGGAAATCAGTTTCCAAAAGATATAAGGACAGCTATAAAATACAAATTAGCAATTGTGCTAAATTATTATCTTATTACAAATGATACACAAACGGATTATTCATTTGATACTATTTTAAAAAAATTTCAAAGAATATTAGAAAATACTGATGAAGTCGAATTGAGAAGAATAATTGAAAGTGGTTATCTAACACATTCATTTAATGGGAGTTCAAAAGAATATATACAAAAATATGGATTTGATTATATACATAAATTAAGTGAAGAAGAAGCAGAAGTGTTAAAAGCAAAAAGCGCAAGATTAAAATATTTATCAGACAGATATGGAGAAAACTATTATATTGAAGAAGGCAAATATTTAAGATGGAAAAGAAATATTGATAAGCCAATTGGCGAGGAATTCTATTATTGTACACCAGGTATAGACTCAATACAATATGCATTAGAACAATCTCCCGAAAGATTATATAATGGTATTTTAAAAAATAATAGAGAGCCAATGATAGTGGGAGAAACAAAAAGAAATTATTTAATAAGATACTTGAAAAAGAAGATTGCACCAGAATATTATTCAATTATGGAGCAAATGATTGATGATTACTGTACTTTTCCACCATATATTGCATTGTTAAATTATGAAAAGATGAAAAATGTTCAAACATCAGTAACAGTGTTTGACCCTAATAGAAGTCATAGTTTAAATGAAATAATTGAAAAACTAGAGCCAAAGCAAATAGCGGATTATTTTACAATAGGAATACAAAAACCATCTACGGAGTTTTTAAGAAAACGTGGTTCTTATTATTTAAGTGACATGGTTACATTAGCAGAGTTTATTCCAGAAGCTGAATATCCAATGATTAAGATGCCAGATATGTATGAAATTATACAAATGTATGCCAGAAAGAAAGGTCTTCAAGTTGGACAGTTTTTTGATTGTAAAACGGGAGATTTTATTAGAAATCCAAATTTGGCTGAAATAAAACGTTTAATGCAACAAATGGAAGATGAACAAGGATCAAAATGGAAAATAGATGAAAGATTACAAACGGATCTAAAAACACTACAAAAAATGGCAGATAATTATGATTTTGGGGACTCAACCGATGCTCCTGAATTATAAAGAGCGTATTATAATTTCGACTTGTGGATTTTATACAACAAGAGGTAACTATGAATCAGTTGATTTAATGTTTGATCATTTTTTAGGAAAA
>CANQKN010000058.1 GCA_947624515.1 uncultured Bacilli bacterium
CTAAAGGTTTAAATAATAAAAAATTAGCAGCAATTTATTCTATTTTAATTATTCTTTCTTATATTGTTGGTTTTATGACAATCCAAGCTAATACTATTACCACTTCTATCTATGAATATTATCATATAGAACCAATCATAATCGGCTTAATTTTAGCATTTATTTCTGCACTATCTATTATGAAAGGATTAGATAGAATTGTTAGTATTACTAGTAAATTAGTTCCTATGATGGGAATTGGATATATCTTTTTAAGTATGTTAATTATCATCATGAATATAAAATTAATTCCAAATATCTTATTAGAAATTATTACCAATGCTTTTCAAATAAAAGCTATGAGTGGTGGAATTATTTCTACTTTTTTAATTGGAATCCAAAGAGGAGTTTTCTCAACGGAAGCAGGTTTAGGAACTGGCTCCATTGCTTCTTCTTGTACACATACTAACAATAAAATAGGACTGGGCTTAATTCAAATATTAGGAATCTATTTTACTGTATTTATTGTATGTACTTCTACTGCATTATTAATTTTAACTTCTGATTATCAATTATATTTATTTGAAGATATGAACGGCATCGAATTAACACAACATGCCTTAAATTATCATTTAGGAAAAACAGGCATCATTGTTTTAATGTTATCTGTCATTTCCTTAGCTTATTCCACAATTGTAGCAGGATATTATTATGGAGAAAGTAGTCTAAAATACCTAATAAAAAATGTAACTTCAACTCAAATAAACATATTAAAAACGGTAACAGTTATCTTATTAGTAATTGGAAGTATCATGAATCCGACTATATTATGGAATATTATAGATATTTTGGTAGCGATCCTAGCAATCATGAATATGTATGCTTTACTAAAATTAAGAAAGGAAATTTTATCTGACTACAAAAAATCTAAAATCTCATAAAGAGATTGTTAAAATCATTATAGAATGTTAAAATAAAACTAGTAGTAGGTGGTTCTATGATAGGAAATGATTGGGATTTACTTTTAAAAGAAGAAATCGAGAAAGATTATTTTCAAAAATTATTAGAAATAATCAAAAAAGAGTATCAAACAAAAACTATTTATCCAAAACAAACGGAAATTTTTAAAGCTTTTCGTAACACTTCTTATCAAGATACGAAAGTTGTGATTTTAGGACAAGATCCTTATCATGGAATCAATCAAGCAGAAGGATTATCTTTTTCTGTAAAAGTAGGAGTTCAAAAGCCACCATCACTTCAAAATATTTTCAAAGAACTTCACGATGATTTAGGATATCCTATTCCTGAAAATGGTAGTTTAGTACCTTGGACAGAAAAAGGAGTTTTATTATTAAATACAGTATTAACAGTAGAAGCTAATAAACCTGCTTCTCATAAAGATCTAGGTTGGGAGAAATTTACAGATGAAGTGATTAGAAAATTAAATGAAAAACAAGAGCCTATTGTATTTATTCTTTGGGGAAGCTTTGCAAGAAGTAAAAAAAGTTTCATTACAAATCCAATTCACTACATAATTGAATCTGCTCATCCTTCCCCTTTTTCTGCTTACAATGGTTTTTTTGGAAGCAAACCATTTTCTAAAACAAATAACTTTTTAAAATCAAAAGGATTAGCACCAATTGATTGGGAAATCAAATAATAAATAAGAATTTAGTCTAAAAATGTAGAAGAAGCAATAAACTAAAAATAGAGAATATTGATTCTTTTTTTGAGGTGGAATATGAAACGAAAAAGACTAATAAAATCTATTGTTTTTCTTATTTTATTATTGTGTGTGTTTGGAATTTATCAAATTTTTAAAACAGATCAAATCAATTATATTGCATTAGGGGATTCATTAGCAGAAGGAATGAACCCTTATGGAGAAGTAGGGTATAGTTATACTGATTATGTTGCAGATGGTCTGAAAGCAAAAAAACAGTTGGCTTCTTATACAAAAAAGTATACCAAAAGTGGCTATACAACAGAGGATGTTATTACCCAAATTAATAATAATTTAAATCTAAAAAAAGATTTAAGAGAATCAGATTTAGTAACAGTATCCATTGGAGCTAATGATTTTTTAAGACAAATTCATATCAAAACTTTAAACATCAATGATTTATTAACATTAAAAACAAAAGTAATGAATATTTTTCCAAACATTAAAAAGTGTTTAGAAGAAATTAGAAAATATGCTAAGGAAGATATTATAATTGTTGGTTATTATAATCCAATTCCTTTTCTATTTAATACAAATAGTAAAGATTTAGATGAATTATTTGCATATATTGATAGCGAATATCAAAAAATAGCTGAAGAATATAACTGCACTTATCTCTCTTTCTATCAATTATTTAAAAAAAATCCTTCCTTTTTACCAAATCCAATGGATATCCATCCTAATTTAGATGGATACCAAGCAATTTCTCAAGAAATATTAAAAAACTATAGTCTAAAAGAAAAATAAGATAGAATTAACATTATATATGGTATAATAAAAATAAAAAAAGGAGTAACATATGAACCTAAAAAAGCTTGTAACAATCGTAAAAAAAATATTTATTATTATAACATCACCAATTTGGTTTCCCTGGAAGATATTATTTGTAAGAAAACCTGAGAAAAAGTATTCTAATGTAAGTCAAAAAATTCAATTCTTTCGGATTTTGCGTTCCCCTATTACCCTACCTTTAAAATTTTTCTGTTTTCTATTTATTATTGGGTTAGAAATACTAACAGTATATAAAGTTAGATATTCGGTTCTTACTTATCCAATAACTAGAAATATTGTTCATCATTATTATTTAAAAAATGAAACAATTACGAATAAATTAATAGGTATAGAAGAAGTATCAGCTCAAGAATTAAATAATAATCAAGAAAAACTAGAACAGGCATTTAAGTACATTGATACTTGGAATTTATCTGAAAAAAATAAGATGTATGCAATTTATAATTCTGAACTAATGAGAGTATTTTTTAACTCTGCTGATAATAAAGTTATAGAACATTTATTAGATCGATTTAATAATCAAGAAGAATATCGAGAATCCATTCGAAATTTAGTTGCTAATACCAATCATTTAATTCCAAGGTTTGTAAAAGAATTTACAAGTACAGAAGAATTAAATGAAGTAGTAGAAATATTAAATTCATTTGTAAGTGTAACAACATATACTATTGATTTTAACTTTGTATTAGATATGTTTGGAATTTATGCCAAATTAGATGGCGGACATGATTTTTCTTTATTTAGTACAGATGTAGTAGATGCTATATATGAGATGGCAAAAGATTACAACAATGGCTTATCTTTATTTGAATCTATTGATGATGGGTGTCAAAAATATGATTGTGGTTGGTAAAATCCTAAAAAATACTTGAAAAATAAGAAAATACCTGTTACAATAAACTAGCATTTAATTACTATGGCTGAAAGTTCAGTCATGGCGAAGAGAAGGCTCTATAATATTCTAGAGAAGATCTAGATACGGAAGGAGAGATATCGTGAAAAAAGGAATTCATCCAGAAATGAAAGAAGCAACAGTAACTTGTGCTTGTGGAGAAACATTTAAAGTAATGTCAACCAAAGATGAAATTAATGTTGAAGTTTGTTCAAAATGTCATCCATTTTATACTGGAAAACAATCAAGAGCATCTAAAACAGGTCGAGTAGAAAAATTCAACCAAAAATATGGTCTTGGTAAAGAAGATAAAGCTAACTAGTTTTGGTTCAATGTCAAGTAGTGTTGGTGAAACCAAAAACTAATGATAAATGAACGATATAGAGAGCTAAAAATTTTAGTTCTCTTTTCTTATGCTTTAATAGGATTATAGATACCCTTGATTAGCATAATTC
>CANQKN010000059.1 GCA_947624515.1 uncultured Bacilli bacterium
TCGATGCTTAAACTATATAATGATGGATGAAGTTTAGTCATCTTGATGACTTCTTCTTTAGTGTAGCCTAACTCGATGAAATCATCTATCTTTTGTTTAATGTTATCGATACTATAACTATATAATGCTGGATGAAGTTTAGTCATCTTGATGACTTCTTCTTTAGTGTAGCCTAACTCGATGAAATCATCTATCTTTTGTTTAATGTTATCGATACTATAACTATATAATGCTGGATGAAGTTTAGTCATCTTGATGATATCTTCTTTAGTATAGCCATTTTCTAAAAACCATTGATTATTTTCTTTACAATGATCTAATAAAGTATCTTCCGACATATCACAGATTGGATATGTTTCTAATATAATGGTAATACTTTCATTGTCAAAACCAAATCCTTGTAAATATTTTCTTACTTCCTTCATAACATCACCTTACAATAAAAAAGATAGCCCACTAAAGGACGAGTTTTCCCCGTGGTGCCACCTTAATTTTTTCTTAATCCCATAATGCAGGTATGCAGTCTTCAAATTATAGAAAGTGTCTTCATGTAATCTTTAGTAGGTATTTTCATCAACCATACCCTTTCTAACACTAAACGATTCATTACTCTTCTTCCCAAGAAGATAAACTTATTTTACTATAGTTTTTTTGATTTTTCAACTATTTTCATTCTATTTATTTTATTATTTTTTCTTACCCTTTCATTACTTTTTCCATTTTATGAAAAAAGTAATCTAAAATACTTTTAACTGTTTTTCCTATCGAATTGGATACTTTTAAAGTAGTTTTAGAAATACTATTATCATATTTTTCTTCTTTATTATCCATATACTTCTTTAAATCAATTTCAACATGATTCTTGACATCTTCTTCAAACATTTGAATCTGTTCTTCAGTTAACTGTGTTTTATTTTTTGCTTGATAATCAATTAAACCTGCATTAGAAGAATAATAAAGAGCTAAGAAAATCAAAAATACTGTCAAAGACATAATTCGAATAAAATTTTCTTTCATGACATTTGCTCCTTAATATATTCCGTTAATATTTCACTAATTGCTTCACAAGTATTATAAACTTCGTCTATCGTGTTATCCTGAGCACCAATTTCAATTAAAATCGTATTGGGATGAAAATCTTGATTATAAACTCCATTTACCCCAGCTCCTTGTTTTTTATAAATTCCTCTCGATAAGCCTGGATATTTTTCTTGAAATTTATTGTTTAATATTTCCGTCATTTTTAAATTTTTTTGATAATCTTTATTTTCTAAACCGACAATAAATAAAATTTTAGCATAGTTCTTGTTTTCTATTGTGGTAGTCGAAATACTCTTCTTGACAGAATCTCTATGCAAATCAACAAAATATTGTAAACTTGGATTTTTACTATAGGCATCTGTCATTAATAATTTGGTAACTTGATAGCTAGCAGCATAATTCCAGTTGTTAGTCCGTAGAAATTCTGTTACATCATTCTGTTCTACAATAGTAGGAAGTCCATTATGATTTAATTTTTCTCTTAAAATATAACTTGCCATCATTACAGTAGGGGTTACATTATAACTTTCTAAATTACTCTTGGCATATTCTTCTGATTGATGGCTATTATATAAATAAATTAATGGATCTTTTTTTTCTTCTCCTTCATAAGGATCTTTTACATAATTAGAAGAAGGAACGGATTCTAAATCTTTATCTTCATCCGACGATGAGGTTTGAAAATCTTCTCCTGTATAATTATTTTTTAATAATGCTGTTGGATTCGTAAGATCCATATTCGTTACTAAAGTAATTAAATGACTAAAAAAAGAATTTTTCTCAGAAACTTCGATATGACTACTGCCATGCTGTAATAATAATTTCAAAAAACTTTCATTATTTAAATTCATAGCAAAATATCTGAGTGTAAAACAAAAAGAAAACGAAAACAAAAAGAGAATCAAAACTAATTTTCCCATAAACCATCTTTGTCTTTTTTTCTTTTTTATTTTCATTCTTTTCATAAAATCACCTCTACTATTATTAATATAGTATAGGTGCCTGAGATTATATGTCGAAATTTTTGTGTAAAGACTTATTTATTGCATTTGCCAAAACTTCGCTAGTTTTATCCATTACAAAATCAATTTCTTTAGGAGTTACCATCATATTATAACCAATAGGAGTTAAGACTTCAAAAATTAATTCTTTTACTTGTTCTTCTGATAAAGTGCCAATCTCCCCTAACAATTTTACTTTTTCTTGATTTGATAATTCTCTATGATAATCCTTATAATTTCTAAGTGTAACCGGTACTAATTTATTTTTTTGATAATTTTCTTTATTATAACTAAAATGTTTTAATAAATATTGAATGGTATCACTGACTAAAACGAAAGCTTCAATGACCGTAGGAACACCAATCGAAATAACAGGAATTTTTAAGGTTTCATAACTTAATTCTTTTCGATTATTATAAACTCCACTACCTGGGTGAATTCCGGAATCAGTCATTTGAATAGTTTTATTAACACGATCCATACTACTAGATGCTAAAGCATCAATAGCGATAACAAAATCGGGTTGAATTCGATCAATGATTCCTAAAATAATATCACTACTTTCGATTCCTGTATTTCCTGTTACCCCAGGAATAAAAGAAGCAACATTTCGATAATTTTTATCAACTTCTACTTCTTCTATTTCATATAAATATCTAGTCACTAAAACTTGTTCCGCAGTTTTTGGACCTAATGCATCAGGAGTTGATGCACGATTTCCAAGTCCTACTACTAAACATTTAGCAGTATCTGAAATATGTAAAGATTTTAATAATTTTTTTAATTCTTTCACTAAAACTTGCTCTAAATTTTTCCCATTTTCCTTATCGGTTATATCTTGATAACTAATCGTAATATATTTTCCTTTTTTCTTATGTAATTTATTTTCATCTTTTGTAATCTCGACTTCTAAAATATGAATATCTTTTTCCTTTTCTTCTTGAACTAAAATTCCTTCTTCTTCTTCTTGATGAATATCAAAAAGATCCACAATCAAATCAGTTCTAATAGTATATTCTTTTAAATCTTTTTCCTGTTTCATCTAATCACCTAATTTTATTTTTTCCATTTTTTTGATATTTTATTTGCATTTTACTAAAAAATTTGGTATCATTAGTTGTAGCTAAAAAAGTGAGGTGAAATTATGCCAAATATTAAAAGTGCCAAAAAAAGAGTCATTACTAGTGCAAAGAAAAATGTAAATAATACACTTGGAAGATCTAGTATGAAAACAGCTATTAAAAAAAGTGAAAAGGCTATCAAAGCACAAGATAAGACTCAAGCAGAAGAAAACTTAAAAGTAGCTATCAAAAGAATTGATAAAGCAGTTGCTAGTGGATTAATTCATAAAAATAAAGCAGCAAGAGAAAAATCAAGATTAACAAAACAAACAAATTCTTTAAACTAAAAAGTCATTCTAATGAGAATGGCTTTTCT
>CANQKN010000060.1 GCA_947624515.1 uncultured Bacilli bacterium
TGTAGCTCAGGTGGTTAGAGCGCACGCCTGATAAGCGTGAGGTCGATGGTTCAAGTCCATTCAGGCCCACCATTTAGCAATGACCCTTATAAATAAGGGATAAGATAAAGAAAATGGCAAAATAGATTTGTCATTTTTTATTTTTATAATAAAAAATTGATTTTAAATATATTTGATTATGAATGTTATTGGTAACAAATTGGTAACATTTTAAAATGAGTGCATAAAATTTACTACTTGACATATATTAATAATAGGAATATAATTTTCTTAACAACTTTGAAAAAGAGAGTAATATTGAATCTTTTTATCAAGCGAGTTAGGTATGGTGAAAGCTAACATAAAAAATCAATATGAAAAACGCTTTGGAGTTGCTTATGCGAATCAAAAGTAGTGTAAGCCGGTAGTAACCGTTATCGTATTACTAGATTTTGTTAGAAATCGAAAGGGATCATAAATACTTAACATGAAAATGTTTATGATAAATTGGGTGGCACCGCGGAAGACTAGTTTCGTCCCATACGTATCTTAATACGTGTGGATGCGAACTAGTCTTTTTACATATTAGAAAAGAGGGATAATATGAGTGCGGTTAGTTTACCTACAGGAAAAGGGGATTACTTACAATTATTTAGTAAAGTAAAATTAAGTAGTAAACAAGAAATCGAAGAAAAACTAAAAAAATGTCAGATAGCACAACAATTCTGTGAATATCTAAAAGAAAGAGGAATTTCTTATTCATGGTGTATTAGACATCCTGAAGTAATTAGTTGTAATGAATCCAAAAATTATTATCAGAGATATCAAGAATATTTAGGAAATGACTACAGTATTTGTAAACATTTACTAGTTCATGAAAGAAAAGGAGAAAAAAGAGTTTTTCTAATTATTGTAGATGATTCTAAAGATGTGGATTTAAAAGAATTAAAAGAGCAATTAGATTGCGGTAAATTAGAATTTGTGGATAAAGAAGAAATGCACGATTTATTACATACAGTTCCAGGAAATGTATCATTATTTAATATAGAGATGGATAAAGAATATAAAGTAAATCTAATCATTGATCAAGAATTATTAGAAAAAACATTATTGGCATTTCATCCACTATATAATGGTATGAGCTTATTCTTAACACCAGAAAATGCTATTCAATATTTAAATATGATTCATAGAAAAGCTAATTTTATGGAAGTACCTATTAAGAAAAAAGAATGGGTATTAGAAAAAGTAATATAATATGTTATACTAAAAATATGGAGGAAACTTATGGAAAGAGAAATAAAAATAGGAAAAATATATCAACATTTTAAAGGACATATTTATAAAGTAATTGCGATAGCATATGATTCAGAAAACTATCAAGAGGATAATCCTGATGCATCAAAAATGGTAGTTTATCAAAATATAGAAGATGAAAAAAGTTGTTGGGTTCGTCCTTATCAAATGTTTAACTCCTTAGTGGATAAAAAAAAGTATCCTGATGTGAAACAAAAATATCGCTTTGAGGAAATGGTAAAATAAAAAAAGAAAAGAGGAAATAAAAATGGATCTAAGAGAAATATATCAAAATATAGAAAAATATTTAAATCAAGAAATTACAGTAAAAGGTTGGATTAGAAGACAGCGTAAACAAAAAGAATTTGGTTTCATCGATTTTTCAGATGGTACTTGTTTTAAACATATGCAAGTAGTTTATGATAAAAATACCCAAAATTTTGAAAAAATTGATGCCTTTAAACATGGAAGCGCTATTTGTGTAGTGGGAACTTTAGTAAAGTCAGAAGGTGCAGGGCAGGATTATGAAATCAAAGCTACATCCATTACTTTAGAAGGAGATTGTAGTGAGGATTATCCACTTCAACCGAAACAACATTCTCGTGAATTTTTAAGAGAAATTGGTTATTTAAGACCAAGAGCAAATTTATTTCAAGCTGTATTTAGAGTAAGAAGTGTTGCTG
Source organism: uncultured Bacilli bacterium (assembly GCA_947624515.1). GTDB lineage: Bacteria > Bacillota_I > Bacilli_A > RF39 > UBA660 > Alloscybalousia. The sequence goes on from CANQKN010000060.1 coordinate 1,959, forward strand.
CTATGGCAATTCATACTTATTTCCAAGAAAGGGGTTATGTATATCTTCATGCTCCATTAATTACGGCAAGTGACTGTGAAGGTGCAGGGGAAATGTTTCAAGTAACGACTTTAGATTTAGATCGTGTTGCTAGTAGTGGAAAAGTAGATTACAGTAAAGATTTCTTTGGAAAACATGCAGCTTTAACAGTATCTGGGCAACTTCAAGGAGAAACTTTTGCTATGGCATTTAAAAATATCTATACCTTTGGTCCTACTTTTCGAGCAGAAAATTCAAATACAAAAACACATGCTAGTGAGTTTTGGATGATTGAACCAGAAATGGCATTCTGTGATTTAAATGGATTAATGGATATTGAAGAAGATATGTTAAAATTTGTTGTCAAATATGTATTAGATCATGCGAAAGATGAAATGGAATTTTTTGATAAATTTGTAGAAAATGGACTTTTAGATAAATTAAATAAATTAGTAACTAGTAAATTTACAAGAATTACTCACGAAGAAGTGATTTCTATTCTAAAGAAAGCAGATGTAAAATGGGAATTTACTCCTGAGTATGGGGAAGATATAGCGAAAGAGCATGAAAAATATATTACAGAATATTTTAATGGTCCAGTATTTATTACTAATTGGCCAAAAGATATTAAAGCATTTTACATGAAACAAAATCCAGATGGAAAAACGGTTGCTGCTGTAGATTTAGAAGTACCAGGTGCTGGAGAATTAATGGGTGGATCTCAAAGAGAAGAAGATTATGATAAGTTAGTATCCAGAATGAATGAAATGAAAGTTCCTACTGAAGACATGGAATGGTATCTAAACTTAAGAAGATTTGGTGGATGTGTACATAGTGGTTTTGGTATGGGTTTTGAGAGATTATTGATTTATTTAACGGGAGTTGAAAATATTCGAGATGTGATTCCTTATCCTAGAACACCTGGGAACTGTGATTTTTAATAAATAAGAGAAAAGTACTAGAATACAAGTTTGTATTTTAGTACTTGTCTTATTTCATGTTTTTTTTAAAAAAGTATTGCCAAAGTAAAAAATGTATTATATAATGAAATAGCTTTATGAATTTGTAATGCCTGATTAGCTCAGTTGGTAGAGCACTCGGCTGTTAACCGATAGGTCGTAGGTCCGAGTCCTACATCAGGCGCCATCTGGCCAGTTGGTGAAGTGGCTTAACACACTGCCCTTTCACGGCAGCATACA
>CANQKN010000061.1 GCA_947624515.1 uncultured Bacilli bacterium
CCACCGAGAACCTAAAAAGTGATACCTAATAGTTAAAAAATATATGCACACCATTTAAGGTGGCTAAGATAATATTTCACTTTTTTTAATTCTATAATATATTTCTATTTTTTTATCTTTGGTTATATATATTTTATCAATTAATTTATTAAGAACTTCTTTGGTTGGGTTTTTCATTTCTAGAAAATTCTCAACTATTGTTAAATAATCTGCATAATTAGTGGAATTATTATTGATCGAATTTATTTCTTCTTTATATTTTTTGATTTTTTGATTAGCATTATTTATTTCATCATCTGTTTGATTATATAATCTCTTGTAAGTATCAGCATCTATAATATTATTAAATTTATCATCATATAAAGAATCTTGTTTTAATTTTAAATTTTCGATACTTTTAATCAATAATTCTATTTTTTTATTAAGTTCATTTCTTGGATCGATATATTCTTCTTTAATTATTTTTTCAAATTCTTCTTTATCGTTCATATATTGTAAAGATAGATTACTAATCTTATTGAAAATAGTTTTTTCTAGTTTATCATAATTTATATAATGAGAAAAACAAATACCATATTTACTAAACTTTCTATAATTATTGCAATTCATAGTTATACGTTCTCTTTTTTTGTCATAACTGATACTCATTTTGGCACCACAATCTTTGCAATAAACGAAATCAGAAAGTAAATATTTAACATTTCTTCTATTTTCTGAATATGTGTTTGATTTATCTTTTATTTGCTGTGCTAATTCAAATGTTTTTTGGGTAACTAATGGCTCATGGTTTTGTTCTTTAACACACCACATATTTTTGGGTACTTTTCTTCTTTTTTTAACTTTATAATTAATGTTTTGAGAAGTATGCTGTATTAAAACACCAGTGTAAATAGGATTTTTTAATATATTTCCAACAGAACAATGTTTCCATATTTCTGGATGATTACATTTTTGTAATGCTTTTTCTCTATTTTTTAACATTATAGGTGTTGGAACTTCTTCACGAGTTAAGATTTCTGCGATAGCACAACTACCATAACCACTTATGTATAAGTCAAATATTCTTTTAACTACTGGAGCAGTTTTAGGATTAGGTATTAACTTATGTTTATCATCTGGATCTCTCATATAACCATAAGCAGGAACACTTCCACAGAATTTGCCATCTGTTTTCATTTGAAAGAGGGTAGATCTGACTTTTTTGGAAATATCTTTAGCATACATATCATTCATACTTAGTTTAAATGGCATCATATCACTACCACTTGTTTCATTGAAAGTGTCAATATCATCATTAACTGCAATATATCTAATTCCTTTTTCTGGAAAATAATTTTCTACATAGTAGCCAGTCATAATATGATCTCTTCCAAGTCTTGATAAATCTTTGGTAATTACCATGTTAATATGACCTTCTTCGATGTCTTTAATTAATCTTTGAAAGTTAGGTCTGTTAAAATTACCACCAGAATAACCATCATCTACGTATTCATCAACGATACTTAGTCCATTTGCTTTTAAGTAGCCAGTTAAAAGACTTCTTTGATTAGTTACCGATTCACTTTCTAAATCATCACCATCTTCACGAGATAGTCTTATATATAAGCCAATTTTGTAATTAATATTGTCATTATTGTACTGATTGTACATTTTTTACTCCTTTCTCAGACAATACTTCATACTTGTTAGTCGTGTTTATTATACAATGATTTTTTTTCTTTTGCAAATCATTTGGAGATAAAATTTTATCTTTATTTTTTAGGTAGTAATTATAAATACAACTTTTTAATAAATCCTTTAAATCATTTCCATCTACTGAGAAAAATTCTTCTATTTCATACATAGATTTATCCTCCAGTTCCATAAATTTTATGAACTAAAAAAATAAAAAGAACAACGCTACATTAATTAGACATTATTCTTTTTTTCTCTTTCAAAAGTTAGATCTTTCTCTAAAGGATTTTTTAAGTGTATTTCAATAATATGTTTATTGTTACTACCGTTATTTATTTCTATATGATATACTTCTTTATTTATTTTACCTTTTATAAAAGTTAATTCTTTTATACTAAGTGGCTTAGATAACTCAAAACTTGCATAAGTTCTATTATTGTTTTCTTTGAATTCAAATAAAGATATTTTATCTTTTAATTGCTCTTTCATTATTTCAACTATATTTTTTAATTTCTCTTGTTCTTGCTTTTTAAATAAATCATATTCTGATATTTCTGTTTTTTCGATAAATTTATCATTTCTAATTTTTTGCAGTCTGTCGTATTTAAATTTTATGTTTTCTGCTGTAAAGTATGTATTACTCAAATCAACCAGTGGTGTTATAGTTCTTTCTAATTCACCGCTAGAATAACATGATAACTTTTTATAGATAACAGTATCTCTAAAAATTGGATAACCAATATTAGGAAATATAATTGTTTTATAGTGAAGATTTTTAACTTCATCTGGGGTAAGTAAATCACGAGCAATTAAAGAAGTAGATTTATTACCATTGTAATTAGTTAAACTAACTGACTGACTAATAGAATTAGATTCTATTGTCTTTTTACCTAATCTTTTACTAATTGCTTCAGCAGTATCCATTGTATTAGTTTTAAGGTAAGCGAGTCCAGAATTATCAAGAATAATTTGTGCTACTTCTTTACCATAAACATTATCTAATTGACTTAAAGACTGAATAAATAGATGATATCTTAGTCCACGAGATCTAGCAACACTAATAATTGACTCTATACTTGGTTCAACTAGGGGAGGACAATTAGAAAATTCATCACAGATCCAATCTATCTCAACGGGACATTTCTTATTATCATTATTATTTGCTAGTTTTACTAGTTCTTTATATAATAAACCTAAGATTATAGTTACTAAAGTATAGTAGATTTTATCTTCATCTGGAACAATAACAAATAGGGCAGATTTTTCTTTGCCTAAAATATCAAAATCAAAATCTGATTTACTAGTAACATTGGCAACATTAACATCATCAAATATTGCCATTTTTTCTGAAAAAACACTAGTGATAGATTTATATGTATTTTCACTAGAAGAAAGAAT
>CANQKN010000062.1 GCA_947624515.1 uncultured Bacilli bacterium
TATAATGTGCTTCGATATCTTTCTGATATGGTTCAATATTTGGTTCTACAATTTTCATTAAATCATAAAATGACTTTACTTTTTCTAACTCCATATTCCCATCCATGATTTTTGGCATAACCATAATTAATTTTTCTCTAGCTCTAGTTAAAGCAACATAAAAGAGTCTAATTTTTTCACTTAATTCTTCTTTTTTGGTCTCTATTTTTAATAAATTTTTATAAATCGTTGGTTTAGTATATTCATTAAAATAAGGAGTAACTATACCATAAGACTTACTATATAAAATCATATCATTCAATTCTCTAAAACTAAATTCTTTGGTTAAACCAGAAAAATAACAAATAGGAAATTCAAGTCCTTTGGATTTATGAATAGTCATAATTTGTACAGAATCTACTTCACTACTATTTAGAGAAAAGGTAACTTTTTGATCTTGATCATAGATTGTATTTAAGTAAGTTAAGAAATCTTCTAAATCTTTACCCGTTTTACTAAAATCATCTAATAATTGGTAAATATATTCACATCGAATTCTTCCCAATCTAACATGATCTACTGTTAATAAATTTTCTTCATAATGAAAGATTTCTAAAAGTTTTAGAAAAAATCTCTTAGGTGATAATTCATAATAATATTGATAAGCCTCTTCTAAACGTTTATAGATTATACTTTCTTTATAAGTATTTTTAGTAATGTAGTCAAATAATTGTTCATCACTTAGTTGGAAAAGAAAACTTCTACCTAGTGATAAAAAGCAATATTTAAACTCCTGTTGTTCATTTTCTTGATCGATTAGTTGAATCGCATGGATTAGGTTTTTGATGATTAATAAATCGATATCACTTTTTAATTCTTCATCTTTATATAGAATAAGAGGGATTTGACAATATTCAAAGATTTTCTTATACAAATCAAAATCTGTACTTCGATCAATTAAAATAGCAAAATCATGATATTGAATATCTCTTAATATACCTTGGTCTTTATCAAAAACTTGAATTTTATCTTTGATTTTCTTTTGAATATCTTCAGCGATTAAAAAAATTTCTTTTTCACTTTTGGAATAGGTTTTATCTTCTCCATCATAAGTATAAACTTCTAAATTATAATTTTGATTTGTTTTTCCCTCATTTTGATAAGCTAAATTTCCATATACCATTTGATGATCTCGCTTGTAATTTGCTCCACCAAATTCATCACTCATGATATCTTGAAATAATAAATTAATATTATTTACGACTTCTTCTCTAGAACGAAAATTTTTTAGTAGATCGATTTTTATCCCTTCATTCGTAGTACTATATTGATCGTATTTACTTTTAAAAATATAGGGATTGGCATTTCTAAATCGATAAATCGATTGTTTAATATCTCCTACCATATATACATTATGATTACTAATCAAAGAAATAAAATATTCTCCTAAGTCATTGGTATCTTGGTATTCATCAATCATAATTTCTTGAAAACGGTTTCTTAATTCATCTTGAATTTCTGAATGTTCAGAAACAATTTGAATAGCCATTCTACTAATATCAGAAAAATCAAACATATTGTGATCAAATTTATACTGAGTAAATCGATAATCAAATTCTTTAATGATATCAATAATCATTTGGACTTGTTTTTTAGTCGATTCTATTTCTTGAATCATTTGCTCTTCTTTATCATATAAACAAAGTCCTTTAATTTCCTTAATATAAGACGTAATTTTTTCTTTTAATTGTTTTACTTCTATTGGCTGATTTTTGGGTAAATTAGGTAGTCTAAAATCTAGAGATTGAACGATTTCATCATATGTTTTAGCTTTGAATAATTTAGATAGTTTATCTTCTAATTTAATAATATAATCAAACTCCAGATGAAAATTTAATTCTCTTACTACATCTTTGATTTTTAATACAATTTTTTCGATTTCTTGTGTATACGCATTTATAGACTGATCAATCCATTCTCTACTATAATAGTGATCAAAATACGTGGTTAAATATTCTTGTTTATAATATTTCATATCTAATTGATCATTTAATTTTAAAATTTGTCTTTTTAAGTCTTGATCATCTTTAAAACAAAAAGCATGAATAAAATCTTGAAAATTCGATTCTTTTTCTTGATAGTACTCAGAAAAAATGTCATCGATAATTTCTAACTTTTTAATTTCTAATAAAGAACTATCAGTAATACCAATATCTTTACTAATATTTAAAATGGTATGATATTTTTTCACTATACTTAAAGAGAAACTATCAAATGTCGTAATATAACTATTATCTACCAGATTGACTTGTTCCATATTTCCTGATTTTTTAAGAATTTTTCTAATTCTTTCTTTCATTTCTTTAGCGGCTTTATTAGTAAAGGTCAAAATTAACATTTCATCGATAGAGATACCTTGGTTAATCTTTCTTAAAACACGTTCGGATAAAACGGCTGTTTTCCCACTACCTGCTCCTGCTGAAACTAAAATATTATTTCCCTCTAAGTTGATTGCATCCAGTTGTTCTTTTGTCCAAGAATTAGCCATGATTCTCCACCTCCAAAAAATCTAAATTCTTTTGTTTATCTAAATAAATATAATCTTGATGCGTCACAAAACAAATATCTTGATATGGACACTTTTCACAAGCAACGGATTTATCTAATACTTTAGGTTGAATAGAAAAATCGCCATCTAAAATTAAATCCTTAGTATCTTTTATTATTTTTTCTGTATAACGAAGCATTTGATAAACTTCTGTTTCAGATAAAATCTTACTATTTTTAAAGAAAGAAGAATCTTTATTGATTTTCATTCCCTTTATCCATTCACTATTTTGATAAGTTGGATCAAATCGTTCTAATTGATCTGGATTATCTATAGAATATCCCTGTAATCTCAATTGACTTTTTCTCATATCTTCAATACTTTTATGATCTTCCCAATTAAAACTAGAAATTAATGCTTTTTGTAAATACATTCCCGTAAAAATAGGAGAAGTAAAAATTTTTGAAGAAGATAATAAATACAAATAAATGGGTAGTTGCATATTTAATCCATATTTTAAATCATAAATATTGGGATCAAGAGAACCGGTTTTATAATCTACCACAGAAAAATACGTATCATCCATATTCTTCTCATACATAATTTTATCTATTTTACCGGTAAAATAAATTTGTCTTGTTTTTTCTAAAGGAATATGAATCTCTTGTTCAGTTAAGATATTCTTATATTGAGAAGATTTTTCTAACTCTTTTATAATTTCTATATCTTTTCTTAATTCTTCTTTAATTTTTTCTAATAAGCAAAGTTCTTTTTCACTTAATTCAAACTTTTCTAAATAATGATTCCATTCATAGGAAAAATCAAAGTTTTCTTGATACATAACAGAAAAAAGATCATGGCATAGATTTCCAATAAATATGGCAAAAGTATCGGTATAAGGATCTAATTTTAATACATAACGGATATAATATTTAAAGCCACATTGTCGATATGTATTTAATGATGTATAACTAAGATTTAAGTGTTGAAGATGATTCCAAATTTTTTCTTTAGCAATACCACTAAATTGATGATCATGCTGTTTTTCTATAGGATAATAATTAAGCAAATCATACAATGCTTGATGAATTTTTCCATATTTATAATAGTCATCTAATAATTCTTTTAAAAATAGTTTGTTGTATAAATGAGAAGAAGTAATAGGATTTCTAGAATCATTTACAACTTCAAGTTGAAAAGTAGAAATGAAAGAAGAAGCAATATAAGAATTAAAAGCACTCTGTTTTTTATAAGAGAGAAAAACATGATGAATTCTACTTAATATTTCCCATACTTTTTCTTTTGATTTTTGATTTTTTTCTTTTGAAGTATATAAAGAAACTTCTTGTTTCATGGCATCAGGAATAAAGTCTTCATCTTTATATGTTTTCGGTAAAACATCTTGATTCAAACCTAAGACAAAAACGTATTCATTCTCCTCTACCATAATCTCCTCAAAAGGAATAATATTGATCGCATGTTGATAAGATACAGGAGGAATCGTTGTATGTTTTAGTTTATCCATTAAAAATTCATGATAATGAGGATTATCTTCTAAATCGACAAGTTGATTTAAT
>CANQKN010000063.1 GCA_947624515.1 uncultured Bacilli bacterium
GACCTAATGGTTCTGGTAAAAGTAATGTAGTGGATGCAGTTAGATGGGTTCTTGGTGAACAATCAGTCAAATCTCTTCGTGGAGAAGGTTCAATGAGTGACGTTATTTTTTCGGGAAGTAAGAGTAGAAATCCTTTAAATGTTGCTTGGGTAGAACTTATTTTTGATAATCATGATCACTATTTAAATGTACCATATACCGAAATTTCTATTAAAAGAAGGGTATACCAAAGTGGTGAAAATGAATATTTTTTAAATAGTGAAAAATGTAGATTAAAAGATATTACCAATTTATTGTTGGATACCGGTGTAGGAAAAGAATCATTTAATATTATTTCACAAGGTGAAGTAGATCGTATTCTTAGTAATTCTCCATTAGATAGACGCGTTATTTTTGAAGAAGCAGCAGAAATTTTAAAATATAAAAAGAGAAAAGAAGAAGCCCTTAGAAAACTAGACCGTACTCATCGTAATTTAGATCGAGTAAATGATATTATTAGTGAATTAGAATTACAACGAGCACCATTAGAAGAACAAAGTCAAAAGGCTAAAGAATATTTAGAGAATAAAAAAGGGTTAGAACAGTATGAAGTAGCTCTTTTAGCACATGATATTGAAAATTTATCTTTTGAGATAGAAAAGAATAAAAATCAAAAAGAAAAATTAGATAAAGAAATTTTAACATTATCTAGTGACTTTTCAACAAGTGATGCGAAAAACATGGAATCTCGTCATCGATTAGAGAAATATGAAAAAGAACTTGCTAATATGAATGCTCAACTATTAGAGATTACTGAAGAAGTAGAAAAGATTAAAGGGGAACGTAATTTATTAAAAATTAGAGAAAATACGAAGGTAGATCAAGAAGAAACAACTAATCAGTTAAGAGAATTATTAGAAAAAGAAGGAATATTAGATAAAGATATTCAACTAGCAAGTTCTGAAGTGAAATCTATGGAACAAAATATGCAAGAGTTGGAAAAACAATTAGAACAATTAAAAAATTCTATGGATCGAAAAAATACAGAAAAAAATCTTCTTCAAAAAGAATATGAAAAATTAGATCAAACCCTAGTTAACAATCACCATAAGATCGATTCTTTATCATTAGAGATTGAACAAGGTGGAAATCTTCCCAATAGTGTAAAAAGTATTTTGAAAAATCACACTTTATCAGGGATTCATAATACGATTGGAAATATTTTAACTATTGATGATGAATATATTAAGGCATTAGAAATTGCTATATCATCTAGTAAGAATTTTATTATTACGGATGATGAAATAACATCTAAAAATGCTATTAATTATTTAAAAGATCAACATTTAGGAAGGGCTACTTTTTTTCCTTTATCTGTCATTAAATCAAAATATATTGATCATGAAACACATTTAAAAGTTCAACATACTAATGATTTTATTTCTGTTTTAGCAGATATTGTAGAATATGATTCTAAATATAAAAATATTGTATATAATCAGTTAGGAACTACACTTGTTGCCAAAGATCTTGATGGTGCTAATCGTCTTGCTAAGGAAATTTCTTATCGCTATAGAATTGTTACATTAGATGGTGATATTGTTCATGTAGGTGGTTCTTTATCTGGTGGAAGTTCTTATTCTACAAAAAGTATGATTACATTGAAACATGAATTGAAAAATCTTCAAAAATTAGAACAACAACAAGAAGAAGAAATTATATTGACAAAAGAAAAACTAAAAGAATCTTATATGCAGTATGAAAAAATCAATGAAGAGTATATGAGAGTATCTCGTGAGAAGATGTTAGAATTAGAAAAAATCAATAATAAATCAAAAGAAATTCAAAATTTTCATCAAAACTTAACAGATTTACAAAATGAGATAAAAAGTGTTAAAGGAATGCAAAATAATTCTTTAAGTCAAATGGAAGAAGAATTAATTAAAGAGTATCATACAAAGAATACGAAGAAAGAACAATTAATTCAAGATAGTAAAAATATGAAAATGATGATTGAAAAATTAAAAGAGGAAATCGAACAACAAGTTGCTGATGATAAAGTGAAAAATTCTCGTTTAAGAGTTTTAGAAAAAGAGATCAAGCAAATAGAAATTGATGTTACTAAGAAAGATTTTCAATTAGATACGATGTTAAATACTTTGAATGAAGAATATTCTCTTACTTATGAAAGAGCAAAAAAGGAATATATTTTAGATATTGAAATTGAACAAGCAAGAGATTTAGTTAAGCAATATCGTACAAATATTAAAAGATTAGGCATGGTTAACTTAGCTGCAATTGATGAATTTGAACGTGTTAATACAAGATATGAATTTTTAACGAAACAAAGAAATGATTTATTAGGAGCAGAAGATACCTTACTAGAAATTATGGAAGAAATGGATGAAGTAATGAAAGAAGAATTTTCTACTACTTTTGAAAAAATAAGGGTAGAATTTAAACAGGTATTTAAAGAATTATTTGGTGGTGGAACAGCAGATTTAAAATTAACAAATCCTGATGATTTATTAAATACAGGAGTGGAGATTGTAGCTAGTCCACCTGGTAAGAAATTAACGACAATTAGTTTACTTTCTGGTGGAGAAAAAACGTTTACTGCGATTAGTTTATTATTTGCTATTTTAAATGTAAAAACTGTACCATTTTGCTTATTCGATGAAGTAGAAGCAGCATTGGATGAAGCAAATGTAGAGGCTTTTGGTAAAGATTTATCTCATTATAAAAATAAAACTCAATTTTTAATCATTACACATAAAAAGAAAACTATGGAATTTGCTGATACATTATATGGAATTACTATGCAAGAATCAGGAGTTTCTAAACTAGTCAGTGTTAAATTAAATGATAAAATGAAAGCAATGTAAAATAACTAGAAATGCACACTAGTTATTTTTCTTTTTTTTTGCAAATTTTTCTTGACAAAAGCCCTGGGGG
>CANQKN010000064.1 GCA_947624515.1 uncultured Bacilli bacterium
CTTTTTTCATTTTTCATAATTCACCTTTATTCTAATATTTGTCCCAACAACTCTTCTTGTTTTACTCCATTTAAGTAATCTTTAACAGCCATTTTTCTTTTTCCAAATGGCTTAATTTCTGTAATTAACAATTCTCCATCTTTAACTTTTACCCCAATAGCATCTGGATAAAGATGAGTAATTTTTCCTAATGGTTCATTTTCTACATTTTGATTAGAAGAAAGATCCGTAGCATAGATTTTTAATACTTCTCCATATAAAAGTGCATAAGCGCCAGGATTAGGATTTAGTCCACGTACTTGATTAAAAATTTCTAATTTTGTTTTAGAAAAATGAATATGTTCTTCTTCTTTTTTTATATTATAAGCATACGTAACTTCTTCTTCATTTTGTTTGATTCTACGATTAGTACGATTAAAAATACTTGGTAAAACATCCAATAATAATTCTTTTCCCATGATACTTAATCGATCATGCAAAGTCCCTAATGTATCAGAAAGAGAAATTTCTGTTTCTTTCCAAGCAATCATATCTCCACTATCCATTTTTTCATCCATGTACATAATCGTTATCCCGGTTTTTTGGTAACCATCAATAATTGCTTTATGAATAGGTGCTCCTCCTCTTAATTTAGGAAGAAGAGATGCATGGACATTAATGCATCCAAAAGGTGGGGCATCTAATAATGGTTTAGGGATAATCTGTCCATATGCACAAGTTATAATCAAATCAGGTTTTAAATCGATAATTGCTTGATAATCCGTTTTAATATGTTCTGGTTGTAACACGAAAATATGATGGGCTAAAGCAACTTTTTTTATTGGTGTAGGAGTTAAAATCTGTTTTCTTCCTACTTTTTTATCTGGTTGACTGACAACACCCACTACTTCATAGTGCTCAATCAACCCTTCTAAAATATTCACAGCAAAATCGGGAGTACCCATAAATACGATTCTTTTCATGTTATCCTTCTCCTATCATTATAAGCATTAATATCACACCTAAAGCAATGAATAACATTCCTAATATTGCCACGACATTCGCACTACCATAACTATTAGCCACTTCTAATATTTCTTGATCAGGCAATTCATTTTCTTCTGGACTATTTTCAGATAATTTACTATTTTCTAAAATCTTATCCATACTAGGCATAGGAATATAAAAATCTGGTTTTACCGATAAATCTAATTTTTGATCATTTACTCTAGATTCTAATAGATGACCAACACACGTTGCTAAATCTTCATCCTTTTTGAACGATAAATTATAGGTTCCTCTTCCCCTTTTTTTAACACAAGCAATCACTGGTACACTATTTTTTCTATCATATTTTTTCCACTGATTTTCAAAAAAGATTAAAACTTTTCTCTTCTCATTCATAGGAAGTTCATATTTTTTCAATAACTGATCTAAACTGTGATAACAATTTTGAAAGTTTTGAAAAAAGAAATCATTACTCTCTACTTCTTTTTTTCTATTTTTTCTAATCAGTTCAATACATAATTGATATAACAAGAAAGGGCTATTATAAGCATAAAAAGCAGCCATAAATGGTGAATCGGTATAATATATCATAGGATGCTCTCGATTTATGGTTTCAATAGAATGATTAATATGATATTGATCAAAGAGTTTGATGATTTCTTCTACTTGATTGACCTCATCATCAGAATACATCAAATTTTCTTGCCCATTAAATAAAAAGGCATGGAAAAAATATCCCTCTTGATCATATTTTTGAGCAATATATTGAATCACCATTTTATTCGTTAATTCATTTTCTTCTTTAATATCTAACTCATATTTAACGGTTTTAATGATTAAACGATGCATAGCAGTCATCATATCATTATGTGTTTGTAATTTTTTTACAATTCGTTTAACTTGATCAAAGTAATCATCAAAACTAGTCTTTTTAGCAAAAATACTGTATTTGATTATCGCATCAATCGTAACATAAAAACAATATTGTTCTTTGGGGATTTTTTCTTCACTAAATGTATTCGGTATTTCTTTCTGATTATATTTTACTAGGGTAATTGTCTCAGCCAAAAAACTTTTGACATCCTCACGATTCAAAATTTTTTCTACCATACTCTTCACCACCCTTACGATATCTTTTACTTATCAGCTAAAAATTCAAAAACATAATAGAGAACGCCTAAGACACAAAAAGATCCTAAAGCAATAAGAAAAATTTTGACAAAAATATTACTTCTATCAATATATTCATCCTGAGCCTTACTTGGTGTAACTCTTATTTTATCACTATATTCACTTTCAAACTCATCTTGTATATCTTCATCTTGATCTAAATCGGTATTAAAAAACTTATTTGCCATAGTTCCTCCCTTTATTTTATTTCATTATATAATAAATTAAGATAGATGTAAATAAATTAAAAATGATTAGGATGGAAATCTAAATCTAAATTGACATGATTATTACTACGATAATGCTCAATTAATTGATTAAGAATAGGATAAATATGCTCTTCTTTTTTATATTTGATAATCACACCATATCGATAGACATTACTAATTTTAAAAATCGTTGCTGGAGATGGGCCTAATATAATTTCTTCTTAAAAATTTTTTTGAAGACATC
>CANQKN010000065.1 GCA_947624515.1 uncultured Bacilli bacterium
AATGGAATTATGACAGATAAAGAAGCAAGAAAACAAGGTTTAGGTGGAGAAGTTTTAGCTTATATTTGGTAAAAAACATTATATAAGGAGGTGCAAGTATGAGCCGTATTGGTAATAGAAAAATTGTAGTACCTGCTGGTGTTAGTGTAACTAATGAAAATAATCAAGTTACAGTAAAAGGACCAAAAGGAGAATTATCATTAGAATTAGTAAAGGGAATCGAAGTAGCAATTAGTGAAAATACAATCACTGTTACTCGTCCAAACGATGAAAAAACTACAAAAGCAATGCATGGAACAACCAATGCTAACATCCACAATATGATTGAGGGTGTAACACAAGGTTTTACAAAAGGATTAGAGATTATTGGTGTAGGTTATCGTTTCAATGTAAAAGGTAACACATTAGTAATCAATGCTGGATATTCTCATCCAGTAGAACTTACAATTCCAACAGGATTATCTATAGAATTAGTTTCTAATACAGAAATTAATGTAAAAGGAATCGATAAAGTTTTAGTTGGTAAATTTGCAGCTGAAATTAGAAGTGTAAGAGAACCTGAACCATATAAAGGAAAAGGTATTCGTTATAAAGATGAATATGTTCGTCGTAAGGAAGGAAAGAAGGCTGCTTAATAAATAAGTAGAAGGAGGATTTACTTATGATTAATAAAGTATCTCGTAATCAAATGCGTATCATGAGACACGACAGAGTTCGTTCTAAAATATTTGGAACTACTGAAGTACCTAGATTATGCGTATTTAGATCAAATAAAAATATTAGTTGTCAAATTATTGATGATGAAAACGGTGTAACTTTAGCTAGTGCTTCATCTTTAAGTTTAAAACTTAAAAATGGAGGTAATATCGAAGCAGCTACTGCTGTAGGAAAGAAAATTGCTGAAGAAGCTAAAAAAGCTAAAATTACCAAAGTAGTATTCGATAGAGGTGGATACCTTTATCATGGACGTGTAGAAGCTTTAGCAACTGCTGCACGTGAAAATGGATTAGAATTCTAATAGGAGGGTATTTATGCAAAATAAAAACAATGACCCTAAACAAAAACAATACGAAGAGTTAGTTGTCGAAGTAAAATCTGTTGTTAAAGTTAACAAAGGTGGTCGTCAAAGAAGATTCTCTGCTTGTGTTGTTGTAGGGGATAGAAAAGGTCAAGTTGGATTAGGTATCGGAAAAGCAAATGAAGTACCTGATGCAATTAAAAAAGCAATTCAAGCTGCTAACAAAAGTATCGTTAAAATACCTTTAGTTGATGGAAGAACGATTCAACACGAAGTAACTGGTGTCAATGGAGCTGCTAAAGTATTATTAAAACCTGCTGCAGCTGGTACTGGAGTTATTGCTGGTGGATCTGTTCGTGCTGTATTAGAACTTGCTGGAGTAAAAGACATTTTATCTAAATCACTTGGATCTCGTACTAAACTAAACATGGCTACTGCTACAATCAATGCTTTAAAATCTGTAAAATCTATTGAACAAGTTGCAAAACTTAGAGGTAAAAAAGAAGAGGAGATTTTAGGATAATGAAATTACATGAATTAGTAGCAAATGAAGGAGCAACTCAAGCTAAAAAAAGAGTTGGTCGTGGACCAGGTAGCGGTTTAGGAAAAACAAGTGGAAGAGGACAAAAAGGACAAAAAGCACGTAGTGGTGGTGCAAAAGGAGCAACCTTTGAAGGTGGACAATTACCTTTATATAGACGTTTACCAAAAAGAGGTTTCTCAAACAGTGAATTCAAAACAGTTTATGCAATTATTAATTTAAGTGATTTAAACAGATTTGAAGATAATACAGTAGTTACTCCTGCTTTATTAAAAGAAGTAGGATTAGTAAAAAAAGGTTTAGATGGAATTAAAGTACTAGGAGAAGGTAACTTAGAAAAGAAATTAACAATTCAAGCTAATAAGTTCTCAGCTAGTGCGATTGAAAAAATTGAAAAGAGCGGAAGTAAAGCTGAGGTGATCTAATGTGTTTCATACTATGAAACAATTATTTGCACCAACAAATAAAGATCTAAGACAAAGAATTTTATTTACGCTCGGTGCATTAATGATCTTCGTCATCGGAACATCAATTCGTGTTCCAGGAACTGATGAAATAACAAGTAATCTAGGATTTCTAGAATTAATGAATGCTATGGGTGGAGGTTCGTTAAAGAATTTCTCAATCTTTGCTTTAGGAGTTATGCCCTATATCACAGCATCCATTATTATGCAATTACTACAATTAGATATTATTCCTTACTTTAGTGAATTAAATAAAGAAGGACCTGTTGGAAGACAAAAAATCAATCAAATTACTCGTTATATGGGAATTATCTTTGCTTTCATTGAAGGATTTGCATTTTCATTTGTATTCTTTAATGCAGCAAGCGCGATTGAACATTTGTATATCGCAACCATTCTAACAGCTGGTACTGCTTTTACATTATGGTTAGGAGACCAAATTACTCAAAAGGGAATTGGAAATGGTATGAGCTTAATTATTATGGCTGGTATCATTAAAGAACTTCCTACAATGTTTGTCTTAGCATTCCAAGGTTTAATCTTAAATTCAGGATTAGATTTATGGTTAGGTATTTTATTATTTGTTGTATTTGTAATTGTATATTTCTTGATTATTATTGGTGTAATTTGGGTACAAGAAGCAGACCGTAAGATCCCAATTCAATATGCCAATAAATCAACAAGTGCATATGGAAATAATCAATCTTATATGCCAATTAAAATTAACTCTGCTGGGGTAGTACCTGTTATCTTTGCATCTAGTTTCTTAATGATTCCAGCAACGATTGCACAATTTACAAAAAATGCAGGATTTATTAATTTCTGTAATCATTACTTAACTTATAATACACCAGTTGGATTTATCATTTATATTTTCTTAATTTTCTTCTTTGGATATTTTTATACCTTTATCCAAATCAGACCAGAAGAATTAGCTAAGAACTTACAACAAAATGGTGGATTCATTCCAGCAGTTAGACCTGGAAAAGAAACAGAGAATTATGTATCAAAAGTATTATCAAGATTAACAGTAGTTGGTTCTATCTTTTTGATCATTATTGCTGGACTTCCTATCTTATTTACAGCAATTATAAATCATGCGGGAATTCGTTTATCTAATCAAGTAACGATTGGAGGAACTGGATTATTGATCGTAGTTGGAGTTGCACTAGAAACTTATAAACAATTAGAAGGTAGTTTAGTCACTCGTAGTTATCGAAAAAGCTATAGGAGAAGATAATGAATATTATTTTACTTGCTCCACCGGGAGCGGGAAAAGGAACCCAAGCAGAATTATTAAAAGAAGTTTACCATGTTCAACATATCTCTACTGGTAATTTACTAAGAGATGCTTCGCAAGAAGAAAGTGATTTTGGTAAAAACTTAAAACAAATCATGGAAAGCGGTAATCTAGTAAATGATGATATTGTATTAGAAGTACTAAATCGTTATTTAGAACAATTAAATGATTTCAATCTATTATTAGATGGCTTTCCAAGAAATATCTATCAAGCAGAAAAACTTGATGAGATATTAGAAAAAAGGAATAATCAAGTTGACTATGTATTTTTATTAGATGTAGATGAAGTAACACTACAAAATAGAATTACCGGTCGTAGATTATGTAAAAGTTGCGGGAAAGTCTACAATATCCATATAGACCCGTTAAAGCCAAAGGTTGATTCCATTTGTGATCAATGTGGAAGTAATTTATTTCAAAGACAAGATGATAATTTAGAAACATTTCAAATTCGTTATCAAGAGTATTTAAAACAAACGAAACCATTAATTGATTATTATCAGAAGAAAAATAAATTATATTCATTAGATGGAAATTTAACGAAAGAAGAAATTTTTCAACAAATAGAATCGATCTTAGGAAAGAGATGAAGAAATGATTACTTTAAAAAGTAAAAGGGAAATTGAATTATTGAAACAAGCCGGTAATATTGTTTACCGTACTCATCAATATTTAAAACCATATATTAAAGAAGGAATCACAACCAAAGAATTAGATCAGTTAGCAGAAGATTTTATTCGAAGTCAAGATGCTACTCCTTCCTTTAAAGGTTATGAAGGTTTTCCAGGAACTATTTGTGCTAGTATCAATGATGAAGTAGTACATGGAATTCCCGGAAAAAGAAAACTAAAAAATGGTGATATTATTTCGATAGATATCGGTGCTTGTTACAAAGGATACCATGGAGATTCTGCATGGACTTATCCAGTAGGAGAAATTAGTAATGATTTAAAACAACTATTAAAAGATACCGAAAAGGCTCTATTTATTGGATTAAATCAAATTAAGCCTGGTAATCGTATTGGTGATATTGGTGCTGCAATCGAAGAATATGCAGAAAGTTGTCATTTAGGGGTTGTCAAAGAATTGGTTGGTCATGGAGTTGGAACCAATGTTCATGAAGATCCAGAAGTCCCTAATTATGGAAAACACGGTACAGGACCTCTATTAAGAGAAGGAATGGTAATTGCAGTAGAACCAATGTTAAACCTAGGAGCAGAAGATATTTATCTTATGGATAATGACTGGACCATCAAAACAGATGATGGCTTACCATCTGCCCACTTTGAACATACTGTCGTCGTGACAAAAGATGGTTATCAAATTTTGACGGGAGAGTGATAAAATGGCAAAAAAAGATGATATAATTGAAGTAGAAGGAAAAGTTCTAGAAATTATTCCAGGTGGAAAATTTAAAGTAGAACTTGAAAATGGTCATATTGTAGAAGCCCATGTTTCTGGTAAAATCCGAATGAACTACATTCGCATTCTACCAGGTGATACCGTAACAATAGAGTTAACGCCTTATGATTTAAAACATGGGAGAATAACCTATAGAAAGTAGGAGGGAATAATAATGAAAGTAAAACCATCAGTAAAGAAAATGTGTTCTAAATGTAGAATCATTAGAAGAAAAGGTAAAGTAATGGTTATTTGTGAAAATCCAAAACACAAACAAAAACAAGGATAATATATAGGAGGTGTATTTATGGCACGTATTAAAGGAATTGATTTACCTAATGATAAACATGTTTCCATTGCATTAACAGCTATCTATGGTATTGGTAGAAAACTTGCTCTTACGATTTGTAAAGATGCTAAGGTTGAACCAACAAAGAAGGCTAAAGATTTAGATCAAGATGAACAAACAAGACTTCGTGATGAAGTAAATAAATACTTAACAGAAGGAGATCTTCGTCGTGAAGTAAATATGAACATCAAGACTAAAATGGAAATTAATTCTTATCAAGGAAGAATGCATAAAAAAGGATTACCAGTAAGAGGACAAAGAACAAATAGAAATGCTCGTACTCGTAAAGGTAAACCAAAAACAATTGCTAATAAGAAGAAGTAATAAATTGAAATAAAGGAGGATAGACTATGGCTTACAAAACTAGAAAAAGAAAAGTTAAAAAGAATGTACCTGAAGGAATCGCTCATATTCATTCAACATTTAATAACACAATTGTAACCATTACTGATAAAGAAGGAAATGCAATCAGTTGGTCATGTAGTGGAGCAATAGGATTCAAAGGAAGTAAAAAATCTACTCCATTTGCTGCTGGTATGTCAGCAGAAGCTGCTGGAAAAGCTGCTTATGACATGGGAATGCGTAAAGTAGAAGTAGAAGTAAAGGGTATGGGACCAGGACGTGAAACCGCAATTCGTTCATTACAAACTGCTGGATTAGAAGTAACAGCTATTTCAGATGTAACTCCAATTCCACATAATGGATGTCGTCCACCAAAACGCCCTCGTGGGTAATTAATATAAGGAGGTTAGTTTCATGTTACAATTTGAAAAACCAGTATATAAAATAGTAGAAAATGTAGAAAGTAATTTCTATGGAAAATTTGAACTTGAACCATTAGAAAGAGGATTTGGAACTACTTTAGGAAATGCTTTAAGAAGAGTAATGTTATCCAGTTTACCTGGAAGTGCTATTACAAGTGTAAAAATTGATGGTGTTTCTCATGAATTCCAAACAATTGATGGTGTTAGGGAAGATGTAGCTTTAATCGTATTAAACTTAAAAGGAATCGTTATTAAGAATCACTCTGAGGAAGAAAAAGTAATTCGTTTAAATGCTACAAATGAAGGTGTTGTTACTGCTGGGGATATCGAACATGATAGTGATATCGAAATTTTAAATCCTGATAAAGAAATTGCTACTTTATCTAAGGGTGGAAAATTAATTATGGAAATGACAGTAGGAAATGGTAGAGGTTATGTAAGAAGCGATGATAATAAGAAGTTATTAACAGATAAAAAAGTTGGAACTATCGCAATTGACTCTTTATATTCTCCTATTGAAAGAGTTGCCTATGAAGTAGAACCTGCTCGTGTTGGACAAAATGAAAATTATGATAAATTAGTACTTAGTGTATGGACAAATGGTTCTATGAGACCTGAAGAAGCAGTAGCTTTAGCATCTCGTATTTTAATTGAACATTTTGAAATTTTAACAGATTTAAGTAGTATTGCTGATATGAGTGGAATCATGATTGAAAAAACAGAAGATCCAAAAGTAAAAGCATTAGAAACTACAATTGAAGATTTAGATTTTTCAGTTCGTGCTTACAATTGTTTAAAACGTGCTGGAATTCATACATTACAAGACCTTGTTAACAAATCAGAATCAGATATGATGAAGATTCGTAACTTAGGTAAGAAATCATTAAAAGAAGTATTAGACAAAGTAAGAGATTTAGGATTAGTACTTCGTGATGAAGATTAATAAGTAAGGAGGATCAAGATGGCATATAGAAAATTAGGCCGTGATAACAAACATAGAAGAAGTTTACTTGCTAATCAAGTAAAAGATGTTATCATGAATGAGGCAATCACTACAACAGAAACAAGAGCAAAAGAAGTTCGTAAATTTGTTGATAAAATGATTACTTATGGAAAAAATGGAAGTCTAGTATCAAGAAGACAAGCTCTTGCTTTCCTTCACAACGATACAGAAGCTGTTAAAAAAATATTTAATGAATTAGCACCACGTTACAAAGATCGTAATGGTGGATATACTAGAATTTTAAAAACAACTGAAAGAAAAGGCGACGATGCCTTAATGGTTATTTTAGAATTAGTAAAATAAGAAAAAGGAACTATTGATATAGTTCTTTTTTTTTGATATAGTATAAAATCTAACATTTTATAACAAATAAAAACTAATTTCAAATTTAATAGAAAAGTAGTTCTTTTTTTAATATGGAAATAGTCTTTTATTTAGATCCATGAGAATGTTCCATATCTTGTGATTCTTGTAATAATTCTACATCAGCAAAGACGTCTGGTTGTTTTGGTAATTTTAAGCCTTCAGCACTTACTAAACCTTTTAAATTTAATTCTTCATTTACTATTTCTGGTAGTTTAAAATATGGAGAATTTAAGATATTCTTTATATCTTCAGAATTATAACCAAATAATGTAGGTGCAGTTTGTACCATTTTAAGAATAGTATCTGAATTGTATCCTAAAGATTGTAGTATTTCAAGCTCTCTTTTAATTTCATCTTGTTCCATATGTTTACCTCTTTTACAATAGAAAGTATAACATAAAATAGTAAAAAAGTCTTTTTTGTAGAAGGATTAGATAATTTATTAATTTTATTTGACTGTTGGATTAATGTGTATTATTATAAGCCAAAAATTCCTTTTATTTATACATTAGGTGCTTATTTTTTAAAAAAGAAATGGTTTCCTATGTTTATCGCAGATGGTTATTTTGGAGTATTGAAAAAAACAAAATTGCACCGTAAAAGAGCATTTAAAGTTTTTGAAAAATTACTTGATAATTCTATTTTATTACAATTAAATTTAGAAGAAAATAAAGACTTTAGTTTTGATGATCAAGATGAAATTAAGCATCGCGGTTATAAAAAAAGGCATTTAGAAATCATGGGATATTCTCCAATGTATTCAAGTTTAGATTCAGGAAATATGGACCATTGGAATATGCATACCTTTTTTAATCATGGAGTTGATTCGTCTAAAATCAAACTTTGTCAGCTAAAAAATGGTAGTAAAAAACTAGTCGATATTTTTAAGTACTGTGTTTTAAGCACCAACTTGGATTTAGAAAATAAAACACCTGTTTTATATGATTATTTACAAGAACAAGAATGGTTTCATGTTGCAAAATAAAAAACAAAACATTTAAGTCTATAGATGTTTTGTTTTTTGATATGAAGTTTCAGGTGAAACTGTTGCCTCATCACCATATGTTATCTCAATAAGTTTTAATGTTTCTTTAAAGTTTCCAAGCAATTCTTTTAAATCTTTACGTATTTTAGTATCAGAACTTATCTTTGCCATTGTATTGATAATTCCATTTGTTAGTGTATTTTCTATATATTTTGGTGTTAAATCGATTCCATCTGTTATTAGTTCTTTGCAATCATTTAAACTTCTTTTAATTAGAAATTCCATAGTTTGTTCTTGTAACAATTCTATTGCTGTACATTTATTTTCAGTAAAATTACTTATACCATTCAGGCAGAGAAATGCTTTTGCCATACTGAATAAAAAATTAGGTGGTACAAATTCGTAATTTAAACATACATTAATCATATCAATAAAATAAAATGTAACATCTTTAGATTTTATTTGCTCACTATATTTTTTACAGTCTTCTTTAAATGCTATCTTTTTTTCTTCTGTCATATTTCCGTATTTTACTAACATTTCATATAGTTTTTCATAATTACCAGAATATGCCGATAGGAAAAATGTTCTACATAATTTGGCGTCTTCATCACTTAAAACGCATAATAATCCCATATCTAAAAAACAAATATTACCATCTTCATCAATGCAAATGTTACCACTATGTGGATCTCCGTGAAATACAATTTGTTTATCATGAAACATCGCCCAAAAACTTGATTTAATATAACTATTTAAAGCCGTTATAATTTTTCTTTTATTATCTTCCGTTAAAGGCATTTTATTTATTGTTGGAGTTTTAATATATTCCATTATAATGATATTATCCGTACAATAATCTTCAAATAATAATGGAACCTTTATTAATTTAGTATCTTTTATTTTTCCATTTACTGTATCTGCAAATTTTTGATAAGCTTTTATATTATTACATTCATTGATAAAATCTGTTTCTTGTTTAATCCATTCTAAATATAAATCTAAAGCATGATCTCCACCTGTATAATTACCGAAATTTATTACTTTTCCAAATCTATGAACTATTTTTCTGATTCTTTCTATATCATTTTCAATACTTTTAGTAATATCTTTTCTTTTTATTTTAATTGCAACTTCTTCTCCAGTAGTTAAAATAGCCCTATGAACTTGAGATACAGAGGCAGAACCAATAGGTTCTTTATCAATAAAACTAAATATTTTACTTAAATTATTTCCATATTCTTGTTTTAATATTTTTTCAATTTCCTCATAACTGATTGGATTACAATCGTCACAGATAGAAGATAACATTTCTCTATCATCCTCTGTAAATAAATTTCCAAAATTCTGGGTAGCTAATATTTGGGCTAGTTTTATATATACTATTCCCATTTTTTTTGCAAAGTCTTTTATTACTACTCCAGTATTCTGTTTTAATATAAATTTTTTTAATAATAGTTTGATTATTTCAAAATATAATTCCATTTTTAAAATCTCCAATCAATTGATTAGTATTGTACAATAAAAATTAATATTTTACTAGTATCTAATTATATCATTGATGAAAAATGTTAATTTTCATTTGGAAGTTCGCTTTTAACAAAATAACGGCATTAAGTCTGATTATAGTATAATATGTTATGTTT
>CANQKN010000066.1 GCA_947624515.1 uncultured Bacilli bacterium
CATAAATTATTTCCTCCTTCACCTAAGAGTTATAGAATAACTGCTTCTTTTACGATTTCTGCTAAATAGAAGTGTTTTGTTTTAGAAATTGGTTTTGTTTCAACAATTCTAACAGTATCTCCTACTTTTGCTTTGTTTGTTTCATCATGAACTGCATATTTCTTAGATGATCTAACTCTTTTTCCATATTTTGGGTGTTTTTTATAAGTTTCTACTTTAACAGTAATCGTCTTGTTATTACAAGCGCTAACTACTGTACCAACCAATTCTTTTTTGATTTTTTCCATTGTTACTTAACCTCCCCATTAAGTTCACGTTCACGTAATACTGTTTTAAAACGTGCAACATCGTGTCTTAATTCTCTAATTCTTGAAGGCTTTTCTAAATTTCCAGTTGCTTGTTGAAAACGTAGATTGAATAATTCTTCCTTGTTTTCCTTAATCTTAGCAACAATTTGTTCAGTGGTTAGTTCTCTAATTTCTTTAACCTTCATTTATTTCACCACCATTTTCTTTTTTTACAAATTTAGTTTGAATTGGTAATTTATGAGAAGCAAGTCTTAATGCTTCACGAGCAGTTGCTTCATCTACACCGGCAATTTCAAACATAATTTTTCCTTCTTTTACTACTGCTACCCAAGCTTCAACGTTACCTTTACCTTTTCCTTGACGAGTACCAATAGGTTTCTTTGTTAAAGGCATATGTGGAAAAATATTGATCCATACTTTTCCACCACGCTTCATATAACGTGTCATAGCAACACGAGCTGCTTCGATTTGATTTGATGTAATCCAAGCACCTTCCTTTGCCATAAGTCCATAATCACCTTTATCTAAAGTTGTATTTCCTTTTGCATGACCTTCGTAAGGTAATCTATGAACACGACGGAATTTTGTTCTTGATGGAATTAACATAATTAATTACCTCCTTTAGTCTTTTTAGCAGGAAGAATTTCTCCTTTATAAATCCATACTTTGATACCAATTTTACCAAAAGTTGTATCTGCTTCACTTGTAGCATAATCAATATCTGCTCTTAAAGTATGAAGAGGAATTGTTCCTTCTGTATATCCTTCACTACGAGCCATATCTGCTCCTCCTAGACGTCCAGATACTAATGTCTTAATACCTTTAGCTCCAGCTTTCATAGCGTTACGGATTGCTCTTTTTTGAGCCATTCTGAATGATGCACGATTTTCAATTTGTGCTGCGATTGAATCAGCAACGATTTGTGCATTGATATCAGGTTTTTTAATATCTACAATTGAGATTTGAATATCTTCGTTTACTAACTTAGATAAATCTTTTTTCATTACTTCGATTTGTTCTCCACCACGACCAATGATAACACCAGGTTTTGATGTATGAACAATTACTTCACATCTTTTAGAATTTCTTTCAATTTGAACTTTGCTGATACCATTTGCTTTTTGATTCTTTTCAAAATATTCACGAATTTTAACATCATTTCCTAAATACTTAGAAAAATCATTTTTACTTGCATACCATTTTGAGTCCCAATCTTTATTAATTCCAAGTCTTAGTCCATTAGGATTTACCTTTTGACCCATACTCTTAACCCTCCTTTTGCCTACTTAGTTGCCACAACAATTACGATGTGACTTGTTCTTTTATCATTATGTCCAATGTGACTACGAGAGTCAAACATATGCCTCTTCATCACTGGACCAGCATCTACTCTTGCTTCTTTTACAAATAACTCTTCTTGTTTTGCACCGTTATTGTTTACGGCATTAGCGATTGCAGATTCAAGAACTTTTTTTGTAAGACGAGCAGGCTTTTTATTCATATTGTTTAAGATGTTTAATGCATCGTTAACACTTTTACCACGAATTAAATCTACTACTAAACGAGCTTTAATAGGTGATACTCTAAGAGTTTTTGCGATTGCTCTTGCTTCCATATTTTTCTCCTCCTAGTCACTATTTGTCTTTTTTGTCGCCATGTCCACCAAACTTACGAGTTTGTGAAAATTCTCCAAGTTTGTGTCCTACCATATCTTCAGTAACATATACAGGAATAAATTCTTTTCCATTATGTACTGCAAATGTGTGTCCGATAAAAGCAGGATAGATTGTTGAACGACGAGACCATGTTTTGATGACTTCTTTTTTACCAGTTTCATTTAATTTTTCAACCTTTGCAAGTAATCTTTCGAATACATAAGGTTTCTTTTTTGAACTTCTTGCCATTTTTATTTTCCTCCCTACTTACTATTGCGACGACGTATGATAAATTTATCAGACGCTTTATTATTTCTTGTCTTATATCCAAGTGCTGGTTTACCCCAAGGAGTAACAGGTCCTTTACGACCAATTGGTGCACGACCTTCACCACCACCATGTGGGTGATCATTAGGGTTCATAACAGAACCACGAACCGTTGGACGAATTCCTAAATGACGAGTACGTCCTGCTTTTCCTAATCTTACTAAGTTTTGATCTTCGTTTCCAACTTCACCAACAGTAGCATAACAAGTTCCTAAGATTAATCTTTGTTCACCACTTGATAATCTAACCATTACATAATTTCCTTCACGACCAAGGATCTGAGCACTAGCTCCAGCACTACGTGCTAACTCTCCACCTTTACCTGGGCGAAGTTCGATATTATGAATCATAGTACCTACTGGAATATTCATAATAGGAAGTGCATTTCCTACTTTAATATCAGCATTTTCACCTGATACAATAGTATCTCCAACACTCAATTTTTTTGGAGCGATGATATATCTCTTTTCACCATCGTTATAATGAATTAAAGCAATATTTGCTGTTCTATTTGGATCGTATTCAATACTAGCAACTTTTCCAGGAATATCATATTTATTTCTTTTAAAGTCAATTACACGATATTTTCTTTTTGCTCCTCCACCTTGATGTCTTACTGTAATTCTTCCTTGATTGTTACGACCACCGTTTTTCTTTAAGCTAACTACTAGACTTTTTTCAGGTGTTTTCTTTGTAATTTCATCATTTACTAAAACACTTCTTTTTCTTTGTCCAGGAGTATTAGGCTTATAGTTTCTTACTGACATGAGTAACCCTCCTTTTAATTAAGTTCTATTGTTTGTCCTTCCGCTAGTGTTACAATAGCTTTTTTAGAACGATTTGTAAGTCCAGCGTAACGACCAACTCTTCTTTTCTTTGGTTTTACGTTTAAAGTACGAATTTCTTGTACTTTTACTTTAAATAATTTTTCAATAGCTTGTTTAATCTCTGTTTTATTTGCTCTTGGATCAACTTTAAAAACATATTGAGCTCTTTGTTGACCTAAGTTAGCTGCTTTTTCAGTAATTACTGGCGCTTTGACAATTTCTAAATATTTAGTATCCATTATTTAAGCACCTCCTCAATATTTGCTAATCCTTCTTTCGTAGTTAATACACAATCAGCATAACTTAAATCTAAAACATTTAATTCGTTTGCTTCAATTAAAGCAATATTTCTTAAGTTACGAGATGCAAGGATTAAATTTTCTTCTAATTCGTTTACTACAATTAAAACTTTTTTATCAGCAAGTTCTAATGTATTTAACATAGTAATCATTTCTTTTGTTTTTGGTGTAGCTAAACTAAGAGAATCAACTACTACTAATTGTTTGTTGTTGTATACATTTAAAAATGCTGTTTGTAAAGCTAACTTTCTTTCTTTACGATTTTGTTTCTTTGAGTAATCTCTTGGAACTGGAGTACCATATCTTCCTCCACCTACCCATTGAACACTACGGATAGATCCTTGACGAGCATGTCCGGTTCCTTTTTGACGCCATGGTTTTCTTCCACCACCGCTTACTTCACTACGATTTTTTGTTGAATGTGTTCCTTGTCTTAATGATGCTCTTTGTAAAATGATGGCATCATATAAAACTTTTTCATTTGGTTCTATACTAAGTAATTCTTTATTTAATTTTACGTCCTTTAGTTTTTCCATCTTTAATTCCTCCTTTCATCACAATTTCTAACTTTTTATATCGTGATGATTATTCGCTTACTTCTTCTTGAGTTTCTTCAGTTACTTCAGTTTCTACTGGTTCTTCATTTTCTGGTTGAGTTTCTTCTGTAGTTGTAGGTTCTACATTTTCTGTATCTACAGTATCCACTGGTGTTTCTTCAACTTCAACATAAGAAATTAATTCTTCTGTTTCGTTTACTATTTCACCTTTTTTAACTGATGTTCTAATCATAACTAAAGATTTTTTAGGACCTGGTACATTACCTTTTACTAAGATAATGTTATTTTCTAAATCAACATCTACAACTTCAAGATTTTGAATTGTACATGCTAAATTACCCATATGGCCTGGTAATTTTTTACCTTTTAATACGTGCATTGGTAACATTGTACCTAATGAACCAACACCTCTATGGTATTGAGAACCGTGACCCATTGGTCCACGAGATTGATTGTAACGTTTAATTACACCTTGGAAACCTTTTCCTTTGCTAACACCACTTACATCAACGATTTCTCCCTTTGTAAAGATACTAGCATCAATTACTTGACCTAATGTGTAATCACTTACATTGACTCCTCTAATCTCTCTTAAGAAGCGCTTAGGTTCCGTATTTGCTTTGTTTGTATGACCAACTTTAGCTTTGTTGCTTACTTTTGATCTTACTGTTTCACATCCTAATTGGATGGCATCATATCCGTCTTTTTCCACTGTCTTAATTTGTGTTACGACATTTGGTTCTACTTCAATGACAGTAACAGGAATTAACTTACCACTTTTTGTGAATACTTGAGTCATTCCTATTTTTTTCCCTAAGATTCCTTTCATTTTAATTTCCTCCTAATTAATTTTGTTCTACTTTGATTTGGATATCAACACCACTTGGTAAATCTAAATGTGCTAATGCATCAATAGTTTCCTTACTTGGGTTCTTGACATCAATTAATCTCTTATGTGTACGCATTTCAAATTGTTCACGACTGTCTTTGTTTGTATGAACAGCTCTTAAAATAGTAAATTTTTCAATTTCTGTTGGAAGTGGTACTGGTCCACTAATTTCTCCTCCAGATCTTTTTACTGTTTCCACTATTTTCTTTGCAGCATTGTCTAGAATTCTATGATCATATGCTTTTAATCTAATGCGAACTTTGTCTTTTGACATTTCGAATCCTCCCTTCGCCTATATCTAGTATAGACTTGCTCCGTGTAAAAACCTGATTTCCCTTTTTAAGTTTTTAACAACTTAACCGGGTGTATCAGCAACCTCACACATCTAAGCAGCCACACAGATAAGATTATAGCATAGATTTTATAAGAAAAGCAAGATTTTTTTTGAGTTTTTTTTCCAGTCAAAAAGAAAGTATACTTTACACTTTCTGTTTTGTTTTTTCAAATCAATAAAAAACTGTTAAAAGTTATTGCCTTTTAACAGTTTCTTTCTATTGTTTATTAATTGTATATTGAATATTAGTAATATCTTCTAACTCTTCATCAATACTAGCACGTATATATTTTCCTTGATCTTTTTCTAATTTTTCTCCAATGTAACCTACAAGAGTAGTTTCTTTATCAGAATCAGATGTAATTTTTATACTTATGTCTTTTAATTCATAGTCTTCTCCACTTTCATTATATACTTCTGCTGTAAATGTAGTAATCCCATTTTCTGATACAATATCGGCATTTTCAAATGATAATCCATCTACCATTTGGTTTCTTAAATAACCACTATTAGGATCTGCTATACTTTTTCCAATGACAAAGATAATTCCTATTAATAATACACAACTTACAATAATCGTTGGTATTTTATATTTTTGATAAAACATTTTTATTTTTTTATCCATTTTATTCACCCTCTTCTAATAAATTTGATTTTCATATTTTTCTAGTTAGTTTGACTCTACTTCGGTTGTTGGATTAAGGTGGGATAAATGAACCATTTCATTAAATCCATCTTAATTAAGGAATTTGATTATAACTTACTGTTCCTTTTCCACTTACTAGTGTACTTAAGCTAGAAGATATTGTTCCAGTATTATTTAAGCTATCTTTATAAAATATATTAATAGATCCTCCTCCTGAATCTCCTCCTTGACTATAGGCATAATATGTATTATTTCTTTTTTCTGCTGATAATGTACCTGAACCAGCTGTTCCATAAGCAGATATTATTCCAGTATTATTTACCACATTTGTATATATAATTAATAATCCTCCACCTGGATTTGCGCCTGTTCCTGCACTACCTTGACTATTAGAATCACATAAGTGTGAAACGCCTTTACCTGCTACGGCAAAATTTGCATTACCGCCATGTATACTTCCATTTGAACAACTAAACGCATTTGTGGATGCACCACCACCACCAGCTCCTCCAGAATAGCTTGTTCCTTGACCACCAGTTCCTCCAGTAGCTTTTTCTGCGGAGTTAATTGATGATGCGGATCCAGAACTACCACCACCAGTTTGGCGATTGATAGCATCTGTACCCTTTGATCTTGCAACTGTAGAATAATTAGAACTACCAGTTGTTTTGCCTATACCTCCTGCTGCTCCTAATGCTGGTACTGTTTCATAATCTCCATCTGGATTTTTCCATAAATATACATCTTGTCCTTCGGCTTTAGCTCCATGAGAATTATCAATCGTTCCATTATTCGTTAATTTTCCTGTTACATATAATGTAAATCCTTTTGGTCCTCCATAATCATTATAGAATGGCCCTACAGTTACACTCTCATCAATTTCCAAATCACCATTTACTTTAACGATTACCATGTTTTGGGCATCTGTTGTAGCTGTTGCTACATCATTTTCATTTCCAAATACTTGGTTAGTCGTAAAATGTTGATCCCCATTATATACATATATATGTGCTGGGTAGATAGTTTCATTTGCTTGTAGATTATAGATTCCTGTTACAATATCATCTCTTGCTAAAATCTCTAAAATACTATCTCCAACATAATCTGATGATTCTGTTATTAAAATAGTTTTATTGACTGTTTTCATTTTTCCAGCATTTGTTTTAACTGTACAGCTAATCTCATGTGTTCCTTTTGATAATTTATTAGTATTTGTAACTACGGTTTCTCCTACCTTGCATTCGACACTTCCACCTGATTTTCCTACAGTATAAGAAGTTGGTAAATCATATTCGCTTCCTAAAATCATACCATCTGGAATATCTAATTCAATAGTTGGTTCTGTAGTATCAATTTTCGTAATGATGAAACTACTACTTGATACTACTTTACCATTTTCTAGAGATCTTGCCAATACTGTTGTTTCTTTTTCAATTGTTATTGTGGATTGGTAATTTTCCCATGTTTCACCTAAATCTAAACTATACTGATTTTGGTAATTACCTTCTGGATAAGTGATTTCTATCGTTTTAGATGTTGTCCAATTTGCATCATTTATTGTTATTATAGGTGTATTAATTGTTGATAACTCTTCTCTTAAATTAATTTCTGTGATACTAATTATTTCCTCTCCTGATGTTATTTCTACTTTATAGCTATTTTCTGGTATTGTTAAGACTATTATTTTATTATTGATTGTGGTATTTGCTAATTCCTTATTTAATTTATCATAAATCTTTATCGTTCCATTTAATCCACTATTTTCACTTAAAAATAACCTTAATTTTTGATTAGCTAAGTCATCTGCTAAAGTAAACACTTTACTTATGTTTTGTTCTAACGTAGCAGTTGTTTCTAAATTATTATCAAAAGCTTCTTTTGGAAGATTATCCGTTATGTTTTCTGGTGTATATGTTTTTACTTCCGTTTCTGTTTGATCAGATCTAATTCCCTTTGCTTGAATAGTTTGATTACTAGTTATTGTAAATGGTTTTTCATATTCTAACCAGCTAGAACCATTATCTAAAGAATATTGCTTTTTTACTAAATTTGGAGCATAACCAATATTTACTAAATAGTAATTATCAGTAAATTTTATAGAGCTTAAGTTTGGATAAATATAGCTACTAGAAATATCAACTTCAGGAAGAACTGTATAAGTAATTGAACCTTTTCCTCCAGCTCCACCTTTGTATGATGATCCTACTGATGCTCCTCCGTTAGCAGTTACAGTTCCTTTATTTTCTATTTTTGTTAAAGTGAAGATATTAATTGATCCTCCACCAGATGAACCTCCACCATATCCTGTTGATCCTCCGGTTGATCCATTGGCACTTATTGTTCCTTTATTTTCATATTCATTTGCATAGATTACCAAAAGTCCTCCGGTTCCATT
>CANQKN010000067.1 GCA_947624515.1 uncultured Bacilli bacterium
CTTCAACTGTAAAGTCTACGTGTCCTGGAGTATCGATAATATTTAAACGGTATCCTTTCCAATATGCTGTAGTTGCCGCAGAAGTAATGGTAATACCACGTTCTTGTTCTTGTTTCATCCAATCCATTTGTGATTCCCCATCATGAGTCTCACCTATTTTATGGATTTTCTTTGTATGGAATAATACACGTTCTGTACAGGTAGTTTTACCTGCATCGATATGTGCCATAATTCCAAAATTTCTTGTTTTTTCTAATGACGTATCACGAGCCATATACGATTCCTTTCCTACCAACGATAATGTGCAAATGCTTTATTTGCTTCTGCCATTCTGTGGGTATCTTCACGTTTTTTTACTGCTGCTCCAGTTCCATTGGAAGCATCAATAATTTCATTAGCAAGATTTTCAGCCATACCTTTTCCACCTCTAAGTCTTGCATAATTTACTAACCAGCGAAGTCCTAAAGCTTGACTTCTTTCAGCACTAACTTCTACTGGTACTTGATAGTTAGATCCACCAACA
The DNA here is from genome assembly GCA_947624515.1 of uncultured Bacilli bacterium. GTDB lineage: Bacteria > Bacillota_I > Bacilli_A > RF39 > UBA660 > Alloscybalousia. The sequence goes on from CANQKN010000067.1 coordinate 524, forward strand.
CGACGAGATTTAACTTCAAGTAATGGTTTAATATTTTCTAATGCTTTATTAAAAACATCTAATGGATTTTCACCAGTTTTTTCTTTAATCATATCAAAAGCATCATATAAAATTGTTTGAGCTTTTCCTCTTTTACCACCAATCATCATACGATTGATTAATTTCGTAACAACTTTTGAATTGTAGATAGGATCTGCTAAAACATCTCTTTTTACTGCTTGTCTTTTACGCATGATTATATCCTCCCTTCAGTTATATTTATTATTTTACTTTTTAGGTTTTTTAGCACCATATTTACTACGGCCTTGTTTTCTATCTTTAACTCCAGCAGTATCTAATGTACCACGAACAATATGATAACGAACTCCGATTAAGTCCTTAACACGACCACCACGAACTAATACAACACTATGCTCTTGTAAGTTATGTCCTTCTCCAGGAATATAAGTATCAACTTCTTTTCCATTAGATAAGCGAACACGAGCATATTTTCTTAATGCTGAGTTTGGTTTCTTTGGTGTTTTGGTTCCTACACGAGTACATACTCCACGTTTTTGTGGGCTATTTAATTCTGTAGTTTTTCTTTGAATCGTATTAAGTCCAAATCCTAATACTGGAGATTTACTCTTTCTTACTTTATCTTTTCTGTTTTTTCTAACTAATTGTTGCATTGTAGGCATATTTTATCTCTCCTTTCTCTACACATATCCAGGTGTTTCATTTTTCTATCTAAATTTAAGTTTTGTATAAAACAAAACCCAAATTTATCAGCGTATTTAATATAACACTATTCTAAAATAAAGTCAACAAAAAAATCAACCAATTCCTAAATTAGAAGCACCAATACTAATTAATATAATCGCAACAAAGAAAACAATTAAGAATGCCAGTAATACACTAAGACCCCATCCTTTATTATTTAAATGTAACATAGTATCACCTCTAACGATATTATTATATGATAAAATGATAAAAAAAGAAAGTATTATTTCCAATACTAATCTTTATAAATACTTACAATTTTGTTTTTTTATTTTATAATTTTTTCTGCAATGGTTTTTTAACATCAGTTTCTTCTCTATTTAATCTTGTATTTAAATCAAAATTATTGATTCCCTGTTGTTGTAAACGATAGATAAGTACAGATAGAGACCCATTATTATTCAAATATTCAGCAACTGTAATTGTTTTTTGTTTTACGTTATTTAATTCTTCGTGAAGCACACTATAAATCTGATTATAATTATATATTGCATGAAGTGTCATATCTATTAAACTTTTTTCCTTAAATTTTTCAAATAATTTTATATACTCTTCTTCAGAGTTAAATGCTTTCTTCATATAATCTTCATATAAAAATTTGTATGCAATTGGAAAATGTCTTCGAGGTTCATAATTTATCAGATTAGAAACCAATTTACAAAAAGTGCTACCATATGTTGCAAATACCAATTTTTCACTTAAATCAAGTTTTTCTTCATAGGTTAAAAGTGGAAAATCCATATCTTTTAATAATTTAACTAAAGATTCAACTTTTTCACTATCTGCACTAATACACCTTTTTGCAAATTCTTCATTTAGCTTACGTTTTATATATACTAAATCATTTAGTTTCATAAAAATAAACTCCTTTCAGTGATTATTATTTTATCAGATAAAATTAATCCTGTCTAGATTTTAAAGATTCTAAATATTAGGCTGAAAATCTTTTGTATACACTTTAAAATAAAGTTTTTTAGTGAACAAAAAAAAGAAGAGTCTACATAAACTCTTCTTCTAATGTTTCAAGTGGATCTTCATCAACAAACTGGCTAGCAAGTTCATAATCTACATCTTTATAGATTTTAGCACCTGTTCCAGCAGGAATTAATTTACCAATAATAACATTTTCTTTTAATCCTTGTAGATGATCTACCTTACCACGAATAGCAGCATCGGTTAATACTCTTGTTGTCTCTTGGAAACTTGCTGCTGATAAGAAAGATTCAATTTCAAGAGAAGCTTTTGTAATACCAAGTAGAACTGGTCTACCACTAGCAGGTTTCTTACCAGCAATAATTGCTTCTTTATTAGCATCAGTAAATGCTTTGAAATCAACTAATGCACCAGGTAAGAACTTAGTTCCTCCCCCTTCAACAATACGAATCTTACTAATCATCTTACTAGCAATAACTTCGATATGTTTATCGGAAATATCAACACCTTGACTACGATATGTATTTTGAACTTCTTTTAAGATATATTCTTGAGTAGTAAGTGGATCAGTAACAGCAAGTAACTCTTTAGGACTAATAGCACCTTCTGTAAGTTTCTCACCTGCTACTACTTTAGCACCCTTTTCTACACGAAGTTTAGCACCATAATTGGTAACATGTTCTTTTGTTTCTACATCATTCTTAATAGAAATTCTAAATTTACCATGATCTTCATCAATCTTAGTAACAGTTCCATCAATTTCAGCAATTGTAGCTTTTCCTTTTGGAATACGAGCTTCGAATAATTCTTGAACACGAGGAAGACCTTGTGTAATATCTTCTCCACCAGCAACTCCACCAGTATGGAATGTTCTCATGGTTAACTGTGTACCAGGTTCACCAATAGATTGAGCTGCCATAACTCCAATAGCCTCTCCAACTTCTACTAAATTACCAGTTGCTAAGTTACGACCATAACATTTTTGACATACACCATTATGAGTAGCACAAGTTAAAATCGTACGAATTTCTACTTCCTCTACTCCAGCAGCAATGATTTTATCTGCTAACTGCTCTGTAATGAAAGTTAATTTATCACAGATAACTTCTTTTGTTTCAGGATGGATAACTTTCTTATTGGTAAATCTACCAACAATTCTATCTCTTAAGGATTCGATAACAGCACCCGTTTTGTCATTAATGAAAGCACGAACAACGACACCACTATCAGTTCCACAATCCTCTTCACGAACAATAATGTCATGACTAACATCTACTAAACGACGAGTTAAGTATCCAGAGTCAGCAGTCTTTAATGCTGTATCAGCACTACCTTTACGAGCACCATGAGTACTTAAGAAGAATTCAGATACAGATAATCCCTCTTTGAAAGAAGATAATACTGGGATTTCTACACTTTCTCCATTTGGTTTAGCCATCAAACCACGCATACCAGCAACTTGTGTAAAGTTAGAGATATTACCACGCGCTTTAGAATGCATCATCATGAAGATTGGGTTATCCATATCAGCATTTGCTTTTTCTTGAAGTTCATCTTGAACCTTATCTTTGGCATTATTCCATGTTTCTACTACTTTTTCATATCTTTCTTGATCAGTAATTAAACCACGTTTATATTGTTTATTAATATTATCAACAATCTTTTGTGCTTCTGCAACAATTTCAGGCTTTTTATCACTACTTACAACATCATACATAGATACCGTAATACCAGCAATTGTAGAATATTTAAATCCTAAATCTTTTAATTTATCAAGCATGATAGAAGTTTCTGTTGTTTTATAGCGTTTAAAGATTTGAGCAATTATTTTTTCAAGTACTCCTTTAGCAAAAGGTTTTACTAAAGGCATTTGAGCAACTTCTTCTTTAATATTTTTACCCATTTCAATGAAATATTTATTTGGGGTGATATTTTGAATATTATCATCGGTTGGTTCATTAATATATGGGAATGAATCTGGTAAAATTTCATTAAATTTAATTTTACCTACCGTAGTAACTAGATACTTACCATGTTGCTCTTCTGTAAATAATTTATATTTGAAAGAATCAACTGGAATAACGATTCTTGTATGAAGAGTAACTTCTCTTCTTTCATAAGCCATTAAAGCCTCATTTGTATTTTTAAATAATCTACCTTCATCAGGAAGTCCTGCTTTTTCCATCGTAATATAGTAGTTACCTAAAACCATATCTTGGCTTGGTGTAACAATAGGGTCTCCTGATTTTGGATGTAAGATATTATTAGCACCTAACATCAAAAGTCTAGCTTCTGCTTG
>CANQKN010000068.1 GCA_947624515.1 uncultured Bacilli bacterium
TGTAGAAATAAGTAGTGGTATATTTACCTTAATTGATGAGCAAAATCATACTTCAGAGTTAGATATTCATGATATTGGTTATGTTTTATCTACACCCATTGTTCCAGAATTTTTAACGGGTAAAGAATTTTTACAATTTTTCTTAGAAATTAATCAAGAAAAAATTCCTAACCCTAAGTCAATTGATGAATATTTTCATTTAGTACATTTAGATAAAAATGATCAAGATAAATTATTAAAAGATTATTCACATGGTATGAAAAATAAAATGCAAATGTTAATTCATTTTATTTCCAATTCAAAAGTTTTACTTCTAGATGAACCATTGACTTCATTAGATATTGTTGTGCAAGATGATATGAAAAAATTATTTAAAAAAATGAAAAAAAATCATATTATTATTTTTTCTACTCATATATTAGAGTTAGCTCTAGATCTATGTGATGAAATTATTATTTTAAATCACCAAAAATTAGAATTAATAGAAAAGAAAAACCTTACTCAAAAATCTTATAAAAATAAAATTATTCAAATTTTAAAGGATACAGAGAATGTTTAATACGTTAAAATTATCTTTTCAAATTGAGTTTTGTTATGCTATTAATTCGATTATTTATCATATAAAAAAAATTCCGATTTTAAAAAATATTTTTAAAGGGAATTTATATGAAAAGTCAGGAATGAAAAAAATTATTGGTCTATTAAGTGGAGTTTATTCTTTATGTAAATTGATTTTATTTCGAGGTGCTTATTTCTATATTATTTATTTATTATCGAAATGGATAAGTAAAGATAGTTCTTATGCTTTTATGCATATTTATTTTGTTTTTTGTATGATTGGTATGATGATTAATACCTATATTATGTCAACGAGTAAGAAAAAATATTTGTGTATGATTTTATTAAAAATGGATGCTAAAGACTTTGTACTGAGTCATTATTATTATCAGTCAATGATGAATTTTATTTTAAATAGTAGTTATTTATTGATTATTTTTCATCTTTTAGATATTCCCTTAGGGATGGGACTTTGTCTTAGTCTATTTAGTTTTTTTAGTAAAACAATAGGAGAAGTGATTCATATTCGTTATTATCAAAAAAATCATGCAAAATTATTAACAGAATCTTTATATTTCTTCATGATTATTTTAGGATTAGGAATTAGTTTCTTACCATTTTTTCATCTATATTTTTATCCACAAGTTATCTTTGTTATGACGCTGATTTTTGGTCTTTTTGCCCTTTATGGAATTTATTATTTACATCATGTTAAGGACTATCCCATTATTTATAAAAGACTAAATACCTATCAAATGGTTGTAAATCAAGAAAATGAAAATGTTTATACCAGACAATTGATGGTTAATATTCAAGAAAAAGATGTTCACATATCAGAAAAAAAATTAAAAGGTAAGAAAGGATATGATTTGTTTAATACTATTTTTTTTGAACGACATAAAGGAATTCTTCTTAGAAGTGCTAAATTATTTGCTATCACATCGGGTATTCTTATTTTTATCACAGCAATCGTCATTTTCGAGTTTCCATCTTATGCACCGTATATAAATCAACAATTAACTAAAAATTTATCTTGGGTTATTTTTATTCTATATTTTATTAATCGAGGTGCTGTGATTACTCAGGCCATGTTTTTTAACTGTGATCATGCTATGTTAACATTTAATTTCTATAGAGAACCTAGAGTTATTCTAGAATTATTTAAAAAAAGACTTAAGATGCTCATACGAATTAATTTAATTCCAACGTTAGTCATTGGTATAGGTTTAGTATTTCTTTTATATCTATCTAGTGGAAAATTCTTATTGGACTATGTTATGATTTTTGTCTTAATTCTTGCTATGAGTATTTTTTTCTCTGTTCATTACTTAGTGATTTATTATTTATTACAACCATATAGTAAAGAGATGAAAATGAAGGATTTTCGATATTCTATTGTTCAACTGTTGACTTATTTGGGTTGTTATTTATTTACAGGGTTATCCATCAATATGAATTTATTTTGTTTATTAGGAATTTTATTCATGATTAGTTATATCGCGATTTCATTAAGATTAGTGTATAAAAAGGCTCCCACTACTTTTAAGATTCAATAGGAAATATTGATTTGTTTTTCACATATAATATAGTAAAATCTATTAGAAAATTAATGGATTTTTGTCACCGTTTCTAAATTTTCACTTTTGTTTACACATTGATTGACAAAGTGCTTGTAAATTGACTAGTATGGATTATTATGATAGGATATTTGTAGTTACGTTAAATTTGTATGGGAATACAAAAATGAGGTGATTAATTTTGATAAAGAGAAAAGCAATGAGTGCTATACTATCACTTTTAGGAATGATTATGATTGTGATTGCTATAGTATTACAAAGCGAAGTTTCTAATAAGCCGAAAGTAATGAAAAGTAAAGAAGATAAAGTCAATGTGTTAAATATGTCATCATCTAATCGTGTGACAGAAACAAAAGTTGTAAAAACTGAAGAGGTCTCTGAACCACTTAATGTGAAAGTAGAAGAAGTTTCTATGGAAGAGGCTCCTCAAGCAGAATATATTCCACCTCGTATTGAAGTATATGATCATATGACGATGGAAGAATTGGCTGCTAAGTTAGATAGAAATTTAGGAACAGGCGTTATTGCTGGAAAGGGTAGATTAATTGCTACCAAGTCGTTAGAGTTAGGTGTAGATCCTTATGTGGCTACTGCAATTATGTTACATGAAACGGGTTGTAAATCTAGTTGTAGTTCTTTAGCCATTCGTTGTAATAATTTTGGTGGTCAAAAAGGTGGACCTAGTTGTGGTGGAGGAAGTTATAAGGCTTATGCCACAATTGATGATGGAATTATTGGACATATAGAAAATTTGTCTAAGAATTATTATTCTAAAGGTTATAATACAATTGAGACTATGGCTAGAAAATATGCAGAAAGCAGTGCTTGGCCAGCAAAAATTAATTGGTATGTAGAACAAATTAGAGTGAGTTAAATTCATTCTTTTTTGTTGGTTTTTAGATTGATGGAATGCATAACTTGATTTTAAATGGACAAAAAATTTGGGAATAAAAACTTGACATGTTCGTATAATATACTATATAATGAGTTCATCGACAAAGAAAGAGAAAAGTAAATTAGTACTTATTGTAGCGAGTTAGGAATTGGTGTG
>CANQKN010000069.1 GCA_947624515.1 uncultured Bacilli bacterium
CTCTTCTAAAAACGGCATTAAATCTAGTAAAGAAAAAAATCCGTAAAAAAACGGACTTTAGTCTAAAAATTTACGATCATTGATGAAAAATTGATGAAAAAAGCAAAGAACAAGTTAATGTTTTAGAGTTTTTAATTCAAAAATTTTCAATTTACATGCTATTTTAAATCATTTATTTTTCTGATATAATATAATCATTAATTTAAATTATTTTAGCAAAGGAGGAATTTTATGGAAAGTAGTTATATAAAAAAGATAGATAAAGATTATATGAATCATATTGGATTAACGAAAGAGCAAATTGATAAAGTAGAAAAGTTAATAAATTATGCTATCAAAGAAAAATTATATACTTATACAATGGTTCCATATCATCATTTAGATCATATTGAAAGAACTTTAATATATTCATTATGGATTGCCAATAAGCAATCACTATCATTAACTAATGATGATATTCTTTTGTATGCTGCACTTTTTCATGATGCTGCTAGATCAAAAGGAGCATCTAACAAAACTCATGGTATTAAAGGAGCACAAATAGCTAAACAAAAATTAAGTGGAATATTAGATAATAAAACAATTCAAGCAATTGAACTATTGATAGAAACACATGCATCTAAAAATGATAATGTTTCATTTAAAAATACTGATTTTTCATTAGAGGAACAAAACTATATTCAAAAATTATCTAATATTTTAAAAGATGCTGATGCCTTAGACAGAAATAGAATAAAATTGTTTCCTTTTTTAAAATGTAATATCAATTATTTAAGATCCGAAGAAAGTAAAACTATATTTTCAGAAACAGATATATTTTTAAAAAAATATAAAAAGTATAGATAGTCGATTAATGAGGTGTTTTTATGAAAAAGGTAATTTTAGATACAGATATATTTAATGAAGCCGATGATTTATTTGCCTTATCATATCTATTAAAAAATAAAGATATACTAGATATTAAGGCAATAACGATTGCTCCATTTAAGCATAGCGGTTATCAAAAAAGTGTTTTTCATTCAATCGATGACAGCTATAATGAAGCATGTAAAATATTTGATTATCTTGATATTTCTGATAAAAGTTTTATTTATAAAGGAAGTAGAGATTACTTATCTAATGGATATTTAGATACTAGTGATGCAGTAAATAAAATAATTGAATTAGCATTGGAAAATGAAAAAATATTTATAGTAGCAATAGGTTGTTTAACAAATATTGCATTAGCTATAAAAAAAGAACCAAAAATAATTGAAAAAATTGAAATTATTTGGAGCGGTACAAATTTTTTATTTGGTGATAATAAAGATTTCAATTTTAGACAAGATGTTGAAGCTGTAAAAACTGTTTTCTATTCAAAAGTGAAATTAACCGTTGTTCCATGTTCTCCTATATCATCTAATTTGATGACATCAATTTATGAACTCAATGCTGAAATAGGAGGCAAAAATAAATTATGTGATTATTTATGTGATAAATTTTATAATCGCTTTTGGGGTCCACATAAAAGGTATCCTATCTGGGATATTGGAGCTGTTGCTTATATTATTAATGAAAATTGGTTTAAAACACTAACCATAAGTTGCCCTATTATTAATAATGATAATACATTTACATTTACTGAAGATAAGCACAAAATAACATTTGTTAAGCAACTTGATGCCAATAATATTTATGAAGACTTGTTTAGATCTTTAACAAAAGAATAAGAAATTATGCTATAATATTATTAAGGAAGTGGACTAAATGGAAAATTACTATATTGATCTAGGATCATCAACGATAAAAGTTTATTGCTATGATCAAAATGAGTTAAAACTTTTAAATGAACATTCTATATATTTTAAAAATGATTTTGATTCCGAAAAAGGAATTAGTACAAGCAATTTAAAAGAACTCTGCGAATATTTTGAAGAAATAAAATTAAAATATGATTTAAAATATTATAATACACATATTTTTGTCACAGGAATTTTTAGAAATTTAATACAAGAAAGAAAACAAGATTTGGTTAAATTGTTTAATGATAAATTTGATTTACATTTCAATATTATTAGTCATGGTATTGAAAATTATTATTTAGGAAAAGCTATGGAGAATGATTATAATGGTAAAAAGGTTTTAATCATCAATATGGGTGGAAAAACTACGGAATTAGTTACTTATGTTGGTTCAAAAATAACTGATACCAAAAATTTAACTATTGGTGTTGCTGATTTATTAAATAATTTTAGTGAAGTTAATAATGAATATAGTGGTAATACAGTAGAAGAAATGGAAAATTTTGTTATGAATCGATTATCTAATATTGATTTAGATAAAGATTATGATTGTGCTATCTTTACTGGTGGTGAAGAAAGATTTGAATTATTAACAGAATTTCATTTAATAGATAATACTTTATTTAATGATAATATTCATAAATATATGTTAAGTTTGGAAGATTATATTGAAGGTACTAAAAAGGTATTTTATGATATTTCACTTAAGGAATTATATGAATTAATGCCTTCAAATCCAAAATGGATGGATGGAGCAAGAAGTGGCGCTATTATTCCTTTAGCCTTATTTAAAATAGCAAATATAAAATGGATTATACCATCTGATTTAAATTTAATAAATGGTGTTATTAATGATTTAAAATAAATCTATCATACAGGGGGAAAATATGATAAAAAATGTAATATCAGTAATAGATGGAGCAGCTGGAAGTTGTGGTAAAGCTAAAGTAGTTGGCGAAATAGCGACCGATCCAAAAATTCAGTTAGGTGCATCTATTACCAATTGTATGCCAAATGCTGGGCATACTTTTGTAGATGAAAAAGGAAATAAAACCATTTTTCGAAATATTCCTGTATCATCTGTAAATCCTAATACGGAACTTTTTATTGGCCCAGGTTCTGCAATTGATATGGAAGTTTTTAAAGAAGAATATGAACAAGCTCAAAAATATTTGGGTGATAGAAAAATATATGTTCATGAACTAGTTCCATTAATAGATGAAAGACATAAAGAATATGAAAGAAAAAATATAAAGACAGGTTCTACATTTAAAGGCTGTGGAGCTGTTATTCAAGAAAAAGTAATTCGCTATCCAGTTTTAGATTTTTTTAAGGATTATAAAAATGCAATTAAACTTACTAATGATGAATGGATGGATTTGCTTTATAAACATCTTGATAATGAGAATGAGTATACTATACTTGAGGGATCTCAGGGCTGTGATTTGTGTTTAAACCACAGTGGTAATTATCCTTATGTGACTAGTAGAAATGTTTCTACTACTCAATTATTAGCTGATAGTGGTATCTCTAGTGAAAGATTGCTACAAACAATTATGGTAATTAGGCCATTTCCCATTCGAATCAGTAATATCACAAAATCTGGAGATTTTATTTATACAGGTAGTTATGGTAGTGGTGATGAGCTTACATGGACACAGATTAATTTAGCTTCTATGTATGGTGGTTATCCATATAAAGGTGATGTTGAATGTTATGGAAATTATTTAAAACCAGAGTTAGTAAAAAAGTGGATGGCTCGTGTTCCTGATTATTATCTTAAGCAATTATTTGGTAAAGACTATCGAGCAAAAAATCCTAATGAGGTAACTCTATTGGAAGCGTTAGAATTAGAGCGATTATTTCATAAATCAAAAGGAATGAATGAATATGAAACTAGATTACTTGATTTACCAATTGTTGATAGTGATTTTCCACCGAATACTATATTTGATCAATCTGAACAAACAACAGTGACAAAAATGGAAAGAAGAATTTTTGATTTAGATATTCATAAATTACAGAATAATTGTCGTATCAATACACCTTCTAGTTTGTATTTGAATTTTTTTCAACATTTAGGGCTAGAATATTTTGAAACAAAAGGAATGTTTGATGATTATTATTTTAATAAATATATTAGAGAATATTTTTCTTGGTTAGAAGATAAAACAAATACAGAAATAGCAGCATTAGGAACTGGTGCTAAAAATGGTGAAAGAATATTAAAGAAACAATTAATAAAAGAAATAGTAAAATCTTAATGATTTCTTATTTTATAAAAAAGGGGAATTAACATGGCAACCATTTCTAAAAAAAATATCAACACTTTAGTAAATAATTTTATAAAAAAGCCACAAGAATTTGAAAACTACAGCAAGCATTGTTTAAATATCTTAAAAAAATATATATGGTTAAAAGAAAATGTAGAAAATAATGAAATTGATAGTTATGATTATATATCTACTGCTATTGATTATTATGGAATTGATAATATAAGTTTTAACTTTATATTTAGACAATATCAAAAAGAAGTAGTAAATCAAATTAGTGATGATAAGAAAACAATTATTCATTCTAATATTTATTATTTCAATCAAATTGATGACTTTTTAGAAGATATGCAAAATTTTATAAATCAAAAAAACTATTGGATAGGAGAAAAAAAAGTTCATAAAAAGTTCAGTCAATTAGATTTTATAGTATTAAAACTAGATAATGAAATCGATACTGAAAAAGAGTATACTTATGATGAAATCTATCATATGGTTTTCAATCAACAAATAATCGTATTAGATAATTATTTGTCTCAAGTTAATATCAATATAAATCAAGATAATACTAATGATATTGATTTGAGTAGTAAGCTTTTAGTAGTTTCTAAATGTCAAGAAATGTTAGGCTGTAATAGTAAAATGATTGATAATTTTTATTCGTTTAATAATAAACAGGATAGAAAAATATGGGCAACTATCTGTGAACCTTTTTGTAATTATTTTAGAACGAAAGTAATTCATTTTCATACGATTGAAGAAAGTTATCCATCTAGTAATCATCATGATATTTATATAACATTTAATGTAAATACTGATTTTTATAGAACACTAGAACATCTTCAAAATATAATAGATGAGTTAGTAAAATATTATAAAAAAAGAAAAAAAGAAGTACCTAACATACTAGATAAAACAATAAAAGAAATACGATTAGAGATTCCTACATTGGTGGGTAATTATGAAAGTATTACAGTTGGTACAGAAACAACAGAAAGAACATCTCACGAAATTGAAAAAAAATATATGAAAATAATTTCATTATAATATATTAATCAAATTTTTAATGGAGGTTTTCCATGAATCGGAAAATGATAATAATGGATTTAGATGGTACACTTTTACATTCTGATAGAAAATGTTCTGATAATGCAAAGCGATACTTAAATTTTTTAAAAGACAAAGGTTATATCATAGTCTTGGCAACTGGGAGAGTTTTAAACTCTGCTATTCGAGTAACAGAAGGAGCTTATTTTGCTCATTACGTTATTTCAAATGGTGGAGGAATTGTTTATGATATTCAAAATAAAAAAATTTTATTTCAAGATACAATTGAAATGAGTATGGTAGAACAAATTTATGTTAATTGCCAAACAAATTTAGATTCTTTTGTTATGTGTGGATCTGATTATTATTATCGATATCATCCACTTAGTCAAATATCTGTCGATGATCAGAATATAGAGGATGTTAACGCATTTTTCCAAAACCAGTCTGACATATATCATTTATGTTTACATTTTAATCAGAATATCGATATTCATGATATTAAATCTACTCTACAAAGTGAATTTCCTACTTTACAATTTCTAATTATGCAAGATTCTTTCCCAAAAAATCAGTGGATTGATGTCTTTCCTGATTAAATCTCAAAATATCATGCAATCTTATATTTAGCAGATATGTACAAAATTGATAATAAGGATATTATTGCTTTTGGTGATGGTTTGAATGATCAAGAAATGCTAGAAAAATGCGGAATTGGTGTTGCTATGGGAAATGCTTTACAGCAGGTAAAAACAAATGCTAAGTATATAGCATTATCTAATGATGAAGATGGTGTCATTACCTTCTTAAAAGAATATTTAAATGAAAATTAGGAGATGATTATATGAATATTACATTAATTGCTGCCATTGGTCAAAATAATGAATTAGGAAAAAATAATCAATTGATTTGGCATATTCCAGGTGATATGAAATTTTTTAAAGAACATACCATCAATAAGCCTATTGTCATGGGAATGAATACTTTGAAATCATTACCTAAACTATTACCTTATCGAAAACATATTGTTTTAACTCATCAAGAAATAGATTTAGATCCGGAGATTGTTGTTGTTCATAATATGGAAGATTTACTTGCTTATATTGAAAAGTTAAATCAAGAAGTTATGGTTATTGGTGGTAGTCAAGTTTATCGACAAATGATTCCTTATGCTAATAAAATGTTGTTAACGCGAATTGAGGAATCCGATCAAGATGCGGATGCTTTTTTTCCAGATTTTGATCAAGAAGAATGGCAGGAAGAATTATTATCAGAAAATCAATATGAAAACATTAAATATAAACATTTAGTCTATAAAAGATAATTGCTGTAATAATTTTTCCTAACCATACTTATTTTGACAAATAATAGGGATTATTTATAAATTTTTCTATATAAAAAGTGTTTTAAAAAAACATTAATTAGTGCTATAATAAATATAGGGTGGTAATATGAAAGCTTTAGTGACAGGTGCTTCTAGTGGTATCGGTTTAGAAATTGCTAAGTATTTAGATCATTTAGGATATGAATTAATTCTTGTTTCCAGAGATAAAGAAAAGTTAGAAAGTGTAGCAAAAACATTAAACAATAAATCCAAAATTATTGTGATGGACTTATCACAAGTTGAAGATATTAAATCTTTATATGTGTTAGTAAAAAATGATGATATCGATATTTTAGTAAACAATGCTGGTTTTGGATTATGGGGCAAATTTACTGAAACTGATTTATCGAAGGAACTTAATATGATTGATGTGAATATCAAAGCTGTTCATATATTAACAAAACTCTTTTTAAAAGATATGAAAAGAAAGAATAAAGGCTATATCTTAAATGTTAGTTCTTCAGCTAGTTTTGCTTCAGGTCCTTTAATGGCTACTTACTATGGTACAAAATCTTATGTTTATCGATTAACGGAAGCCATCCATTATGAATTAAAGAAAGATAAAGTTCATGTTCAAGTATCCTGTTTATGTCCAGGTCCTGTAGATACGAATTTTAATAATGTAGCAGAAGTAAATTTTAGTGTGAAACCTTTGCAAGCAAGTTATGTTGCGAAATATGCAATTGATAAAATGTTAAAAGGAAAAATGTTAATCATTCCAGGCTTTAAAATGAAATGTGCTAAATTTTTTGGTAGATTTGTATCTGATAAAACCATAATGAAATTTATATATCAAATTCAAAAGAAAAAGATGTCAAAGAAAAATTAAAATATTAGTTCATAATAGTTGAATCTATAGTGAAAAGAAGTGAATTGATACTTCTTTTCATTTTGGCATTGAACTATTATTTAGAATCGATTATAATAATAAGTCAGAATGAGGTGATAGTATGTCTAATCTAATAGAAATAAAAAATCTAAATTATAAAATTGATAAAACTATCATCTTTCATGATTTTTCTTTATCTATTAAGGAAGGTAGCTATATTAGTATAGTCGGTAATAATGGTAGTGGTAAAACCACTTTAATTCGATTAATCAGTGGATTATTACCTAGTAAAAATAGTATTAGTATTCATTATTCTTATGTGGATTATGGTAGAATTCATGATCATTCTCAAGAATTTGGAATTGTTTTCGGAAATCAATTACATTCCTTTTTACGAAAAACGGTTTATCAAGAAATGGCTTTTTCATTAGAAAATTTAAATTTAGAAGTAAAAGAAATCGAAAAAAGAATTTTAGCAATTGCTAAATTATTTGGCATTTCCAAATTATTAGATAAAAAAACAATAGATTTAACTAATTCCGAAAAACAACAGGTTTTACTAGCAATCAGTCTTTTGCATAATCCTAAAATTTTATTGTTAGACCATCCTTTTTCTATGATGGATTACTCTACTAAGCAAAAAGTAAAACAAATTTTAAAAAATTACCAGCAAGAACATAACTTAACAGTAATTCTCACTACAACTTCTTTGGAAGATACACTAGATACAGATTATCTTTATATTTTAAATCAAGGGGATATTGTGATGGAAGGAAAACCTCTTACCGTTTTAAAAGAAGATACCTTATTAAATAGATTAGGTTTATCATTACCGTTTATGGTAGATTTATCATTAAAATTAGAATTTTATGAATTGTTAGATCATACGGAAACTAATATGAACAGGATGGTAGATACTTTATGGAAATAGTTTTAAAAAATGTTAATTATCGTTATAAAAATAAAAGTTTATTAGATCATATTAATCTAACGATAGAAGAAGAAAAGATTACAGGAATTATAGGGGATAAAAAAACACTATTATTAGAACTAATTGGTGCGATTCATTTTAATTATACAGGTACTATTACTATAGATAATATTCATTTGGAAAAAGAAAATCTAAAAAAAATTCATCAAGAAATATGCTTCATTTATCAAAACTATCAAGATCAATTTTATACAGATAATATGAAAGAAGAGGTATTATTTTTAACATCAAGATTAAATTATCAAAATAAAAATTTGAATCAAAAGATAGAACAAGCTCTTATTATGGTTGGATTAGACAAAAACTATAGTAAAAGAAAAATATCAACATTATCGACTGGTGAAAAAAAACTACTACAGATTGCTACTTGTCTCATTTGTAATCCTAAAGTAATGTTATTAGATGAACCACTTGCAGAACTAGATTATGTAAATCAAAAGAAAATAATACGATTACTAAAATTATTAAAGGAAAAATATCATAAAACCATTATCATTGCTAGTAACGATCATAATCTTTTATATGAACTTACAGATCAAATCGTTATTTTACAAAAAGGACATATTTTAATTCATGATCAAACTACCAAAGTTTACCAAAATATCGATTTTTTAAATAAATATCATTTAGATATTCCTAATTTAATTCAATTTACCTCTCTAGCCAAAGAAAAAAAAGTGAAACTTTCTTATCATCGGGATATTCGTGATTTAATAAAGGATGTGTATAAACATGTTTCAAAGTAATTCGATTATTAGAGAAGTAAATATTATTAATAAAGTATTTTGTTATGTATTGGTTATGATTACGTTAATTTTATGTAAAGAGCCAGTTTTTATCTTATTTGTGGATTTTTTTCTTTCTTTAATTACTAGACCATTTCCTAGATTGTGGAAAGCAAATATTGTATTCTTTTTTCTTGCTATCGTAAGTATAATTTATCCACAATTTCTGTGGATAAATAAAATAGGTATTTTAATTTTATACACATTTTTGTTGAAAAAAGTAACAGAGTTAAATGAATTAAGATATTTATTAGAAAGTTCTTTATACCGTTTTCAAAATAAGAAAATTACCTATCATATTTTATATATGATGTACTTTGGAAAATATTGGCTTAAAAATTTGAAAAAGATTTGGTTATTAAGAAAAAATTATCAAATGAAATTGAGTATAAAGTGGATTCTATTTAGTATTCAAAATTCATATGAAAAAACAAAAATAGAAATGAAAGATTTTTTAGAAATTTATCAGTTAAGATTTTATCATTATTTTAATAAGAGAACTTACATAAATAAGCCAGTATGGGAAAACTGGGATACCAATTATTTATTTTCACATATAATTATTTTTTGTTTAGCACTTTTTTATGGGAGGTAATTATGCGCTATCGAATTGATTTTTCTTATGATGGAACAAATTTTAATGGTTATCAGTTACAACCAAATTTAAGAACCGTTCAAAATGAATTAGAAAAAGCAGTTAGTTATTTAAATAGACAGTCAGCTACTTCTGTATCCTCTTCTGGAAGAACAGATAAAGGAGTACATGCTTTAAATCAAGTAGCTCATTTTGATTTAGCAGTAGAGATTCCTATTGATAAAATAAAAAGAGGATTAAATTCTAATTTACCAGAAGATATTCATGTAATAAAAGTAACGAAAGTATCCAATCATTTTCATGCACGGTTTAGCGTTAAGAAAAAAGAGTATATTTATAAAATCAATATTGGCGAATATAATCCTCTCATGAGAAATTATGTCTATCAGTATAATAGAAAATTAGATATTGAGAAAATGAAAGAAGCTATCAAGTACTTTGAAGGTACGCATGATTTTACTTCTTTTGTATCTAGTGAAGATGAAAGAGAGAATAAAGTAAGAACCATTTTAAAGACTAATATTCAAGAAAGAAATCAAATTATAGAAATTAGTTTTCAAGCCGATGGATTTATGAAATACCAAGTAAGAAATATGGTAGGTCTATTATTATCTGTTGGAAATGGTAAAAAAGAAATATCAGATATTGAAAAAATATTAAAACAAAAAGATCGTACCAAATCGGTAAAAACAGCACCAGCTGAAGGATTATATTTGAAAAAGGTTTGGTATTAAAATAGTGAGGTGAATTATTTATGAATACTGTGGGAATAGCTTATATTATGGAAAGAAAAGAAACTATTATTGATGGGAATAAAATAACATACTATGAGTGTATTGATGTTGTATGCGGATTTTACTATGATTTTAAGACAGAAGGACAAAAATTTCTCCCCCTATCAAAGAATCAAGGAAATCTTATAACAAAGAATAATACTAATAAAATACAAGTAGCAGGTTTTCAAACTTTGAATGAACTTGCTAGAAAGAATAATAATACATATGATTTTGAAAAGTTTATGGATGATTATAAAGAAAACGTAGGTTATTATTACTTTTATGATCCAAGTGATACATACAAATTTATAAGAGATCCAGAACTAATCGATAAAATAAAAAGTAGCAATAAAAAATATGATATGTCTATATTGAATGAACAATCAAATATCTCACAAAAGTATTCTGCTATTAAGAAAACAATTGTTGCTCAAGATGAACCAATTATGAAGATTTTAACCACTTTGTTTAAAAATCAAACAGTTATTCATTCTGATTTCGATTTAGATTTGATAGCAAAATTAAAAGAAAATATTTTGATTTGTGGACCAACTGGAACGGGGAAAACAGAGATTTTAAAAAGGATTTCTAAGTTATACAAAATTCCTATTGTTATTGAAGATGCAACAGCTTTATCAGAAACAGGATATCGTGGTAGAGAAGTAGAAAATATGTTACAGGATTTATATTTGGCAGCAGATAAAGATATAGAATTAGCTCAAAAAGGAATTTTAGTAATCGATGAATTTGATAAATTGGCTGAAAAGAAACAAGATGGTCAAACTCATGTTTCAAGAATTGGGGTACAGAGATCTTTACTAAAAATATTAGATGGTTCTTTATGCTATTTTGATGAAAAGAAATTTGATACTTCCAAACTAACAATTGTTTTATTGGGTGCTTTTGATGGTATTATAAAAGATAACGATTATAGCCAATTGACACCAGAAGATTTTAACGAATATGGAATTATGAGAGAATTAATTGGAAGAATTTCTAAAATGATACCGATGAATGCATTATCAAAAGATGATATCAAGAAAATATTAGTGGAATCTGATTTTAGCCCATTAAATACCTATAAAAAATTATTTGAGTATATGCATTTAGATTTTCATTATAATAATGAATTTATCGATTATGTAGCTGAAAGAGCAATTCAGTTAAATACTGGTGCTAGAAGTCTAAAAACGATTGTTGATGATTGTATGAGTAGTGCTATGTTTAAAATTTTTGCTGGGGAATATTCCGAAATTTCACTAGTAGCACCAAAAAGCGACGATGATATCCCATATATTTTATCCAAAAAGCTGAAATAAATGGAAAAAGTACATATTTTTATTGACTTTTGACACTGTTTTATCATATAATTTTAACTGGTACATTTTATATATTCCAAATTCTTAATTATGTCCTGGGAAAATATAATTGAGAAGGGAAAAAGATAAAGGAGAATATATATGACAAGTTTTATGCAAAAGAAAGAAACAGTTGATCGTAAATGGTATGTAATTGATGCTAAAGATCAACCATTAGGAAAAGTAGCTGCCAAAGCTGCACATATGTTAAGAGGTAAACACAAACCTACTTATACACCGCATATTGATTGTGGAGATTATATTATCATTATTAATGCTAAAGAGGTTAAATTAACGGGAAACAAATTAGATCAAAAAATGTATTATAATCATTCTATGTATCCAGGTGGATTAAGAGAAAGAACAGCAAGAATAATGAAAGAAAAATATCCAGTTGAAATGGTGGAAAGAGCTGTAAAAGGAATGCTTCCACACAATCGTTTAGGAAGACAGATGTATAAGAAATTATTCGTATATGAAGGAGAAACTCATAATCAACAAGCTCAAAAGCCTGTTAGTATTGAGTTAAAGTAGGAGGAGAATATGGCAAAAGATAAAGTTTATACTGGAACTGGTAGAAGAAAAACTAGTGTTGCTAGAGTTAAATTAATTCCAGGTAAAGGTAATGTAACAATTAATGGTAGAGATGTACATGAATATTTACCATATGAAACTCTAATTATGGATTTAATGCAACCATTAGTACTTACAAAAACAAATGAAATTTTCGATGTTGAAGTAAATGTTACTGGTGGTGGTTTCTCTGGTCAAACAGGAGCAATTCGTTTAGGAATTACAAGAGCACTTTTAAGTTATGACTCAACTACTGCTAAAGATTCTGAAAATAGCTTTAGAAAA
The DNA here is from genome assembly GCA_947624515.1 of uncultured Bacilli bacterium. Lineage (GTDB taxonomy): Bacteria > Bacillota_I > Bacilli_A > RF39 > UBA660 > Alloscybalousia. Next base: position 12,678 of record CANQKN010000069.1, read on the forward strand.
TCATTAAAAGCAGCAGGATTCATTACTCGTGATGCTCGTAAGAAAGAACGTAAGAAACCAGGATTAAAGAAAGCGCGTCGTGCACCACAATTCTCAAAACGTTAAAAATTCAATATTTCAAAAGTCCAATTCATTTGGACTTTTTTTGTTTCTTATTAGATTTTAAAAAACCAGAAAGTCCTATTGCTTTTCAAACATATTGGCAAAAAAAAACTACTCTTTAGTAGTAATATTAGCGTAGACCTATATCTTGCATTTCATGAAATAAATCAATAGTAGAAAAATTGATAATATCGTTATCTTTTAAAAACTGATCGCTTACATCTTGAATATTAGTATAATGAATAATATGTTCATTGATTTGACTGATATATTCACTATCCCTTACTTTTTCTTCATTCTTTTCATAATAAGGTTGCATGCTTTTCTCCTTTCCTTTTTAAAACACGAGTATAAGCATAACATATTAGAAATATATCAAAAATAAAAAATGCTGAATTGTATCTTTTTGGTGATATTTTTATTTTATATGTTTTAACTTTTGTTTTAATAATTCCTTTTTTTGTTTTGTTAACAACTTAATAGTATATTTTCCTAAACAAATCATATTGTTCTCATCATCAAACCTTTCAATATTATCAATATTTACAATACAACTCCTATGGGTTTTAAAAAAAGAAGGATGATTTTCCAATTTTCTTTCAATATGAACAATACTTTCTTTTAATTGATATGATCCAGATTTTGTGAATAAAGAAGTATAATTATCATTTAAATTTTTTTCAAAATATAAAATATCTTCATAAGGTATATGATATAGATTTCCATTATATTGAAAAGTATACGAATCATTTGGATGAATGATAGTACTTACAACTTCTAAAGTTTCCCATAATCTTTTTTTTATATTTTCATTTTTTGTAATAAAGTCTAACATTAATATTTTATTGGTATAACTAGTATTTTTTAAATATTCATAACCTGTAACAATAATTAATGGACTAACCCAGTCACCAAGTTTACGAATCATCCTAGCTAAATCAAGTCCTGATTTTCCAGGAACATCGATATCTAAAATAAATATCTTTTTTCCAGGTATAAGATTAATCGTTTTCTCTAACCCATTAGTATAGTGATGAAACCAATAAAATTTTATTTTTTGTTTTCGCTCTTTAAAAAATAAAGAAATCGTTTCTTGATAGAATGATTGCATCTTTTCTTCATCTTCATAAATAATAATGTTAATCATAGTAAAACTCCTTACAGCAAAAGTAATTCTACCATATTTGTTAAAAAATAGTATTTTTCTTCTATAGAATGTCAAAAAAAGTTGATTTTTAGTAAGAATAGGAAAATTTATATTCATAATCGTATCAAAAACATAAAAATAAAAACATATATTGAAACAGGTGATATCTATGGTATCTAGAACAAAATATACTTTTTTGATATTCATATTGTTTATTTTAGGACTTTTTTGTTTAGGAAAAGTAAATGCAATTACAAATGAATTACCTTTATTAGGAAGGGTGATTTTTGTTGATCCCGGACATGGAGGTCGCGATCCCGGAACTACTTATGGGAAAATTATGGAAAAGGATATTGTGTTAGAAATATCTAAAGTTTTAAGAGACGAATTGATGAAAAAAGGGGCTATTGTCTATATGACTCGAGAAACAGATGAAGATTTATCTAGTAAATGGGATGTGCGAAAAAAAAGAGGAGATCTTTATAGGAGAATTCTTATGTATAAAAAATATCAGGCAGAACTTTATTTATCCATTCATATTAATTATTATAGTAATAGTAGTGAAAGTGGAGCAGAAGTACTTTATAATCCTATTAATTCTGAAAATAAGATCTTTGGTAAATTGCTAATGGACAATTTTAAAACTTCGTTAGGATCCAAAAGAAAACTAAAACAAACAGATTTATATATGTATAAAAACACAACTGTTCCCGGAGTATTAATTGAATGTGGATTTTTATCAAATCCTAATGAAAGATATTTAATGCAAAAAAAAGACTATCAGAAAAAACTTTCTCAAATTATTACTGATAGTGTAGTTACTTATTTTAATAACTAACTTTTTCAATATAAGTATTAGGATAATAATGGGAAATAATCTGGCGATAATTGTAACCTGCTTTTGCCATTGCTTCTGCACCATACTTAGAAAGTCCTAATCCATGACCATGACCACGAGTAGTAAAAGTTGTATAATCTTCTTCGATACTTACCGTAAAATCATTCGAATTTAGTCCTAAACGATTACTTAATAACAACCCATCAAATACTTTATCATCAAATTTAATATATTTTACACGATGCCCAATTGTTTTCATAAGAATATCAACCGTAGTATCTTTGGTGATTTCCATATTTAATAATTTACTTAAATAATCATTAGGTACAATTCTTCTACTAACATGATCATCATCGATATCCCAGTTACTAGGTACACTAACTAAATAGGGATAAGCTAATTTCAAAACATTACTAGCATCTTCAGTTTGTCCATTACTAGCTAAATGATAATAGGCATCAATATAATCTCCATCAAATTTAATAACTTCATTTTCAGTATCATGAATAGCTTTTTTAATTTTTTCCTGATATTCATAATAATGATCTCCCCAAATTTCTTTTAAATAGGTACGATTTCGATAAATTTGAGTAGAATTAAAATTTTTAATTGGAAGATTACGACTTAATCGTTTTAAAGCATAAGTTCTAGCAATAACTGCTTGTGCCTTTAAACTTTCCATATGAAAGATTGCTGGCATTTCTCCACTAACAACACCAAATACATACTCTTCTAATTTCAACTGTTCTACTAATCCAGTACTATTTTCTAAATCAATTAACTTATTACTTTGGTTTGTATCCATTATTTCTACAAAAGTTTGGTGCGAATAATCATAATCACTTAAATCAATAGATGCTAATATAATTCCATTTTTCACAAAACATACTTTATTTCCTTGAAAAGGAATATTGCTACGATTTAGATAATGATAGACCTTTTGATAAATATTTGCTAACTGTTGAGTATTTGCTGAATTATCATTAGAAAATTCAAAAACATCATTTACATATAAATAAAGAACTGGTTTATTTTCCTCTTTAACTATTAAATATTTATAAAACATAAAATCACCTAATATTATTATTGGAAAAATATTGAAATCTCATACAAAAATAAAAAATGTTTGAACATAATGTGCTTTTATGCTATAGTATTAGACATTAAGAAGGAGTATCTATTATGAATAAAAGTAATTTAACTAAAAAATATCAATTATCACCTAGTAATAAAATAAAATATATTCTAAGTAATTCTGATTTTAGTTTAGTTGGAGTTCATTCTATTGGAATGAAGGAAATTAAATTTTATACGATAGAATATTTTATTGATAATCTAATTCGTAACTATGAAGGAAATTTTGATAAAAATCAAGATTTTCTATTTACGATTAATCTAGAACCACAGATAATAGATGAATTAAGAAGATTTTTAATCAAGCATAAAAAATTTGTTGTAGATTATGTTTCTACTGGTAAAATTTCTCGTGGATCTCATGTATATCAAGCTTATTTACAATATATTCCTTTTATATTAACAGATAGAGAAAAAAATATTTTTCTAAATTCTTATATTAATATGGTTGATGATTTAAGAGGAACTGATATTGCCAAAGAAAAAAGAAAGAGACTAGAATGTACTCTAAATATTGATTAACAAAAAAGAACTAAAATTCAAAATATTTTAGTTCTCTTTCTTTATCACAATCTTTTCCTGTTTCATAACTTAGGTTACCAATCACTTTTTTTAAATTAATCTTTTTATCATAATATAAAAATTGATTAATTTCTTGAATCATTCTTGTAGTTTTTCCTAATGCTTTAATATAAAGATCGATAATGGATTCGTTACTCTTCATTCTTTTATCAGTAGGATTATACCATTTCTGATGTTCTAAATTTAAAAACCATTTTTTATCCTTTTTATTAATATGATAGGATAAAGGAACTTTTCTTAACAAACTTTTAGGGGATATAAAATCTATTACATGATAAAACCCTTTTTTAATTCCTGTAGGATCATAACGAAATACACGATAAAAAAATTTCATTTGTTTACTAGCTGTCAAATAATACTGATGAAAGTTACGAATACCAAATACTTCTTTATAAGTGAAGTCCATTACTTCAATCAGTTCTTTATTAAAACTATCCACATTAAAACAAAATTGATGACATTTAAGCTTATGAGGATTCATTCCTTCTCTAATTGTTAGTAAATAATTATCAAAATAAGATTCCATTTCATTATGTAAATGATTATATTGATAGGTTGATTTATCTTCCTTTTTAAAATCTCCTGTCTTATATATAATATAAGGATGCATCGTACTATCTAAAACATAATGAGATAACATTCCATATAAATAAGCTATTACCTGAGGATTATATTGAAGTTGATTGTATTTAATATAATTAATTAGTGTTGAGAAAAATTCATAGGTCTTTATTTTTTGTGAACGATAACCAAAATTACGAACCATTTTTCCTTTTTTGAAATTCGTAATATTATAGAAAAATAAAATATCTGTATTTTGTGCAAATAGCTTTAAATCTTCTTTATAGTCAACCAATAGTTCTTTACTACGAATGCTAAGTTTATCATAAACATCTAAAGCAAAATATGCATGAGTAATCGTTCCTGCCATATTATTTTTCCTCCCATTTTATTCTATCATAGTTTTTCTATTTTTTTCATATATTTTATATCATTAATGTGGTATAATTTATAACAGGTGAGTAACATGAACAATAAAGAGTTTAAAAATTTAGAAGAACAAATCACCATTATGGAATATAAAGGAATGACTTTTCCAAATAAAGAGGCAGCAAAAGAAATATTACTAAGGGAAAATTATTTTTTCTTAAATGGTTATCGTCATGTTTTCCTAAAGTCAAATCAGGAAAAACAATTTATTCCTGGAACTACTTTTGAAGAACTATATAGTTTATTTCTATTTGACCGCTCTTTTAGAAATATTATTTTTAAAAACTTATTAGTAATTGAAAATAATATGAAATCAATTATATCTTACCAGTTATCTAAAAAATATGGATATAAAGAAAATGATTATTTGAAAGCAAAGAATTTTTCAACTGCACCAGAAAAATCAAGACAAGTTCAAGATCTCATCAAAAAAATGAAAAGACAAGTGCGTGTCAATGCACCACAGCATTCAGCAACTAGTCACTATGTAAAAAATTATGGTTATATTCCACTGTGGATTTTAGTAAAAGTACTGTCTTTTGGTATCGTTGGCGAATTATTTGCCATATTAAAGAAAGAAGATCAGCAGGCAATTGCTAATATTTATCATCTAGATATTGATACTCTGAATATGTATCTTCCTATTTTATCAAATTATCGAAATCTATGTGCTCATGAAGATATCTTATTTGAAAATCGTACACAAAAAGGAATTAATAATACATTATATCATAGCTTATTAAGAATTAATAAAATGGATGGAGAATATATTTATGGTAAAAATGATCTCTTTGCTTTAATTATCATCATGAAGCAAATGTTAAAAGATAATGAGTTTAAAGATATGATTTTGGAAATAGAACATATTGTTACAAACCTAGAATATAATTTAAAAACGATTTCCATAAATAAAGTTCTGGATCGAATGGGATTTCCAGAAAATTGGAATAAAATAGCGTTAATCACTAGGAAGGTGGAAGAATGAGAGGAAAATTAATAAATTTAGGAGTCATTTTAGTAGCTTTTTTATTAGGCGGAGGAACGATGTATTATTTAGTTGAAAATAATAATCATTTATCCAATACACTGATTGATAAAGAAACATTAACAACTGGAGTAATTCAATGTAGCAATGATATTACGATTGATGAAACTGGAATTTCAACAGCAGTTGGAGAAATCTATGATGCTACTGTAACAATTCAAAATTATGTAAACAATCGCTTATCTTCATCAGGAAGTGGTTTTGTCTATAAAAAAGATGAAAACTATGGTTATATCATGACAAATCATCATGTAGTAGAAGGAGCAGATCAAATTATTGTTACGCTATCAAATGATGATCAAGTAGAAGGAACTGTATTAGGAAGTGACGAATACTTAGATTTAGCAGTGGTTAGAATAAAAGCCGAAGATGTAATTAAAGTAGCTAAACTTGGTAATAGTGAAAATAGTAATTTAGGAGATACTGTGTTTACAGTTGGTTCTCCAGTAGGATATGAATATCGTGGTACAGTAACAAGAGGTACTTTATCTGGTAAAAATAGAATGGTAGAAGTAAGTATTGCCTCTACAAATGACTTTATTATGAGAGTACTTCAAATAGATGCTGCGATTAATCCTGGAAATAGTGGTGGACCTTTAGTAAATATTAATGGAGAAGTAATTGGTATTAATTCTTTAAAACTAGTAGAAGATGAAGTTGAAGGTATGGGATTTGCCATTCCAATTGAATATGCAATGGAATATATTGATGAATTAGAAACTGGTAAAAAGTTAGAAAGACCTTTAATTGGAATTAGCATGTTAAATGTTACAGATACTTATCGTTTATATCAAAATGGAATTATTATCAATGATGATATTGATGAAGGTGTAGTCATTATTAATGTTAGTTCTAATAGTGGTGCTGATAAAGCAGGGCTTAAAAAAGGTGATATTATTATAGCAGTTAATGAATCAAAAGTTTCTAATGCGGCTTATTTGAAATATGAATTATATAAATGTAATGTAGGAGATAAAATAGAAATTACTTATATAAGAAATGGTAAAATATCTAAAGCTAATGTAACGCTAACCAAAATAGAAGAATAATTATAGTAAAAAGGATACTAGATTTAGCTAGTATTCTTTTTTATCAAGGAATTACTAATAAATTATTTACTTCTTTTTCTTTTTTATTATATAATAAATATGTAAGCAGAAAGATAGAAGTGAGGAAGTTAAGATGAAAAAATTATTAATATTAATATTTACCATTATAATTGTTCTTCCATTAGGAGTATATGCTGAAGGAGAAAAGAAAGAAGCAAATAAAGAACCAGTAAATGTATATATTTTTCATGGTGAGACTTGTCCACATTGCCAAGAAACATTTGAATGGTTTGAAAGTATTGAAGAAGAGTATGGAGACTATTTCAATTTAGTAACATATGAAGTATGGAATGATGCAGAAAATAGTGAATTAATGGATAGGATTGCTAATTTTAATGGAGATAATCCTACAGGAGTTCCTTATATTATTGTAGGAAAGTATTCTTATGAAAATGGATTTGGTCCAGATTCTATTATTGATCAATCTACAGGAAAAACTGATGGGGATCAAATGATTGAAAGAATTCTTGAAACTTATGAAAGTGATAATCGTTATGATGTCATGGAAGCATACAATAATAGACCAGATTATAGTATCATTGTTGGAATTGTTTCTATTATCGTAATTGCTGGAATTGTGGTAATGGCTATTATTACTAGAAGAAATAGAGAGGACTAGAAATAGTTCTTTTTTTTGGAAAAAATTAGGAAACAGAAACCAAATGTATTGTTTGTCATAGATTATTATGAGGAGGAATACAAATGGGAGATTATAAAATAATAGTGGATGCTGAAAATAGAGGTATTGGTTAAATCCAAAAATAGAGGAAATGGCTATTTTTGTGAGTAAATAGATGAATTTAGGGTACTTGAAGAAAGTATCTTTTATTATGAAAAAATATAAGAAAGAGAGGATGATATAATGAATTATGGAATATGTAAAAGTTATATAATAAAAAAGAAAAAGATGATTTTGAAATGAACTTATAAATGAAACAAAACCTATAATTAATTATTTTGTTTATCAATTAAAGCAGTGATATAGGCATCAACTCGTGCTTGATCGATTAAAGATAATTTATTAATTTTAGTTAAAATTTCAAATTGAAATTCTGAAATATTATTTGGCTTAATTTCATCTATAGGTAAATCATAATTTGTTCGACAAAGTAAAAAATCGATATTGGTATGAAAATAATCAGCCAATTTTATAAGAATATCAGCACTTGGTGTTACACGCTCTGTTTCATAAGAACTTATTGCTTCTTGAGTTAGATTAAGATCTAGTGCAAGTTTTGTTTGTAATATATTTTTTTTAGTTCTTAATTTTTTTATATTGTTCATTTTTATCACTCTCTAATATTATTTTAAATAATATTAATATGGCTTATAGTATTATTAATTATACTAAAATAATTTAAAATGGTATTTACTATTTTTGTCGTTTAGTATATAATTTTGTTGAAAGGAGTTACTTTATGGCAAAAATTATTAAAATTAATGGTGAAATAGTATCTATTGGGACTAATGATGGAGGTATAAAAGAAGTAAGAACTACTGATATTAGTTTTACTCCAGTAGTAGGTGATGAAGTAGAAGTTTATGAAACTGAAAATAATTTAATTGTTACTAAAAAAGAAGAAAAAAAGAATGAAAATTTAAATTCTGGAATCAATATAAATGTTAGTAATAATCAAGCAAATGCTCAACCTGTTTATATTGCCAATAATACGAAAGCAGTAAACAAAGTGGTCTATTGCCTTTTGGCTTTCTTCTTAGGTGGAATTGGAGTTCATAAATTCTATGCTGGTAAAACTAGTACAGGGATTTTATTCTTATTATTTTGTTGGACATTTATACCATCTTTCATTGCTTTTATAGATTTTATTATTGGATTATGTAAAAAAGCAGATGCAGTTGGAAATATTTTAGTTTAAATTAGCGAAATATTATTGGTACCAATGTACAAATATGAGTACAACAGATTTAGGTATCGTTAGTCAATATGTAACTATTTCTTATAGATACAACGGAAATGGTTCAATTGGTTCAAATGTAATATTAATGTTTCAAGGTAGAAAACTAAATACTATGTCACAAGTTGGATTAAAATAATTGTATTTCCAAATTTCAAAAGAAAATTTGTAACTAACGAATATCGGAAATAAATCAACTTAAAAATTTTAAATTAGACAACAAATCATAAGCTACTGGTAAGTGATATTGTTGTCTTTTTTTAGGAAATTAATGATACTACTGCCAAAATTTTTTTAAAAAGAAAAACATATTTTTTAACAAATCATAGATTATTATGAGGAGGAATACAAATGGGAGATTATAAAATAATAGTGGATGCTGGGCATGGAGGTATCGGTTAAATCCAAAAATAGAAGAAATGACTATTTTGGTAAGTAAATACAAGAGTTTA
>CANQKN010000070.1 GCA_947624515.1 uncultured Bacilli bacterium
CTTACAGATGTATGGAAAGAAAATGGTATTACTGAAAGTAAAGAATTTGCTATATTAACTAATGAAATATATAAAACTTGGTCTGGAATGACTGCAAAACAATATAAAGAGTACAAAGGCCTTCGTAAAGAGGCACTTCGAGATAACATGGATAATTTAGAAGTATCTCTAACTGATATAAGTGAAGAAGTAACAAAAAGATTAGCAAAGAAAACGAAACCTAAAGGATTACAAGAAAATATAAAAGTTGCTCGATTCGGTGGACAAGTTGCTAAAAACACAAGAGATGAAATTGAAAATCTACTTGGAGAATTAGTTATTACAAATCAAAACAAATTGAACTATCAATATATGGATGAAAAAGTGAAAATAGAAAATAAAAAATAAATTTGATAAAATAATAGCCTCCTATGGGAAAGAAGAAAAAGAAGTACAAAAACTTTCTCCAGGAGATATTGCCGTAATTCCTGCAAATGTGAAACATTGCATGGAGCAAGAAAAGACTCAATACTGATTCAAGAAAATCAATCATATACAAGTTTTTTTTCAAACAAAAACCACTAACTAGTGGTTTTTATTTAACTTATTACTGATTCTTAACAGCCTTTTTTTCAATAAACACAATAATTGCATACATAACATAGGATACAATTGCAAGTAATACAACCGAAGTAATCACTAAATTAATATTAAATACCTGAGAACCATACATAATCAAATATCCTAACCCTTCTTTGGATACCAATAATTCTCCCATAATGACACCAATTAAAGACATACTTACATTTACTTTTAGACAATTTATGAGATTATTTTTATTACTTGGAACAATTAATTTACCAAAAATCTGATATTTCTTAGCATTAAAAGTACGCATTAAAGTAATCAAATAATGATCTGTAGAAATAAATCCTTGATAAATATTAATAATGGTAATAAAAGTAGAAATCATAAGTGCCATAAAAATAATAGAATTTGTATTGGCACCAACCCAAATAATAATCAATGGTCCTAATGCTACTTTAGGTAAAGAATTTAGTATTGTTAGATAGGGATCCATAACTTTCGCAATTGTTTTATTCCACCATAAAATAGAAGCAACTATAAAACCTATGACAGAAGCTAATGTAAAACTTACTATGGTTTCATATACGGTTACCCAAACATGTCTCCATAGATTACTTTCTTTTATTAGGTTTATAAAAGTTTGAAATACTTTCGTTGGTGCACTAGATAGAAAGGTATTAATAAGTTCATATCTAGAAGCAAGTTCCCAAAGTACTAAAAAAATGCTAACAATTAGAATCTGGCAGAAAATAACCAGATATTTCTGTCTTTTTCTTTTTTTTAAAAAAAGTTTATGTTCATTACTATAAGTGGACATCTAAATCCCTCCATATCTGATCATAATAAGTAGAAAATTCTTTACATTTACGATTATGAATAGGGGTTGATTTATCAGTTAACTTAATATCATAAATTTTTTTAACGGTTGCAGGTCTTTTGGTAAAAACAACTACTCTATCACATAAAGAGATAGCTTCTGCTAAATCATGAGTTACTAAAATAGCTGTTTTTCCTTCTTTTTTAATAATATTATATACATCATCAGAAAGAGCTAATCTAGTTTGATAATCCAAAGCTGAAAACGGCTCATCTAACAGAAGAATATCAGGATCTATTGCTAAAGTTCGAATTAAAGCAACTCTTTGTCGCATTCCTCCTGATAAAGAATCAGGGTATTTATAAATAAATTCCCCCAATCCATAAGTATTTAATAAATTAATTACTCTTTTTTTACTTTCATCATTCAAAGTATGATTAATTTGTAGACCGATTAAACAATTGTCAAGAATAGTCTTCCAAGGAAATAAAGCATCCTTTTGTAGCATATATCCTAATTTAACATTGTCTTTATCAAAGATAATACTACCATCCGATTTGCTTTCTAAATTAGATAGGACAGAAAGTAAACTTGTTTTTCCACATCCGGAAGGTCCAACAATTGCTACTAGTTCTTTTTCATAAATATCTAAATTGATATCACTAATAGCACATACTTCACCATCTAAATCATGATATGTTTTTTTTAGATGTTGAATCCTTAAAATAGGTTTCATTCTTAATCCTTAATATAAATTAAATCTTCATATTTTACTGTTTCATCTAATTCATTAGCTGCTTTCATAATTTCTTGTAAATGATAGAATGATTCACTACTAAATTCTGTTGTTGTTGGCCAAGCATCAACACTGCGATATCTGTTTACAACCCCAGTTAAATCATTTAATGAAGTATCTGGGAAGAAATCTAAAATAGCTGATGCAACTTCTTCATCACTACTATCATGAACAAAGTCCAATCCTTTTTGAATAGCTCTTGTGAATTTCTCAATAATATCAGGATGTTTTTCAATATAACTAATACGAGCACTATAAGAAGTATATGGTACAACTCCTCCAAGTTCGCCAATTGATGCAACTACATAACCTAGACCCTGTTGTTCAATTTGTAGTGCATTTGGTTCTCTTAATGCAACAATAAGAAGTGGCTAGATAAATTTACATGTAAAGTATTGTAAAAAATAAAGAAATATAATCACAATTTTGCTATAATAAAATTGGTAAATTTAAAAATGAAATATTGAAAAAATCTTTACAAATTTTAAATTTTATGTTAAAATACAAACCAATAAAACAGAGGGGGAGTTATTATGAAAAATAAAAATTTGATAAAAAACAAACATTTTATGAAAACAGTTAGTATCGTTAGTTGCATAGTTTTATTGATAACAGGAATCATTGTTGCTTCTGCATTCGATGATGATCAAAACTATGGAATTAGTTCTTTATCAAAAGCACCATTAACTTATAATACTGAGAAGATGATATATTTATCAGATGTTGACTATATGGAAGATTTATCTTATGTAAAAAATGGGTATTATCTTAGACTAGATAAGAATAATGATAGTAAATTAATATCAGTTAATATTGATGGTAAAACTACACCTTTTATTAAAGGTATCTCAGCATGGGCAACTTCCAATTTAGTTTATGACTTAAGAAATTTAGATTATGATTACTTTACTGCTTATCTTGGTGTAGATGCTTCTAGAACAGAAACTTACTACAATAGTGGAGTAACTTTTACAATCTATACTTCTATCGATGGAGAAAAATGGGATGAAGCTTTAAAAACAGGTACTCTAAAAGGTTGGGACAATGCTGTTTTTGCTAAAATTGATATTAGAGATGTCAATTATTTAAAATTATATGCTTACGAAAACGGAAATAGCTGGTATAGTCAATGGTATGATGATGCCGTATATGCTAATGCTAAATTAATTAAAGAAGATTATGAAGAAACAACTCAAAATAATGATATTGTAAAACCAATTTCTTATTATGATGCACTAATTAAAGAAGGAGATAGTGCTAATAAAGATCCAAATAAAGATTATCAACATATTTTACTTCAAAGAGAATTTGTTAATAATGTTGGTTATGATGTACTACAAGCTTACCTATCTTATAGTGAGGAATATCAAGAAACTATATCTTGGTTAATGAATGATAAAAAAATCTTGGAACAATATTTACTTGGAGGAACTCCTGATGGTAGTTATGGTACTTCTTTAAAAGTATTAAATCAGTTATATGAAAAATATAAATTAGATTTAGATCATCCTATTTATGGAAATTTATATTTAAAAATGATGATTAGTTTATCACTAACTCACTCTGCTAATGTAGGACTTTGGGTAACAGGAGCTCCAGAAGATCCTGATGATACCAATGGTTCTAATGCTATCAATCGTTATGCTATTTATAAAAAATTACATAGTGATGGATTACTAAGAAATGAAATTTTTGAAAATATATCAGTAGAAGAAATGCGATTTGTTATGAATAATATTATCGATGATGAAGAGATTATGTGGTTAAATAATTTTGCAACCATCAATAATAGTACCGATCCATACAAATATGTAACTTATCGTTCTGGTTATGATTACTCTAAAGAACAGTATTATGATCTATCAAGACAAAACGAATGGAATAATAAGATTAGAAAAGAACTAAATCCAAATCCATATCATTTTTTAGATTCCTATATGGATGCTAATGGAAAAAGATATACAATCCAATATGGTATTAAAAATCGTCCAAAATTATGGATTGTATTCGAAGAAGGTGGAGTATGTGGTGCCATCTCTAAAACTGGTTCTAACTTAATTGGATCTTATGGTGTTCCATCTACCGTAGTATCACAACCTGGTCATGCAGCTTATATCTATATGAATTTAGATAGTAATGGTAATAAAATATGGACATTATATAATGATGTTTCTGGATGGGGTCAAACCGGAAAGACTGAAAAATTAAGTGTAAGAATGCCTAATGGATGGGGAACAGGATCTTATGTTGGAGCCTTTCCAGGAAGTTATGTTCTTCTTGCACAAGCTGCATTAAATGACTATGAAAAATATGCTGAATCAGAAAAAATTATGATGAAAGTAGGAACATACCAAGATAATACAGCTAAATTAAAAGAAATTTATGAAAGTGCTATTAATGTTCAAGATATTAACTTTGATGCATGGTTAGGACTAGTCAATACTTATTTAAATGATCAATCATCAACACAAGAAGATTTTCTATCTTTAGCACAAAGAATTACAACGGTATTGAAATATTACCCACTTCCAATGCATGATTTAATGAGATTAATGGAAGACCGTTTAACTGGTGGTAATCATGCTATCTATTTAAATTTAATTAATACTGCTTTAACAGCTGCTTCTAAAGCAACTGATAATGATGTTTTACAAGCAAGACCAACTCAACAGGTAGCTAACTATCTATTACAAAATCATGATACTAAAATTGCTACTTTCTCCTTTGATGGTGAAAAAGCTAATCAAATCGTACTAGCTGACCGTTATAACGGAAATGGAGTAGTATGGGAATATAGCTTAGATGGTGGTGAGAACTGGACAAGAGTTAGTGAAATGTCTGTAACATTAAGTGATGAAGAGATTAAATCAGTAAATGAAGAAAATGATATTTTAGTACGCATTGTAGGAGCAATGGAATCTATCTACGATATCGATATTACAAAAGCTAATGTTCCTCCAGTAGTTTACAATAATGACCTAGAAAACAAAGTTATTGGAGCCAATGAAACAATGGAATGGCGTTTAGATAATAGTGGAAAATGGGTGCCTTTTAAAGACCAAGAACCAGATTTATCTGGAAATAAAACCGTACATATTCGAATTGGAAACACAGGAACTAAAATTGCTAGTGAAGAAATTACTTTAAAATATACCGCTGATAGTAAGAAAGATACAGAAAAATATGTTTCTGTTTCAAGAATTAGCATTGATAATTATTCTACAGATGAACCATCTAAAAGTAATGCTGTTGCAAATGCTATTGATGGTAATATCAATACAATTTGGCATACTAAATGGGATGGATCAGATCAAGAAAAATATATTGTATTAAAAACAGATAGTCCAATTTATTTATCAAAATTACAATATATTCCAAGACAAGATGCTAATAATGGTAAGATTACAAAGGCTGAAGTATTAATCAGTATGGATGGTGAAAATTGGGAAATTATAGCAACAGATGTTGCTTGGGATATGTCAAAAAATGCAAAAGAAATTGTGTTTGATGAAGCAAAAGAGGCTCAATATATAAAATTAGTTGGAAAAGAAACATCAGGTTCTTATGCTTCAGCAGCAATGATCAATTTATTTGAAGATATTACAAAATTAAAAGTTGAGGAACCAACACCAAGCGAAACACCAGCGCCAAGCAAAACACCAACATCAAGTGAAACACCAACACCAAGCGAAACACCAAAGCCAAGCGAAACACCAAAGCCAAGCGAAACGCCAAAGCCAAGCGAAACACCAGCACCAAGCAAAACACCAACATCAAGTGAAACGCCAGCGCCAAGCGAAACACCAACACCAAGTGAAACACCAAAGCCAAGCGAAACAATAACACCAAGTAAAACCCCAACAACAACTGAAAGTTCAAAACCATCTTCAAATACTTCCTCAACTACCAAACCATCATCAACTTCTACTTCAAAACCATCTAGTTCTGAACAAGAAAAAAATGAAATAGAATCTAATGAAAAAGAAAATTCAACTGAGAAAAAGGAAGAAACGGTAAATAGTCAATCAGAAAAAGTGGAAAAGAAAAAATCAGAAAATAAAATTTTTGGTGAAAATACTGCTAAAATTATGGTATTTGCTATTTTGGTAATTGTTGCTATCATCATTGTTATTTTATAAAATAGAATATAATAATATAGAAAAGTTGAGTGATTATAAAAACTCAACTTTTTTAATGACAATATTTTTTTCACGCATGTTTTTTCTTATATTACATAGTTTTTATTGAGGTATTAAATGATGAAAAATATAAAAAAAAATACATTTCTTTTAGAAATAGCACTTTCATTAAATAAAGAATTATTTGATGAAAATAAAATTTCCTATCAAATGTTTAAATATACGGAAGAAAATCTTTTAAGTAAATTAAAAATTAACCATTAATCAAATATAGAAAGAAGGTACCTAAATTGGATTTATATACTGTTAGAAAAAATTTAAATATGGGAATTCCACTAACTAATATGAATCTTAGAGTAACCGATTATGCAAGAGTATCTACTGATCATTTGGAACAAAAAAAATCTCTACAAAACCAACAAGAACATTTTGAAAAATATATTAAAGAAAATCCCAATTGGATTTATGTACCTGGTTATGTAGATGAAGGAATTACTGGTACTAGTGATATTAAAAGAAATCACTTTATGAAAATGATTGAAGATGCTCGCAATGGTAAATTTGATTTAATTGTTACCAAAGAAATTTCTAGATTTTCAAGAAATACATTAGATAGTATTAAATATACAAGAGAGTTATTATCCTATGGAGTAGCAGTACTGTTCGTAAATGATAATATTAATACAGCACTACCTGATTCTGAACTACGATTAACAATTATGGCTTCTATGGCCCAAGATGAAATCAGACGATTATCAGAAAGAGTGAAGTTTGGTATGAATCGAGCAATAGAACGCGGTGAAATTCTTGGAAATAATCTACTTTATGGTTATCATAAAAATAAGGATACAAAAGAGTTAATGATCATTCCTGAAGAAGCAGAAATTGTGAGAAAAATTTATAGACTTTATGCAATTGAAAATCAGTCTCTCTCCCAAATTTCCCATATTTTAAATCAAGAAGGAATTACTACTTGCCAAGGTAAAAAATGGTGTATTTCAACTATTTCCAGAATGATAGAAAATCCAAAATATAAAGGATATTATTGTGCTCGAAAATCTGAAATTGTAGACTATATGACTAAAAAAATAAAGTATTTTCAAAAAGATGATTGGATTATTTATGAAAACAAAGAAAAAATTCCACCTATCGTTAATGAGCAATTATGGACTATAGCTAATAATCGTTTATTACTACGCAAACAAGCCTTTAAAATGAGAAAAAAAGAAAAAACTATTTATAAAAATAGATACTTATATAGTGCTAAAATTTATTGTGCGAATCATCATACTGTTTTCCATAGGAGAAAATTTAGAAAAAATAAACAAGATATTACATGGGTATGTTCAGAATATTTGAAAAAAGGAAAAAATTTCTGCAATTCTCCTAACATTAGAGAATCAGAGTTAAATGCTATTTTAAAAGATTGCATGTTAAAATTAAATGTGAATACTAATAATATCTTTGAACTATTAATGGGATACTATAGACATTTAGAAATAAGTACAGGAATTTCTGAAAAAATATTATTAAAACAAAAAGAAATAGAAAATCTTTCCATTAAGAAAGATAAATTATTAGAACTAAATATTCAAGAGAGTCTATCTAACCAAGAATTTACCATTCGTAATAATTTATTAAATAAAAAAATAAAAGAACTGGTAGAAGAAGTGAATCATTTTCAAGTTATTCAAAAAGAAGAAATGCAAATTTCTAATAAAACAAAAAAATTAGAGAATATTTTAAGAGAAAAAATAAATTCTAAATCAACATTTTGTAAAATAGTAAATCTTTTATTAGATCACATTGAAGTATCCAAAATAGCGGATAGTAAAAATAGTATACAATTAAAAATTTTTCTATCTACGCAAAACAATTCTATTTTGGAAAATGATTATGAGTTTAAAAGAGGATACGATACAAAAGGAACTAAAAGATACTATATTACTTATCATGTTAGTTTTTATTTTTAATTAAGGTGACTTCCTTTTCTTGCATTAGCATCAAATAGAGTTACAAAATCTCCTTGTCCAGAGATAAAAGCTCCTCCCATAGCTGCAAATGCAATACTAGTATCAATATTTAAATCATTAACTGGATCAATTCCATTTTGACGAAGTGCCCATTCAAATGTCATTTCTGGCATACCGCCCCTTAGTACAACGAAGTTATAATATTAAAAATGTTGAAGAATAAGGGAACATAATATAGAGATATTTAAAGATACTTAAAATAAATAAGTGTCTTTTTTTTATGAATAATTAAACAATTTAATATGGGATTACAAATATTTATGAAAAATATAGGAAGGAAAGTGATAGTATGTTAAATCAAGTTGTTTTAGTAGGAAGATTAACTCAAAAACCAAATATTATAGAAACAGAGAATGGTAAAAAAATAGCACATTTAAATTTAGCTGTTCCTAGAAGTTTTAAAAATGTAAATGGAACATATGATACAGATTTTATTGATTGCATTTTATGGGATAATATTGCAAGTACTACAAGAGAATACTGTAATAAAGGTGATATTGTAGGAGTAAAAGGTCGTCTACAAACATCATTACACGACAATCAATTAAAATTAGAATTAGTAGCAGAAAAAGTTACTTTTTTATCAAGTAATAAAAATAACGAAAATGATATTGAACAAGAAAGAGAATAAGTAAATATTTGTATGTTGGGTTGGTGGGAAATTTAATAAATGTTTTATTGCAAACTTTTATGATATAATATGTTTAAAAATAGATTAAATTTGACAAAAATCACTAAAAATTAACATTTTACATACGAAAATTTTCATTTTTAATTATAATGTTATGATACTAATTAAGGAAGTGACAATCATGGATCAAGAAAAAATCGGTAAATTTATTGCAGAATTAAGGAAAGAAAGAAAAATGACGCAACAAGAGTTAGCAGATTTATTATTTGTTGATAGAACAACAGTATCAAAATGGGAAGTTGGAAGTAATAGCGTTAGTTTTGATGATTTAATGAAAATTGCTAATATCTTTGGTATTACGCTTAGTGAAATGATGATTGGTGAAAAAAAGAGTGAAGAAAATGTTGATAAAATTAATAATGTTACAGTCAATATAATAAGAAAAAATAAAAAATTCAGAAGATATTTGATTTATAGTTGTAGTTTTATTGTGATTCTATTAATAATATTTCTTTCTTATTATTTTATAACTACATATAATTCTTTGGCGGTATATGAAATTAATGGTGAAGATAATAATTTTTCTATACACAATGGATTAATGATTGTATCAAAAGATAAGACTTATATACAATTAGGTAGTATTAAAAATTTAGATAATTTTGATATTGAATCGATTAAATTATATTACAAAAAAAATAATCTAATAGTAACTTTAACTGAAATAGAAGATTCTTCTTGTGTTTACATTTCTACTTATCAAGATTCTGAATTACAATATGATGATTTAAAATATCTTGTTCCCAATCTTTTTTTGGAAGTGAAGTTATCTAATAATGAAGTATCAAATATCAAGTTAAATTTAATTAAATCATATTCTAATAATAAATTTTATGCAAAAAATAATTCCAGTTTAGAACAAGATGAAATTAATAATTTTAATAATAATATTCCTACTTATATAAAAGAAAATTTTAACCTTGATGAAGAGCAACATAGTTATTATTTAGAAGAAAGTAAAGATAATAAGAAAATTAAATATACATACTTTTATGATGTAAATGCATTTTTAGTTGAAGAAATTTTCGATAAGTATTTTGAAAGTTATTCCTATTTGTATCCTGATGATTTTTCTTATTCAAAAAGTAATAATGAGCAAGAAATTATAGATGAATTTGTTTATAGCATGACAAATAAAGAATGTATTACAGGTGATTGTAATGATGATATTATAGAATATTTTAGAAATCAATATTTAGATAAATTGAATGCTAATTAAAATGAGATTAATAATCACATATTTAGAAAAAACGAAATGTGATTATTAATCTCTTTATTTTTTTTCTTCTTTAATACTATAATCGAATTGTAAAGAAAAGGAGGATTAGGTTAATATGAAAAAAATAGTTATAAGAGTAATAATAGCATTATTCATAATGTTTATTACAATGGATAATAGTATGGCTATGGATAAACTAAATGGTGTTTATTATAAAAATTCAAATGGTGTAGTATTATCTGAAAAAGAATATCAATTCGTAAATCAATTTTATGGAAGTAATTATTTTGAAACTATGACATTGGAAGATTATAAATGGATTCAAGATCTAAAAATTGATCAGAACGAAATTGAAATCAAGAGTTCTTCAAATACTAATATTTTACCATTTGGTACATCTACTACTCAAAATGGAAGAAATATTCAAATAGTAAAGAGTTGTAGTGGTAATTGCATTATTATAGTAAAATGTCAATGGAATTCTATTCCAAGTGTTAAAAGTTATGATGTGATGGGTGCAAGGTTTGTTGATACAGACTTGGCTAGTGATGTAATTACTACTCGAATTTCTTCAACCAGTGGTACTGAATATTCTTCTGATTTAGTTAGATTAACAAGAGGATTTGGAGTATCAGTCAAAGTACCATCAGGTTCTAATATTTCTGTTGAGCAAAAATATACAGTTACCAAGGGTGGAACAATATACGCTACTCATCAACATGCTAAACAAAATATTACTTTAGCAACTAGCAAGTTATATACAATAACTAGTAGTGGATATGGAAGAGTATTTGGTTTTTATGGTTCAGCGTTGAATGTTTTCGATCAAATGAATGGTGTTGATATTAGTTTATAAATTTCTAAATAGTAATTATTGAAATAAAGTAATAACTATTATGATTAAATCCAGGTAACAACTTATTAATTACAAAATGCGTACGAGTTGTAAGAAAGTAGGTTTGTTATAAATATATTAAAAATGGAGGTAAAAAAATGAAAAAGAAAGTTTTCAACTTTGTTTTTGCTCTTAGTATTTTAACAATAGTTTTTTGTACTATGAATTCTGTATCAGCTCAAACGATACATCTTGAAACAAAAACATATAAAGATGATTCAGTGATTACTACTGTAGAGGAAAATGTTGGAGTTTGTCCAAATAAAAGATGGGAGAGTGAATTTTCAACTAATGGACTCTCAAAGCCATCAGAAAAATGGGATTTAAAGAAAGAAGGAAAATATGATTTTTCTGGTAATGCCGCTAAGGAAGATTTATATACGAACTATTTATTTACTGGTGTAACTGAAATTAGGGTTAAATTACACGCTACTAAATATCAACCTTTAAATGCTGAATTATGGCAAAGAAGAACTAAATTGTTCCAATCAGATGTTAAAGTAGCTACTTTTAATACTGTGGAAGTAGGATATTCTTCTGAAACTACATTGTTTGGATTAGACTCTAGTGCAAATTATTATATTAAATTTATTGCTCCAGCATATTTTACAGGTTGGATTGAATCAAATAATTAATTTAGCAATTTTTGAAATATAATAAACTGTTAAAGTTAGGGGTCCCTATTGGTATCCCCTACTTTTTACATTTATTAAAATAAGCGAGGTAAAATAATGAAAAAAATTTTTATTACAAATATATTAATTGAAAGTTTTGGAATCATTCTTTATTTATTTTTACTTTTTTACTCGCCATTAGAATTTGGTACTGGTTATAAGGAATTAGAAAATGTTATTTTATTAGCAATTCCATGTATTTTATTTCTTTTATTTTCCTTTACGACAAACAATAATAAAGAAAGAAAAATCTGTATGTATTTTTATTTATTGAGTTATCTTGTAGTAATGTTTGGTTTTGTATTCTCTAATAATCGTTATAGTGAACTAACAATACAAGGCATTATACCTCGTGATTATAATTTAATTCCTTTTCATTCTATCATTGAACTATTAAAATCTCCATTAGGATATAGATTTTCTCTTTATAATATAATTGGTAATTTTTTAATGTTAACCCCTCTTTCAATTTTACTTCCTATGATTCATAGAAAATTTAAAAAAACAAATATATTCCTAATTAGTATTACTATTTTATGTCTTTTTATTGAAAGCATTCAGTATATTACAGGATTAGGAAGTTTTGATATAGATGACTTCATTTTAAATATTAGTGGGGCTATTATTTTGTTTTTACTAACAAAATTTCCAATTATATCAAATTTTTTGGAAGATTTATTTTTTAGAAAAAAGTTTTCAAAAAGAATCTGCGATTTTCTTTCTATTATATTAATAGTTATGTTTATTTTAGTTGGTACTAGACGAATATTGTTTTTAGTAAATGACTATTATGAAAACAAAATAGATTTTTCAAATTTACAATGTCAGAGTAATGAAAGAACTTATATAGGTGATGTGAACAATTATCGTTATTACAGTAAGTGTAATTATGGAACTACTTATATTACTGTAGGTAATCTAAAGTATACAATAGAGGATTTTATTCATTCTAGTTATGCCAATAATTATATAGATAAACTTCCACTAGAAAAGAAAGAGATTATAACTAATGTAATTTTAAAAGAAAAAAATTCTAAAAAAACTCTTTTGTATTATGATAATGACCTTCATGATAATTATTACTTGTATGGATATGAAAAAATTTATATTGAAAAAGATGACCAAGTTTATGATATAAACGAAATAATTGATTATAATCAGCAAAATATTGCCTTTATTTTTTCTTTAACTGAATTGAGTTTTTTAGATTATAACAAAGGATATGGTATTTATTCAGGTGACTATTATCAAATATTAAGCTGTACTAATCGTTGGGATACTGGTAATGGTAATTATTATCTTTTAGATATAAATTATAAGATAACTGATCATAGCTGTAGTTCATTTGAAAGAATTGAGTAATCACTTTAATAGAATAAATAAGTAGTTGATATAAAACTAAAATGGACCAAAATGTTCTTGCATTGTAAATGTTAAGTATTATAATAATGTAAAATGAAAATATATAATCTTTTATTGTATTGATTTTGTATCCTGATGATGTATACTTATATTAGATTGTAATATTCTGTTTGTATTTTTAGTATATACTTACTTGAATAATTAATTTATCTAATTTTATAATAAAATGTGCAAAAGGTAAATAAATGATGATTTTTTACTATTTTTGATAATATATATTTTTATTTCACAAAAAATAATAAAAAAAGGGCAATTCATAAAAAAAATATATTATAAATAATGAATAGATTTATTATTATCTTATGAGATGCAGTTAGGTAGTTATATGAAAAAAATTAAATTGAATGCTTTTGTTAGTCGATTATTACCTCTATTATTATTCATAGTAGTAATAGCAGTAGCATTTTTGCTTTTGTTTATAGGATGCAAAGGATGTGAAAGAAAAGAATCATGGGATACAATTCAAGAAAGTAATAATGACAAATAATCTTTCAATTGTAATATATTTAATTCTTTTATCTTTTTTATTAACCTAATGACTTTAAAAAATCTCAAAGATAAAATAACTGAATTTTGAATATTATACTATTATAATATAAGATATGAATTTTCGAAAAATGGTTAAGCAGTATTAGACAAATTTAATACTGCTTTTTTATATTATTTGCTTTAATTTGATAACAGCATATAAATTACAAAATGCGTACGAGTTGTGAGATATATGTTTGTTATAAATAATATTAATATTGGAGGTATAAATGAAAAGGAAAAAATCTAAATTTTTTATCTTAATATTTTCAGCTGTATTAATATCAATTTTATCCTTACAAAATGTATATGCTTCAAATGATTACTCTTTCTCAGTAGGTACAAAATATTCCAATAACACTGATGATGATAGTAGTGATGAGGCTACAATTGTATATAATAATCTTTATGATATGGGGTATAAATCAAAGTTATTAACCATACCTACTTATTCCACTTTGACAGCAAAAAATTCTGATTCAACAAAATATTTATTAGAAAGTGATATTTTATACTTTTTAGGTCATGCTAGTTCTACAACAATTTCTTGGAATTATCTAGGAAAAGGAGGCGAGTATGCCGTTGCTATTAGAAATGATAATAGTAATGTAAGTGATAAAAATTGGACTTATGTCGGTATGGGAAATTATAATATGAGTAAAGTAGATCTAGGAGTATTTATGGGATGCTCAACAGCATCAAATAGTAATAATAATTTACCAAAATATGCTTATTCACAGGGTGCGACAACTACAATTGGATGGACAAAGGATATACCACAGGCTGATACTAGTTTGTGGACAAGACGCTTTTATGGGCAATTAAAAAATGGAGATACAGTTCAAAAAGCTTTGGATTATGCAAATAGTTTTACATACAGTAACTCAGCAATAAAAAATACTCGTTTATATGGAAATGAAAAATTAATTATTAAATTTTCTATAATTGCAGGGATTAATTTACCAGAAAAAACAGAAAAACTATCTTCATATACTGTTAATCAAAAACTAGATATTGCTGGGTTAGATTCTATTGCAAAACAAAGAAGTATTGGGGAAATTATTAGAACCAATGTTAATGAGAATTTTAATATTGATGATTTTATTGTTGAAACAGCTGAAAATGATAGTGGAATAATATATGACTATTATTACACGGTAAATGGAATAAAGACTAATATTGGTTATACGGTATTTATTGATTCTAAAGAAACTAAAATTATGAATATTGTAGATAATATGAATAATATTCCATTAAAAAAAGATGTAAATAAAATTTATTTAGATCCACAAAATCTTTCTGAGAATAGATTGCAAATAATGAGAGATAAAGCTACCGCTGTCAATGATGATTCTTTAATTTCTAAAAAAATTATTGATGAATATAAGTATTATGATATAAAGAATAATAAACTATACTATAATATTGTTGTAGAATCTATTGATATGATTCCTCAAACAAAATCTATTGAATATTATCAAGAAGAAATTTAGTAATGCAAATTTATACTAATAGAGAGTTGTTAAAAGTTAGTCAATTAACTTTCGACAACTCTTTTTATTGATAAAGAAAAAAATCTACAAATTATGGATTTTTACTATCAAAAAATCATAAGTATGGGAATTTAATAAATGTTTAATTGCAAACTTTTATGATATAATATGTTTAAAAATAGATTCAATTTGACAAAAATCACAAAAAATTAACATTTTACATACGAAAATTTTCATTTTTAATTATAATGTTATGATACTAATTAAGGAAGTGACAATCATGGATCAAGAAAAAATTGGTAAATTTATTGTAGAATTAAGGAAAGAAAGAAAAATGACACAACAAGAATTAGCAGATTTATTAGTTGTTGATAGAGCAACAGTATCAAAATGGGAAAGAGGAATTTATATTCCTAGTAATGAAATGCTAATGAAGTTGGGTTCTTTTTTTGGTGTCAGCATAAATGAAATTTTTTATGGAGAAAGAAAAAATCAATATAACGATAAAAAAATTGATGCTGTTCCCCTCAATATAATGCGAGAAAATAAAAAGAAATTTCGAAAATTATTAATATTTAGTACTACCACTATAGTATTACTTGTAATTTCTTTCCTTACTTATTATTTTTTGAATAATTATAATTCTATTCATGTATATAAAATTTATGGTAGTAGTGATGACATATCATTAAATGATGGACTTATGATAGTTTCCAAAGAAAAAAGTTACATTCAATTAGGAAATATAGATAATTATTCAAAAAATGATATAGAAAAAGTTAGACTTTTTTTTAAAAAGAATGATCAAGAAAATAATATATATATTGATTTTAATAATGTATTAAATCATTTACTAATTAATAATTTTAATTATAATGAATTATTTAAATACAGTGATTTAAAAAATATAATTAATAATTTATATTTAGAAATTACTTTCACAACTGGAAATGATAGTGTAATAAAATTAAATTTAGAAAAAGATTTTTCCAATAATAAGATTTTCGACGACAATAGTAATTCTAATATAGATGACAAAAAACAATCAGAAAATAAAAATTTAGATATTCCAAAATATATAGAAGAAAACTTTGAATTTAATAAAGATTTTGATGAATATTATTTGAAAACCGAAAGAAGTGATACGATTATAGATCATAAATTTAATGTAGAAACAAATTTATATACAATTGAAGAAATTCAACAAAATAGTAAAATTAGTCATTATGATTATTTCTTACTTGATAATAGCTTGATGTATTATCAATTAAATAATGATAATATAGAAAATAATTTTACATTTGAATTAACAAATAAACAATGTATTTATGGACAATGTGATTTAAAAATTGTTGAATATTTTCAGAAAAACTATTTAATAAATTTGAAATAATTACAGACTTGTTGAGTCCTTTTTGTTATTTTTTAAAACGGGCTGAATTAGCCCTTTATTTTTTCTTTTTGTTATTTTAAGATGAATATGATAAGAGTTAAACTTGAAAATAAGTTTTAGTAGGAGGTATTTATGAAAAAGAAAAATAAAAAACTTACAATTCTAATTGTACTTTTTTTTATTATAATTGCATGTACAACTGGATGTGGGAAAAAGGAAAAGACATATGCTGAGAAAAAGGAAGAAGAAAGACAAAATATAGTATCACAGAGAGTAGAAAAAATGTATTCTGTAAAAAAGGATGATGGTTGGTATTATTATTTTATGATTACTTTTTTGGGGAATAATATTGATAAAATGTATACATTTAATGGATGTAATTTAAAATACTCTTCATTAACTGATTATAATGTATTAGTTGTTGATGATAGTGGAAATATTATGGATAGAATACCCACTCAACCGACATTAGCGGTTTCCGAAAAATCCATAAATGGTATTATGGAGAGAGAAGAAATACCTATTATTAATAAATATTTTAATACAATGCAATTTAATAATAAAATTACCTTAGAAGATATTCAGACTTTAGAGGTTAGTAATTTTTCTAAAGAAGAAATTGTATCATTGTTTAATAGTGTACAGGATGTAGAATATAGAAAAGAATTTGGTAAATACGATTTACCCGATTGTTCGGTATACACAGAAAATACAACTGAAACTCCTAAGTTTCAGATTGGAACTTTAATGAGTTGGGGAAATTTTGAGGCTTTGGAGATTGATATGGATTATGGTGATGGTGTGTATTTGTCTGATAAAATAGCCAAAGGAAATGCTACTATAGAAGAAAAAAATTTATATGATAACTTACAAGAAATAGAAAAATATATATTAGAGTCACAAAATATAGATATTGCTACCAAATTTTCAAACTTCAAAGGGAAACAGTATGATAGACTATTTACATTTATAAAGTCTTTAGGTAATATGAAATGAATGAATTAATAAAATGTTCTCATCTAGAAAAATCATATCAAGATGTATCAGTATTAAAAAATTTTAATTATACATTTGGTAGTAAGGGATTATATGTTTTATTTGGAAATAGTGGGACAGGAAAAACAACCTTTATAAATATTTTACTTGGACTTACTAATTTTGAAAAGGGAACTATTTATTTTAATGGAAAACAGTACATTAATATGGTTCATTATGAGGATATCGCAAAATATATTTCTTATATTTCCCAAGATTCTTACTTTGTTGACTACTTAAGTGTGTATGATAATATTAAAGTTTGTTCTCCAAATTCTAGCAATAATGAAATAGAAAAAGTATTACAACAAGTTCAGCTAGAAAATAAAAAAAATATATATCCTAATAAACTTAGTGGCGGTGAAAGACAAAGATTAGCAATTGCTCAATTGTTGTTAAAGAAAAAGAAAATTTTGATTCTAGATGAACCAACATCATCATTAGATCATAAAAATAGAGATTTGTTTTTTCAAATAATTAATGCTTTAAAAGAAAAAGTATTAATTATTTGTTGTACGCATGATCAAAAAATTTTTGAATATGCTGATAGTATAATAAACTTTAATAGTTTAGAAAATTATAATCAGATTGAAAAAAATAACGATAAAAATACAAACCATCAAATAATAGTAGATGAAGTTCAACAAATAAAAGGTAGTATACTTTTAAAATATATATTAAAAAAGGACAAATATAAAAATCGAGAGAAAAAATCAGCCTTTTTTCTAATTTTAGTTTTTTTGATTTCCTTATTATTATGTTTTATATGCTTTGGCTATAAAGAAAAATTATTACAAAGTTTAATTAATAGATATTCAGTTAATATGGTGAAAGTATTTTGTTCTATAGAAGAAGAAAATTATTGCGATAATATTTTGCAAAAGTATAATTCTACTTATAAAATTTATAATTATGCAGAAAATATTCCATCCGTTGAGGATGAGGTAGTTGATGGATCTTCAAGTGCAATTTATTTTGATCCTACTTTACTTACTTTGCCTTCAGAAAAACAGAGATTTAAAATTTCAGATTCCATTTTATATGGAAAATACTTTGAACAACCAAATCAAGTAATGCTAGGCTATAAATTGGCTTTTTCAATAAGCGAAGAGCCAGAGAAACTCATTGGAACAGAATTGGAAATTGCACTTCCAGATGGAAACGAAAATTTTATAATTACAGGAATTTTTAATGAATTCTCTCCATCAGAAATTAACTATCTTAAAAGTGTTTATAATGATTTGGCATTTGATTCTTATATGTACATAAATAGTGATTATGTTTCTAAATATTTATATGATGAACAGTTAGGGTTTAATGAAGAGGGAGATTTAAAATCAACAGTATTGACCGTATATTTTGATAACACAAAAGATTTATATAAATTTTATAAAGATTATGTAAATAAAGATCCAAGAATAAGTGGAATTAGTGCTAATGATTTTATTAATGGATTTGTTGAATATGAACAAGATATAGAGTTAGCAAAAATGATTTTTTATCCTTTAGTTATTTGCGTAACAGCAGTATCTGTTTTATTTTATTTTCAGATTCAAAAAATAGAATTAATTTACAATAAACATATATCTGCTGTATATCAATATTATGGTTTTACAACTAAACAAATTGAATATGCAAATATACTTTATTCTTTAATTAATATTTTAAAAAAATATATGATTTCAATAGTTCTTGCAATTTTAGTTTCAAATTTAGTCAATATGGTAATAGAATACCATAATATTTTAGAATTTAAATTATTTATGATTGATTATAAGGTAATCATATTAATGTTACTTTCCTTATCAATATTTTCAGTTTTCTTATCATTGGTAAATCAAAAAAAAGTGCAAGTAAAAGGTTGGTTTAATGTACTGAAAGAAAGAAGTGATCTATTATGATCAAGATAAATAAATTATCTAGAACATTTGACTTTAAAGTATTAGATAATATTGACTGTGAATTTGAATGTGGAAAAATTTATATATTAAAAGGAATTAGTGGTAGTGGAAAAACGACTCTTTTGAATATTTTAGCAGGATTAGATAATGGCTATACTGGTGAATGTAGCTATTGTGGAAAAGATTTAAAAAAAATGACCAAAAGAGAAAATAAACAGTATAGAAATGGTATTGGCTATATTTTGCAAGATAGTCTTCTAATTCATCACATGAATGTTATAGATAATTTAAGATTTATTGAGGATAATAATCAAAAGATTCTATATCTTGCAAAAAAATTTGGGGTAGAACATTTATTATATAAGATGCCATATCAGTTATCTGGTGGTGAAAGACAAAGATTTTCATTGATTAGGTCACTATTAGGAAATAGTAAAGTAATTTTAGCGGATGAACCAACATCATCATTAGATATGAAAAATTCAATGTTATTTGCTTCCTATTTAAATGAATTAAGGCAAAATAATAAAATATTGATTATAGCTACTCACAAAAATATTTATGATACAATAGCGGATAAAATCTATAATATTCAATTTGGCAAATTAAAAGAGATTAAAGGAAAAGTTAAAAATACAAAAACTATTGAAAATAAGAAAAATAGTGCACTATTAGGTACTGAGTTTAAATTTAATCTTAAATATAACCTAAAATATCTTATATTAAGGGCAAAAAAAAATAAAAGCATTATATTAAATATATTTTTAGTATTATTGTTTGTTTTACTCTTTTTTTCACTAGCTATAAGATTTAATTTTAAAAATGAATATATTCAATATAATATGAATAAATATCCATATAATGTTCTCTCATTAACGGAAAGAGATTATAAGTATTTAGAAGAATTGATTGTTAGAAAATACGATGAATATGTTGTATTTGCTGATAATTATAATGGTTATGTATTGCCAAATAAAGAAGATAGTAATTTGAATATACCAGGTATTATTAAATATGGATCTTTTCCTCAGTTAGATAATGAGATATTAATTAATAATGAATTTGCAAATTTATATTTTCCTAATGAAAAACTAGAAAAAGTTATTAATAAGCAAATTGAAGTTAATGGAAATAATTTTATTATTTCTGGTATAGTAATGAAGGATGTCAATAATTATTTTGAAGTATATGGATGTAACCCCTATTATAAGAATATTAATAAAGGCGGGTATAATGAAATATCTTCACCAGCTATTTTTATTCCTTATAATACTATAATTAAAATTGGAAAAAAGATAGAATCTAATATATCCCTTAAATTAGTTGTAATAGATAAAGAAATCACAGCAGATTTATATAATAATAAAATATTTACTGAAGCAAATAAACCAGTATTAGGAAACTATAGATCATGGGAAAACAAAATAGATTCAGTATCAAAGGATGCCAATTTTATTGCTAATATATTTTTACTATTATTATTGTTTATTTCAATTGTATCAATTTTATTTGTAAGTAATAAAATAGGATTAGACTTATATTATCGAAAAAAGGAACTTGGTTATTTACAACTATTTAGACTATCAAAAACTAGAATATTTTTTATTTATGTAGGAGAGTATTTGTTAAATATTATTAAGCCATTATTCATATCCTTAATTCTTTATAATATTTTTTGTTTATTAATATATCAATTATATGAATTTAATCTGTTTTTGAACATTGAAATTAATATTATTTTAGTTTTAGCAATACTTATATACTGTGTTACTATAATTACTATTCCAATGTTAAAATATATGAAAAAAGATATAATTGAACTAATTAGATAAGTACATTTATATTAATTTATTGCATTTTAGTAGTTTAATATAATATTGAGTAGATATTAAAAAAATTGCTATAATTTTAATTAATAGAAATCAATATAATGAAAAATAAAAAATACCAAAAAGAGCCAAAAAGAGCCAAAAAGTTCTTGCATTGTAAATGTCAAGTATTATAATAATGTAAAATGAAATTAGTATGCAAAAGAGGAGAGAGATCCTCTTTTTCTATTTCATTACAGTTGCATATTATTTGCATTTTTTGACAAAAAGTATTATAATAAGCAACGATTTATAGATGTATATGTTTGTTTAGTAGTATTAGTGAAAAGCAGTACCCCTTTCGTACTGCTTTTTTTTTCATAAGGGGGGATTGGTATGAAAAACAAACACATGGATTATAAATTAATTTTTGTACTGTCCAAAATATCTGAAGTATCTATAGAAGAGAAATTACTCAAGTTTTTTGCTTGTTTAATTTCTCTTTTTTTGTTAGATGGTGGTTATTATGAATAAAAATGAAGAATTAGTAGAATTTTCATTGTTAGATAAGCGATTTCTATCATTTTATGATTTAGCCAAAACAGAAGAAAATGTATATAAAATAATGAATAATTTTTTTAGATCACAATATAAATATACAAATATTTTACCACCTAGAATGACACCTAATTATGAGATAAAGTATGAATATTTATCTTTGCCATCTGGAACAGATAAACTAGGAAATTATGTCTGTTCTAGATTAGATACAGAGCAGGAAATTATAGCTTTTTATAATACTATGGCTGGAGCAATTTCACGAATGAATATGTATGAAAAGGTTTATTATACAGAATTGTTGTTGAATGGAAAATCAGAAAGATATACAGCTGATTGTATAGGAGTATCACGAAATGGTATGACTCCTATCAAAAATAGTTGTATTATGAAAATTGCTTTGGCTTTTGGTAAAGAAGTGGAAAGAAAAGTGTAGAAAAAGGAGATTTATATGTATAAGAGGCAAAAAATACCATAATTAATCAAAAATACTTTTAAAAATATATTTTTAAAAGATAAATATTACACATTAAATGGTATAATATTTATAGATAAAAGAATTTAAATGTTGGATTGGAGTTGAATAAGTAATATGATTAAAAGAAAAAATACTTTCAAAATTTTCTTATTATTAATTATATTAGTGTTAGTATTGGGTGGCAGTTATTTTGGTGTTAGATATTTTCATTTATCTATAAATAAAGATAATTCTCTCCAAAATGAAAGTGATCTTAATATTTCAAATGATCATAGTAATTCTTCTAATGAAGAAAAAAATACTGAAATTGAAAATAGTGATCCAAATATTGAAAATGAAACAGTGAATAATGAAGAAACTAATAATCAAGAAAATGAATTAAATATTTCAGAAAATAATCAATCATCAAATAATAATCAAGTAAAACCTAGTAGTACACCAACAGTTAAACCAACCACAACCCCAACATCACAACCATCACAGAATAATAATTCAAATCAAAATAATAATCAAAATAGTCAATCACCTGTTCCAAGTCCAACACCAACTCCTAATGTAAAGACAGACTTAGAAATGGCAATCGAATATCAGTTACAGGCAGGAGATGATGTTACTTATAGAAATGGAAAACCTATTACAGTAAATGAATGTATGGAATTAGGTAATTCATTATTAAATAATCAGACAACAAGTCAAGTTTACCAATTTGAATGTCCATTTACTGAATATGGGGAAGCAACAGCAGTTGGATTAAAAGTTTATTTCTTTTATAATGGTGGACAACAGGGAGCTTTTTACGATGACTACTTAAAAATAATAAATAATAGTTAATACGAAATATCAGAAAAATCTGGTATTTTTTTTATGCTTAAAAGAAAGGAAACAATATGAAAAAAAATAGGAAAATATTTACAATATTTCTTGTAACTTTATCATCTATGTTTATATTTCTAGGTTTTTCTAAGATTGTTAATGCAATTAATCAAGAAACATTTTCAGCTAATGTGTTAAATGGATTTTATATTAAAAAGTTATATGCTAATGGATCTGGAAAATTTAAAGAAATATCAAAAATTACTAGAAATAGTGATGGAAGATTTGTTTATTGTGTTCAACCATGGGTTGATTTAGCAGAAAATTCTAATTATGACTTAAATTCATTTGATCAAGAAAAGATTTTAAATGTTAGTAGTGATACATGGAAACGACTAACTTTAATTGCTTATTATGGATATGGTTATGGTAATCATACCGATGATCGTTGGTATGGAATGACACAACTGATGATTTGGAGAACTGTATTTCCAGAAGGTCAATTTTATTTCACTAAAACAGCCAATGGTTCTAGAGATTATAATTATGATTATATGGAACAAGAAATAGAAAGATTAATAAATGAACATTATGCTATTCCAAGTTTTTCAAATTCTAATTTATCAATGAATATAGGAGAAAGTGTAGATCTACAAGATAGCAATAATTTATTAGATAAATTTGATATTACAACTGATAATAATATTGTTTCAGTTGATAAGGTAGGTAGTACATTAAATATTACTGCCAAAAATTTAGGATCGACAGATATCACATTAACGAAAAAATATGATGAAACTTCATTAGATGAAATTCCTCTTTTATATAATCAGGGTGATGCCCAAAAAGTTATGTCAAGAGGAAAGCCAGATCCAGTTAGAATTAACTTAAGAGTTAATGTTACAGGCGGAAAAATAAGAATAAGGAAAGTAGATAGTGAAACCCAATCAATTATTCCACAGGGTAAAGGTAGTTTAATTGGCGCTAAATACGAAGTTTATAATTCCAAAAATGAGTTAGTTTCTACTTTAACAATAGGAAATGATAATACTGCAATAACAGAATATTTACCTATTGGTACTTATACAATTAAAGAATTATCTCCTAGTTTGGGATATTATAAAAATGAAAATATTGATACTGTTAATGTTAATTCTAGTGAAATATTTGATATTACAGTAACAGAACAGGTAATTAAAGGTAGAATTAAAATATTAAAAACAGATAGTGAAACCCATAGTTGTCAGGCATTGGGAGAAGCCAGTTTAGTAGGTGCAAAGTATAATATTATTAACTCAAAAGGAGAAATTGTTGATACATTAACAATAGGAAATGATTGTTCTGCAACATCAAAGAAATTACCTTATGATACTTATCAAGTCAAAGAAATAAAAAATCCAGTAGGATATAAATTAAATACCGAAGTATTTACTGTTAATATTACGCAAGATAATATAGAAACAGTTAATGCACAAGAACAAGTAATTAAAGGTAGAATTAAAATATTAAAAACAGATAGTGAAACCCATAGTTGTCAGGCATTG
>CANQKN010000071.1 GCA_947624515.1 uncultured Bacilli bacterium
GAAGTTTAGTCATCTTGATTACTTCTTCTTTAGTGTAGCCTAACTCAATTAGATCATCTATCTTTTGTTTGATATTATCGATGCTTAAACTATATAATGCTGGATGAAATTTGGTCATTTTGACGACTTCTTCTCTGTTGTAACCCAACTCGATGAAATCATCTATCTTTTGTTTGATATTATCGATACTATAGCTATATAATTGTGGAAGAAGTTTAGTCATTTTGATGACTTCTTCTCTAGTGTAGCCTAACTCAATTAGATCATCTATTTTTTGTTTAATATTATCGATACTATAACCATATAATGATGGAAGAAATTTAGTCATTTTGACGGCTTCTTCTCTGGTATAGCCTAACTCGATTAGATCATCTATCTTTTGTTTAATGTTATCGATACTATAACTATATAATGCTGGATGAAGTTTAGTCATCTTGATGATATCTTCTTTAGTATAGCCATTTTCTAAAAACCATTGATTATTTTCTTTACAATGATCTAATAAAGTATCTTCCGACATATCACAGATTGGATATATTTCTAATATAATAGTAATACTTTTATTGTCAAAGCCAAATTCTTGTAAATATTTTCTTACCTCTTTCATTTTACACCTCATCAATGATGATTGGATTACTATCAATGTCATCTATAATGTCTTCTAATTCTAATAAAGTATCTATCACATTACATTTCTTCTTTCTTTTCTTTTTTCTCTTTCTTGATAAGGATACATTGTTAATAATTGTTGTTTTGTTATTCCAAATTGTTTGGTAAATCGTTTATTATCATAATACAACATTCTATAATTTTCTATAGTAATTACTTTTCCTTGATCTGTTAGAAATTCATATCTTGCATAAGTTAAACCTACACTCTGCATTAATTGCTTAGTATCTTCTGTTATAATAAAATCTAAATGAATTTCTGTTAAATATTCAACCTTTTGTTTAATATTATCGATATTTAAACTATATAATGCTGGAAGAAGTTTAGTCATCTTGATTACTTCTGCGTTGGTGTAACCTAACTGAATTAGATCATCTATCTTTTGTTTAATATTATCGATATTTAAACTATATAATGCTGGAAGAAGTTTAGTCATCTTGATTACTTCTGCTTTGGTGTAACCTAATTCGATTAGATCATCTATCTTTTGTTTGATATTATCAATACTATAACCATACAATGCTGGAAGAAGTTTAGTCATCTTGATTACTTCTGCTTTGGTGTAATCTAACTCGATTAGATCATCTATCTTTTGTTTGATATTATCGATGCTTAAACTATATAATGATGGAAGAAGTTTAGTCATCTTGATTACTTCTTCTCTGGTGTAGCCTAACTCGATTAGATCATCTATCTTTTGTTTGATATTATCGATGCTTAAACTATATAATGATGGATGAAGTTTAGTCATCTTGATGACTTCTTCTTTAGTGTAGCCTAACTCGATTAAATCATCTATTTTTTGTTTAATATTATCGATACTATAGCTATATAATGATGGAAAAGATTTGGTCATTTTGATGACTTCTTCTTTAGTGTAGCCTAACTCGATTAGATCATCTATTTTTTGTTTAAGATTATCGATACTATAACCATACAATGCTGGATGAAGTTTAGTCATCTTGATGATATCTTCTTTAGTATAGCCATTTTCTAAAAACCATTGATTATTTTCTTTACAATGATCTAATAAAGTATCTTCCGACATATCACAGATTGGATATATTTCTAATATAATAGTAATACTTTTATTGTCAAAGCCAAATTCTTGTAAATATTTTCTTACCTCTTTCATTTTACACCTCATCAATGATGATTGGATTACTATCAATGTCATCTATAATGTCTTCTAATTCTAATAAAGTATCTATCACATTACATTTCTTCTTTCTTTTCTTTTTTCTCTTTCTTGATAAGGATACATTGTTAATAATTGTTGCTTTGTTACTCCAAATTGTTTAGTAAATGTTTTGTTATTATAATACAACATTCTATAATTTTCTATATTAATTATTTTCCCTTGATCTGTTAGAAATTCATATCTTGCATAAGTTAAATCTACACTCTGCATTAATTTTTTAGTATCTTCTGTTACAATAAAATCTAAATGAATTTTTCTTAAATATTCTATCTTTTGTTTGATATTATCGATACCTAAACTATATAATTGCGGAAGAAGTTTAGTCATTTTGATTACTTCTTCTTTAGTGTAGCCTAACTCAATTAGATCATCTATTTTTTGTTTAATATTATCGATACTATAACCATATAATGATGGAAGATGTTTAGTCATCTTGATTACTTCTTCTTTGGTATAGCCTAACTTGGTTAAATCATCTATTTTTTGTTTAATATTATCGATACTATAGCTATATAATGCTGGAAAAGATTTGGTCATTTTGATGATTTCTTCTCTGGTATAGCCTAACTCGATGAAATCATCTATCTTTTGTTTAATATTATCGATACTATAACCATATAATTGTGGAAGAAGTTTAGTCATTTTGATGATTTCTTCTTTGGTGTAGCCTAACTCGATGAAATCATCTATTTTTTGTTTAAGATTATCGATACTATAGCCATATAATGCTGGAAGAAGTTTAGTCATCTTGATGATTTCTTCTCTGGTATAGCCTAACTCGATGAAATCATCTATCTTTTGTTTAATATTATTGATACTATAACCATATAATTGTGGAAGAAGTTTAGTCATTTTGATGATTTCTTCTTTAGTGTAACCACTTTCTAAAAACCATTGATTATTTTTTTTACAATGATCTAATAAAGTATCTTCCGACATATCACAGATTGGATATGTTTTTAAGATAATGGTAATGTTTTCATCACTAAATCCAAATCCCTGTAAATATTTTCTTACCTCTTTCATTTCATACCTCATCAATGATGATTGGATTACTATCAATGTCATCTATAATGTCTTCTAATTCTTCTCCCAAATTTATTCTATCTTCAATATAATTTTTTATTTCAAAAGCATCCTTATTTAAAAACATGGGATAACTATCAAATAATAAATTTAAATAAGAAAAACCTAGTTCTTGTAAATAATGAATCAATTTTCGAATATCACTATAATTTCTTTGTAGAAAAAAGGGATTTCCAATTATCATATTTTTAATAGAATCAATATCGCATCCAACTAACTTTAGCAAAGAGATATTTTTCTTTAGGTCTTCTTGATAAATATCATTTATAAATTCTTTTATATTTTTTAGTTCTTGCTCTGTTAATCCTAATTCAAATAAAGTATCTATCACATTACATTCCTTCTTTCTTTTCTCTTTTCTCTTTCTTTATAAGGATACATTGTTAATAGTTGGCGCTTTGTTACTCCAAATTGTTTAATAAATTGTTTATTATCATAATACAACATTCTATAATTTTCTATATTAATTATTTTCCCTTGATCTGTTAGAAATTCATATCTTGCATAAGTTAAATCTACACTCTGCATTAATTTTTTAGTATCTTCTGTTACAATAAAATCTAAATGAATTTTTCTTAAATATTCTATCTTTTGTTTGATATTATCGATACCTAAACTATATAATTGCGGAAGAAGTTTAGTCATTTTGATTACTTCTTCTTTAGTGTAGCCTAACTCAATTAGATCATCTATTTTTTGTTTAATATTATCGATACTATAACCATATAATGATGGAAGA
>CANQKN010000072.1 GCA_947624515.1 uncultured Bacilli bacterium
GTTTGCTGTTACTTTAGCCCCAGATTTTACTGAAATTGCTCTTGTTGCTCCCTTTATTTTAATATTTTCAAAAGTTACTTCTCCTGCTCTTACTTCAATTACAGGTGTTTTATCGCTTTCTCCCTCTGTTGTTCTTTCTTCATCGCTTATTGTTACAGGATTATTCACATCTAATGATTTGATTGTTACTTTTCTATTTGCATCATTGAAATTAATAATTAAAGTATGAGATTGTTTTTCATCGCTGTTAATATCACTTAATTCCATATCTTTTGCTACAAATATTTCTGTTATTGTATCTTTTGCTAATGCTTGTTTTAATTCTGCCTCAGTATTTACTACTGCTACCATGTTGGAATCGAAAGTAAATTTATATTCATTTCCACTTGTAAGAGTTATGTTTTTATCCATATCATCTATTCTTATTGTGAAGCTTGCATTTTCTCCAGTAGCCATTGCACTTAATGTTGTTTGTGCATCTTTTCCTTCTTCACCTAATACTTTCGTATATAGTGCTTTTAAGCCTTCTTGAACTTTTTCTTTTAAAGGTAATTCTTCTGCTAAAGAAATTCCATTTTCTACTTTTACACCATCTTTATTAAATGTTACTTTATTTTCATTATTTACTTCAAATGTAATCTCTTTTATTTCACCTTTTTCTAAAACATAAGCTATAGCGCCAGGAATACTTGTATTATTCATTTCATCTAAAGTAGTAGTTGGATTTACAATTTTAATTTTAATATTATTGCTGTCTTCTTGTTCAAACACAAATTTTTCGTGGAAATCTTCTGATTGTGAACCATCTTCTTTTCCTTTTGGTGAGTTCAAATCTGCAATAATATCATTTATAAATTTATCAGAATTTACGTTCCAATGTGGTACTAAAGTTACACCTTCACTTCCATTTAAAAGTTCTTCTACTGTTAATTCTTCAATTTTAGTTCCATCTTCTTTGGTCCAATAAGCAAAACTATGGTAAGTTGTTTCTTTATTTTCTGGTTTTATATTTTCAATTTTTTCTGTTGGAATTTCTTCTCCATCCCATATTGTAATTGTTTCTTCTAAGCCCTGTAATTTTAATTCATGTGCTTGTAAAAAATTTAAGTCAGTAGAATAGTCAATAACTACTTCATAAGGTAAGAAATAATCTTCTTCTCCATCCCAATCTATTTTATATGTAATTTTTTTGTTTTCAGCACTATTTTTTAGCTTAATTAATGCTGTTGTAAATCCATTGTTATAATCTTCTTCTGATGGTTTTACAATTTCTTTATAATTTCCTTCTTCATCTTTTAATTGAATTGTCCATTTTTTTGTGTTTTCTTGTACTTGGTTTTCATCTGGTCCATAAATTTTTAATACTACATAATATCCATTAGCTTCTTTAAATACTCCATCATTTAGTTCTTGTTGTTTTACTTTTCCTGTTAATCTATATGGTATTTCTCCTTCTTGTTTTTCTATTGCTAAATCAATTCCTGCATTACTAAAATCATAACCCCAATTTCTAATTTGAGTTTTATCATTGTCAGAAATATATTCTTCACTATTTGCTTCTTGTGTGTCAGTTCCTATAACTACTTTTGTGTATGAACTATTAGATTGGAAATTTACCTTGCTCCAATCTATTGTATATTCTGCTGAACCATATTTTTCTTCGTCGCCATCTAAATCTACTTCTACTTTTAAAGTTTTGTTTTCTGCATCTTTATCTAAATGTGCTAATATTAGCATACGACCTTTTTCTACATCATCAAATGCACTTTTGCCTGTTAATACTTTTGCTTCTGCATTTCCATTTGTTAATTTTACTGTTGTAGCATCTGTTATTTCACCTTCTACTTGTAAAGTATAAGCAAAATAATACCCTGTTAATTCTTCTTGTGGAAATACTGATGTGTCTACTTTTTTATTTAGTTCAATTAAGCCTGTTAAATTTCCATTTTCATCTAATTTAAGGCTTTCTGAATTTTTTTCGTATTTTAAAGTATCTTTTGATTTTTCTAATAGCTCATTTACATTTTCTAAAGATACTTTTATTTTTGTATCTTCTGGGATAATTTGATTGTCTATATAATTAATGTTTAAGACAGGATTTTCTTTATCTAATTGTTTTCCAAGTATATTATCTTCTACTATCCATTTTCCTGTTGGCTTCATTCCATTATATTCTCTACTTAAGGTATAAATTGCCATATCTTCCTTTTGTGCATTTTCTACATTAATACTTCTTGCTGCTAACATAACGTCTTCTGTTTGTATAATATAATTTGATGTATATACATGCTCTCCAATGACTATTATATAGTATGAATTACCACTTATATTATTTAATTCTCCATTCATATTATCTTTTGTTATTTCTTTGGCAAAACTAGGTATCATTAATATACAAATAAATAATATTGTTAAAATTAATAATTTACTATATCTTTTTATCATTTTCTTCTCCTTTTCTAATTAATATGTATTACTTGAGCCGTTACATTTCCACTTGTTAAAACTAGTGTTACAGAATTAATAGAAGTATTAATGTCAGCTGCTCTTATTGTTTTATTTCCATTTTCTATGGGTCTTCCATTATACAAAAATGCTTGCCAATCATTAAATACTTTTCCATTTTTTGTAACAGAAATGAAATATTGCATTACTGCTCCTGTTACTTGTTGATGATTTGCTGTTAATGTAATGGTATAAGTTGATTCTACTTTTATTTGGCAAGTTGCTGTTTTTCCATTTGAAGTTTTTACTGTAATGGTTGTTGTTCCATCATTAACACCTGTTACTTTTCCACTTGTAATATCAATTGTTGCTACTTCCGGATTACTGCTACTCCAAGTTACATTTTTGTCTGTTGCATTACTTGGTGTAATAATTGCTTGTAATGTAATAGTTCCTCCAACTTTAATTGTAATTGTTTGTTGTCCACTTATACTAACATTTTCTACTGGAACTACACTTGGTTTTTGTTCTTCTGGC